>NC_020888.1:3730000-3920328 GCF_000355675.1 Thalassolituus oleivorans MIL-1 | reverse complement strand
GAGGCGGCGGGTTATCCACAGCTATTACCGCTATTATTAAGAAAGAAATGGCCCTGTGGATAACAGACCTGACAACTGGGGGACGAACTTGGGTACAGAATCGTGAGAATTTCTAGCAAGAATTCACCTTGTGCATAAACTAGCATTCTGTACACCGCTTTTACCCAGCTCGTACATACGTTAAACGCATGTAGTACCGAACTTATCATTTCTCTATCTTATTGATTTATATAGAAAATTATCAGTTATTCACAGAAAAGTAGCTCTATAAGAATAATAAATACAAACTATCTCCTCTTTCTTTAAACATCATTTCATACATATTCTTTAGTAAACAAAATTCAAAATTACGGTCAGCAAAATTGAATAGAAATTAGCCATTGCTATTACGCTTTGATTTTCATACAATTGCCGCCCTTAAAAATTAGACCCTTTTCACTTAACGGGTGACAGTGTTATGAAACGTACTTTCCAACCAAGCGTATTAAAACGTAAGCGTACTCACGGTTTTCGTGCTCGTATGGCTACTAAAAACGGCCGATTAGTTTTGGCTCGTCGTCGTGCAAAAGGCCGTCATAGCCTGACAGCATAATTGTTCGTTGAATCCCATCGAACGTCTGTGCATGCCGGATTTAGCATTTCGCCGTCAATCGCGATTGTTAAAACCTGCTGAGTTTAAGCGAGTCTTTGACAACACAGCGTTGCGTGGGAGTACGGCTGACCTCTTGGTGTTAGCCGCTCCTAATGAGCAAGATCAGCCACGAATCGGATTCGTGCTGGCGAAAAAACAGATTAAGCGAGCTGTAGACCGTAATCGTGTCAAACGGCTTATCCGCGAGTCATTTCGTGCTCACCAGCACGATATTGCGGCGCTTGATCTGGTTATTCTTGCCCGATCTGGTATTACCGGACTGGACAACCAGCAAATTCGTGAGATGATCGACGCCCTCTGGTTCAGACTGAAGCAACCTCATGGCCGACAAGCAAACGGAAACCGCAACAAGCGGCGTCAAACCGGGCGCTAAGGTCTTGCTGTCTTTGATAGCTGTCTATCGCTATGCCATCAGTCCTCTTTTCCCCAGCCGTTGTCGCTATTATCCTACGTGTTCTTCTTACGCTGCCGAAGCAATTCAGCGGTATGGAGCGCTTCGTGGTGGTATGCTTGCCGCGAAACGGATAGGTCGGTGTCATCCATGGGGTTCCCATGGTGTTGATCCCGTCCCCGATTTACCCACCCATTCACCTACTTGTTGTCAACGGAAACCCTGATCATGGATATCCGCAGATTGGCCATATTTATTGGCCTGGCCGTTAGTACTTACTTTCTGATTTATACCTGGAATCAGGATTATGGACAGAAAAACCTAAATAACGCGCCGATTGCTAGCGCAGAAGTTACCCAAGCATCGGATGCTCCACAAACCACGGACGTTAATGAAACACCCGTTGTAGGTACAGGCGATCAACCGATTGTTGATGCACCCGTAACAGATGTTTCTGTATCAGCTGAACCAACCGGTGAACTGATTACGGTGACTACCGATGTTCTACAAGTCAAAATTGATCCACGCGGTGGTGAAGTAGCCGAGGTGTTATTGCCGGCTTACCCACTGTCGATTGATCAACAAGACGTGCCCTTCGTATTGCTAGAGAAAAACCAGCGTCGCACTTATGTTGCGCAGAGTGGTTTAGTCGGCAAAGACGGTATTGATAAGGCAGGTCCTGCGTTATATAGCGCTGCCCAAACTACCTATACTTTGTCTGATGATCAGCAAGCGATTACTGTTGTTCTAACTCATGTTAGTGATAAAGCTAAGATTGAGAAGATTTATACCTTCCGTCGTGGTGATTATCTAATGGATATGAATTACCGCATCACCAACACTTCTGATAGCGAATGGCAGGGTGCATTTTACGCTCAGCTGAAGCGTGATGGTTCGCAAGATCCGTCAACTGCGTCAGGCATGGGTATGAAAGCGTATCTTGGTGCGGCATTAACCACCAAAGAAGATCGCTATAAAAAAGTAAGCTTCAGTGATTTAGAAGATGACGGTTATAAATCGGTACAAGAAGGCGGTTGGGCAGCAATGCTTCAGCATTATTTCTTGTCTGCTTGGGTACCATCGCAAGAGACTCAACACACCTACAATGGTCGTTTCGTTAAAGGCAATTATGTATTCGGTTTCTACGATGCTCCATTCACAGTAGCGGCTGGTGATACGGCCAATGTTGGTGCTCAGCTGTACGTTGGCCCTAAAGACCAAGAACGTTTAGAGACTATAGCTCCAAACCTAAATCTAACGGTTGATTACGGTATTTTGTGGTTTATCGCTCAGCCTTTGTTCTGGTTGCTCGAGTTCATTCATGGTTTTGTTGGCAACTGGGGTGTGGCTATTATCTTGCTGACCGTGGTTATTAAAGCGGCCTTCTTTAAGCTGTCAGCGACTAGCTATCGCTCAATGGCGAATATGCGCAAAGTGGCGCCGAAGATGGCCGAAATTAAAGAAAAATTCGGCGATAACCGTGAGAAGCTTGGTCAGGAAATGATGAAGCTTTATAAAGAAGAGAAGATCAATCCGCTGGGCGGCTGCTTACCTATTTTGGTACAGATGCCAGTGTTTATCTCCTTGTACTGGGTATTAATGGAATCCGTTGAACTGCGTCAAGCGCCGTTTTTCTTCTGGATTCGTGATATGTCGGTGATGGATCCATATTTCATCTTGCCGTTGATCATGGGTGCTTCGATGTTTATTCAAATGAAGCTTAACCCAACGCCGCCAGATCCGATGCAAGCGCGTGTTATGCAGTTTATGCCGGTGATCTTTACCGTATTCTTCCTGTGGTTCCCTGCTGGCCTAGTACTGTACTGGGTAGTGAACAACGTGCTGTCGATTGCTCAGCAGTACGTGATTACTAAACAGATAGAAAATTCGTAAGCACTGAGTGCTGATGAGAAAATGAAAGGGCGCTTCGGCGCCCTTTTTTATGGCTGTTCGTCGGCCTCATGTACAATGCTGTTTTACGACTTCTGTTTTTAAGGTACCGATATGACCAACGCCGTCCACCAAGATACCATTGCTGCAGTAGCGACTGCTCCCGGTCGTGGTGGCGTCGGCATTATTCGTGTATCAGGCGACAAGGCGCAGGCGGTGGCACTGGCAGTGCTCGGACATCTACCGAAACCGCGCTACGCCCACTACGGGCCGTTTAAAGCACAAGATGGCTGCGTACTCGACGAGGGCATCGCCCTCTTCTTTCCGAATCCCAATTCTTTTACTGGTGAAGACGTACTTGAGCTGCAAGGCCACGGTGGCCCAGTGGTATTGGATATTTTATTGAAAGAAGTGATAGCGCAAGGTTGTCGCTTGGCGCGCCCAGGCGAATTCTCCGAACGCGCCTTCTTAAACGACAAAATGGACTTAGCCCAAGCAGAAGCCATTGCTGATCTAATCGATTCTGCATCAGAACAAGCAGCACGCTGCGCATTACGCTCACTGCAAGGCGAGTTTTCCCGCCGGGTGCATAGCCTGCTCGATCAACTGATTCAATTACGCATTTATGTAGAAGCCGCCATCGACTTTCCGGAAGAAGAAATCGACTTCCTAAGCGACGGCAAAGTCAGCGCCATGCTGGCCGAAGTTGAAGCCGAGCTGGCCGCCGTTATGCGCGAAGCTAACCAAGGTGCGATCTTACGCGAAGGCATGAACGTGGTGATTGCTGGACGCCCTAACGCCGGTAAGTCTTCACTATTGAACGCCTTGGCTGGCCAAGAACGCGCCATCGTTACCGACATTGCCGGTACTACTCGCGACGTACTGAAAGAACACATCCACATCGACGGCATGCCGCTGCACATTATCGACACCGCTGGCTTGCGAGATGCGCCCGATGAAGTCGAAAAGATTGGGATTCAGCGCGCTTGGGACGAAATTAGCAAAGCCGATCGCGTGCTTTTGATGGTGGATAGCACCACAACAGAGACTGATCCGGAGAAATTACTGCACGCTTTATACGACGAAAGAGGCTTAAAAGAGCAAGCAGATGATTTTTTGCAATCAAAACGCATAACCGTGATTCGCAACAAAGCAGACTTATCCACAGAGGTAATCGGTTTAGATATACATAAGCGCTATCCCACCATCACCTTATCGGCCAAACAAAATGCCGGTGTTGACGTACTGCGCGAACATCTAAAAGACATCATGGGCTACAACGCTGCCAACGAAGGTGGTTTCCTCGCTCGCCGCCGTCATATCGACGCTCTCAACCGCGCCAACGACGCCGTCGCCTTTGGCCGCCAGCAATTGGATGGTATGGGCGCAGGCGAGCTGCTGGCCGAAGACTTGCGCATGGCGCAACAAGCATTGAATGAGATTACCGGCGCGTTTACCGCAGATGATTTGCTGGGCGAGATTTTTGGGTCGTTTTGTATTGGGAAGTAGCGGAATAGTTTTAGTTAGTTACAGTATTTTCTTTCTCCGAATTCTTAGCAATTTTTACATGTGACTTATAGTCCGTAGACTTATAGTCAACTAAACAGTGAAGTTCAAGTTCGACATTGTTTGTGGAACTAAGAATGGAACAGCGGTTGTTAGAGCAATTTGGGGCTCGGGTTAGAGATGCGCGTATAGCAAAGGCGTTAAGTCAAGAGCAACTCGGAAGCTTAGCAGATCTCGATCGTACGTACGTTAGTGGTGTGGAGAGAGGTAAGAGAAACGTCTCTTTAGTTAATATCGCGAAATTAGCCAAAGCATTAGATCTACAAATGTCGTTGCTCCTTGATTTTGAGGTGGCAGATGACTAGGGCTTATTATTTTTCTGATGTTAGTAGTTTTATTCAAGAATCTGATGATTCTATTATTGGTAAAATTACGCAAAAACATTCGCAAGATATTGTTAATCAACAAACCTTTGCTTGGACTGAGCAGATCAGAATTCTTAAACAGCAATTAGTCAATTTTTCTGATGCTTATGTCGCTTTCGAGGTGTTAATTCCGCGAATGGGACGAAGAGCAGATGTTGTTGTTTTGTATAAAGGAATAATTTTTGTTCTTGAATTTAAAGTAGGCTCAAGTCTCTTTAATTCTTCTGATCAGGAGCAAACTTATAGTTACTGTTTGGATTTTCAAAGTTTTCATGAAGGTAGTGATAACAAGCTTATTGTTCCAATATTGGTAGCAACTCGGGCAACAAAAATATATAAAACAGAGCTACATATCGATCGAAATATAGCATCTATTCAAAAAACTAATGGTAATTCTATAGCAAATATTCTTACGGATTTTACGGAAAAATATCCTAATTATTCTTCAATTGATTTTAGTATATGGATTAATTCTGCTTATAAACCTACGCCTACTATTATTGAAGCTGCTCGGGCGCTTTATGCAAATCACAATGTGGCCGATATAATGCGCCACGATGCTACGGCAAAAAATCTGACAGAAACGACAACAGCTATTAAGGATGTCATCTCGAAATGCCATAGAGATAAAAAGAAAGCAATTTGTTTTGTAACAGGCGTTCCAGGTGCTGGAAAAACCTTGGTGGGGTTGAATGTCGCGACTCGGCCTACAATCGACAAGTTGGAATCTGCAGTATATCTATCAGGTAATGGACCTTTAGTTAATGTGTTGCGAGAAGCCTTGATTCAAGATCGGGTAGTTCGAGGAGAGCGACGAGTAGCAGTGACCCCTGAAGTCAAAGCTAGTATTCAGAATGTCCATCATTTTAGAGACCAGTATTCCTTAGTCGAAACGGTACCTCATGAGCATGTGGTAATTTTTGATGAGGCTCAACGCGCATGGACGGAAGAGCACCTTGTCAGGAATAAGCCAGAGTATTCAGGTCTGGGATCTGAGCCAGATCTTCTGCTAAGTAGTATGGATAGACACGGAGACTGGTGTGTTGTTGTGGCGCTAGTTGGTACAGGTCAGGAAATTAATACTGGCGAGGCTGGAATTTCTTCATGGACTGATTCAATCAAGACTAATTTTCAGGAGTGGGATGTTTATTATTCAAACGCTCTAGATAGAAATTATTTTAATACTGAAGATCCTCGATATTATCAAAAGTCAGGCTTTCATTTACCTAGCTCGCAGAGATCTTATAGAGCATCGAATCTATCTAACTTCACAGATGCAATTTTGAAAGGGGACGCTCAGCTTGCTAAAGAAGATCACAGAAAAATTTCTGATAAATATCCTATCCGAATTACTCGATCTTTAGTAGATGCAAAAAATTGGATAAAAAAACAATGCCGTGGATTAGAAAGAATGGGAGTGCTGTCTAGTTCCTCTGCTAGACGACTGCGAGCGGAAGGTATATTTAATAGTAAAGAAACAGATGAAGCTCATTGGTTTTTAAAGCCGAGCCAAGATGTTCGAAGCTCGAACATGTTAGAGGAAGCAATGAGTGAGTTTAAAGTGCAGGGTTTGGAACTCGATTGGTCTTTGATTGGTTGGGATGCCGATTTTCGATACGTTGATGGAAGTTTTGAGTACTATAAATTTTCAGGAACAAAGTGGCAAAATCGAGGGACTAATGATTCGAAAAGGTATCTTGAAAATACCTACCGTGTACTTTTAACAAGAGCGCGTCAAGGTTTCATAATATATATTCCTATTGGTGATAAAGAGGATATAACTCGTTTGCCTGAATACTATAATTCGACGTATGATTTCTTAAAAGATTGCGGTATAGAAGAGTTAAGGTAGTTAATAAGAGCTAGCTTAGCGTGATTTTATAATAGCCCTATTTATTAAAGTAAATGTTTTCTTAACTGAGCTTTCTCTGCAACAAGTCCATCTAATGAGATCGATTGAGTTTGTAATGATCGGAGATAAGCGAGATTAAGCTATCGCGCGATTGCTAGGATCATTTAGGAGACGATGAAAAAAGATACGTAGCCGCTTTTCAGCGGCTTTATTTTTAGTGACGATTCATGGAATTTTAAACCACTTTATAATTCTCGTGCCCTGCTTGCCATTTACCAAGCTCTTCACGATTGTCGTGATCCCACGGATGAAAGTCACGACGATAGTAGTCTTTGTAGTCATTCCAAACGCTACGGATTAAGCCCGGTTTTTTCCAATAAAAACTAAAGCCTGATTTCCACACCGATGGGCTGAATAATTTTCCATCTTTCCATAAGAAAATGCATTGCACGATGGTCGCACGCAGTAAAAACATCCAAGTGACGTTGAACATAGCGAATACGCGCATAAAGTATTTACCACCGGTAGCTTCATACGCATCAAAACAGACGGCTTTATGTTCAGTTTCTTCAATGGCATGCCATAGCCACATTTCTTTAAAGCGTGGATCCATGCCTTCTGTTGCTTCTGGATTGGTAAGCACTTGATGAGCAAGAATAGCGGTAAAGTGTTCTACCGCGCAGGTAATCGCTAAGCGGCGACGTGCTGGCATCCACTTTTTCATCCACACTTTTTCTTTGCGTTCGAAGGCTTCTACCTTCGTGGCCGGATAGCCTAAGCTGTCGAGATATTTGCTGAACTGATGGTGCTCGTTGCCATGAATAGCTTCTTGTTTAATGAAGCTTTTGATCTGCTCTTGCAGGCGCGGGTCGGTAATTAAATGCTGATGATCGCGCACGGCGTCGATGAACATACGCTCACCTTCTAAAAATAGGCACGACAAAGCATTCATAAAATGAGTTTTGAAGGGATCGTTATCATTCCAATAACGCGGAAGATCTTTAAATTCAAAACCAAAGTCCATTTTACGACCTGGGAAAGTAACTTCAGCGCTGATTTCTCTTGCTGACTTTTTCATAACCTTGCCTACTTCTTATAAGTGTTTAAACAACGATAGAACCGGCAGGTTGAATGTGACAGGTTAACTAAGGACAAAGTGTGACTGAAAATCACAATATGAGTATCTGGCAGGTGCTTGCAGGCCTATACACACGAGGAATAGGCCTGATTTGACTTAATGACAGCTTACAAACTGGATAAGGTACAGATCCAATCTTTGGTGGCCTGCAAATGTCTTGGTTCGCTGTGAAGGCGATCAAACAGTAATGAGCCTTCAAGGCTGCTGACTAAAACACGCGCGAGCTGCTCGCGTGGCATAGGTAATAAACGTGCATTCGCGAGTGTATCGGTCACCCATTCTTCTAAGCGGCTTAAAAAGTGATCGACGGCCTCTAAACTGGCAGGGCTAAGTTCGTGCTGAGACGCAGCGTAAGCCAAGCTCATACACTGTAACTGGTGTTTATGAGAGTCTTCAAAAATGCTGAACAGCGCAAGTAAACGCTGGCGCGGCTTGGTCATGCCTTCGGTCATAAGATCGAGGCGATCAAAAAAGTCGGTATCGTAATCTTGCAGTAGCTCTGTGAGTAACTTATCGCGGCTTTGAAAGTGATAATGCACTGAGCTGGATTTAATGCCTGCTGCTTTTCCTAGCTCACGAAAGCTAGCGGCGGCTAAGTTGGCATGGCGTATTTGATCGGTGGCGAGTGCTTTTAGGTGCGTGCGAGTTTCTGACATAACGATTCCTCCCTGTGAGAACACATTCAAGTCTACCAAGCGTTAGAAGTGCAATGCCTGAGTGCTAATTAACGGTAAACGTCTGAATTGGCAGACTGCTTTTTGCGTCACTGACCTAAGTTGGTCTGATTTTTCACACAAGTATCATGACTAAAGCCAACGAAAAGCCTGCCGTTAACTAAGCTATAGGTTAATTCGTTTTTATGTTTTGTTGGGAGCTCCATTGTGCGAAGTCTATTTTTAGGATTAATGGCGACCTTGTTGGTTGGATGCATCGCCGAAGAAGCGCCGAAGGACATCGTTAACGAGCAAGGTGAGGTTGTGGATGATCCTACCTTGCTGCTCAATGGTTTATGGGATGGCCAATTTGATCAAGCAGGAACGCTTAGAGTATTGATTTATAACGGAAATGTGTTCGCTTTTGATGAGGCTACGGGCTATTACGGTACGGTCGATCTCGATGATAAAACCAAGCTCGCGGATATCACGCTTGAGGGTTATGACTTTATTGATGCGGATACCAGTGCAGAACAGTACGTTGCCGGTGGTTTAGCCGAGGACTATTTATTAAGTGGCTTGTTGTTTAGCAGCAGCGCTGAAAATGACACTTTGGTAGGAGATTACGAAACATCTACGGTTGGCGGCAGCTTCTCGTTAACCAATGATGGTACTTGGGAGAATAATTCCGCGCTTAACGCGATTGATGGGCAGTGGTTATCCACAGGGTATGAGCTTTATCTAACCGCGCTTTCGGATCGCGTTACGTTTAAAGGCATTAGCACCGATGCCTCCGGCTGTACATTTAACGGGGCAATTCGGCTATTAGATAAAAATCAGACGCTGTATCAGGTGGAAATGACAGAACGCAAAAATTGCTCTGAATTTAACGTGGTTAATGCACCTGGGTATGCAGCCGTTAACGTTGATGGTGACCTAGAGTTTTTTATTCGTAAAAGTGATGAGCTGCTCTTTATGAGCTTCACCCCAGCCGCGACGGATACACCGACAGATACGACAACCGACACAACAACGGATACCACCACTGATACAACGACAGACACGACCATTTAGCTGTGGATAAGTCTGTTGATTAGTGGGGAAAAACCTAAGACTAAAGTGTTATTTGTGTTGGAATAACTTTTGTATCAGTTGGCGTGATAATACTTGTCCACATTAGTGAACAGGTTTATCAACAGCCATAACGCCTTGAAATCAAAAGGTTTCAGCTAGATTACTCACAATGTGGATAACTAGTATTCACAACTCGCTTTTGTTTACTTGATCGTGTTAATAATTCTTCTGATCAAAAACTATCCAAATGCTATGGGGTTTTTCTACAGCGCTGTTATAATGCGCGCCCTTTTCTGCACGAACGAATATTGAGGTGGCTTGTGGATTATCCCGTTCGCTATGACGTCATTGTGATTGGTGGTGGTCATGCTGGTACTGAGGCTGCATTAGCAGCGGCCCGTACTGGCTGTAAGACCCTATTACTCACGCATAACACCGATACGGTCGGTGTGATGTCCTGTAATCCAGCGATTGGTGGTATCGGTAAGAGCCATTTGGTGAAAGAAATCGACGCCCTTGGCGGTGCAATGGCGCGAGCAACCGACTTGGCCGGTATTCAATTCCGTATTTTGAATAGCCGCAAAGGCCCAGCGGTGCGTGCCACTCGTGCCCAAGCCGACCGTGCTTTGTATCGTTCTGCGATCCGCAATATTGTTGAAAACCAGCCCAATCTCGATATTTTCCAAGCCGCTTGCGACGATCTAATCGTGCAAGGTGATGGCGTGGGCAGCACGGTTTGCGGTGTCGTCACCAATACCAATATGCGCATCCATGCGACCAGCGTAGTGTTAACCGCTGGTACGTTTTTGGGCGGACTTATCCACATTGGTATGGAAAACCACAGCGGTGGTCGCGCGGGTGATCCCCCATCAAATGCTTTATCGAAGCGTTTGCGCGAAATGCCCTTTAACGTTGGCCGCTTAAAAACCGGAACACCGGCGCGTATTGATCGTCGCAGCGTTGATTTTTCGGTGATGCAAGAGCAAGCGGGCGATACACCGCTGCCTGTGATGTCGTTTATGGGCTCGGTCTCTCAACACCCTGAACAAATTAGCTGTTACGTCACCCACACCAACGAGCGTACTCACGAGATTATTCGCAATAACCTTGATCGCTCGCCTATGTATGCCGGTGTGATTGAAGGTATTGGCCCGCGTTATTGCCCGTCGATTGAAGATAAAGTTACGCGCTTTGCTGATAAAACCAGCCACCAGATTTTTGTGGAGCCAGAAGGTTTAAATAGCAACGAGCTGTACCCGAATGGCATCTCAACCAGCTTGCCGTTTGATGTGCAGTTGGATCTTATTCACAGCATGGTCGGCTTCGAGAACGCGCACATCACGCGTCCGGGTTATGCCATCGAATACGATTATTTTGATCCGCAAGATTTGAAGCACAGCCTCGAAACCAAGTTTGTGAATAACTTGTTCTTTGCTGGCCAGATCAACGGTACGACAGGCTATGAAGAAGCTGGTGCGCAAGGCCTTTTGGCCGGTGTGAATGCCGCTATGCGCGCGTTAGAAAAAGACGCTTGGGTACCGCGCCGCGATCAATCCTATATCGGTGTGTTGGTCGATGACTTAATCACCATGGGCACCAAAGAACCGTACCGCATGTTCACCAGCCGTGCGGAATACCGTTTGGTATTGCGTGAAGACAACGCTGATTTGCGCTTAACCGAAGTTGGTCGTGATTTAGGTTTAGTTGATGACGAACGCTGGGCCGCATTTTCGGCTAAGCGCGAAGCCATTGAGCAAGAAGTGACGCGTCTTAAAACGACTTGGGTGCAACCGAATACCCCAGAAGCCGCAGCGCTATTAGACATGGGCGAAGCTGCGATTAATCACGAATATAGCCTGCACGATTTGCTCAAGCGCCCGGGTTTGGATTACGCCAAAGTCGCGCAGTTTAAAGGCGAGCCAGTGGCCGACCCACAAGTGGCCGAGCAGGTCGAAATTCAAGCCAAGTACGATGGTTATATTGCACGCCAGCTAGAAGAAATCGAACAATCGCGTCGCTATGAAAGTACTAAATTGCCGGTTGATTTGGATTACGATGCCATCGGTGGCTTATCGAACGAAGTGAAGCAAAAACTGCGCACCTTGCAGCCAGAAACACTGGGCGTTGCTTCGCGTTTGTCCGGTATCACCCCTGCTGCGATTAGCCAGATTTTGATTCATCTGAAAAAACGCAATATGGCGACCAAGATGAGTGCTTAGGTGGTGTTTTGCCACTAAATAGGCACAAACAACACTCAACGGGCTTGATGCGAATCAAGCCCGTTTTTTATCCTAGCTTATGTGCTCTTGTGTATTAAGAATGCTGTCGCTGAAAGTGTAATAAATTGCACTTAGATTCAATATTTTGAGGATTTAGTGCTTTTTATTGCACTTATTTCGACCTGAGAGTAATAATAGTGCATTAAAATGCATTATCCGGTGAGCCGATGGAAACCTTAACGCTTCAGACTTATCTTGATGGCCAGTGGTTGGATGCTTGCGTGTTGACGTTTCATGAGCCAGATAAGGGCCGTCACGGACGCGTCAGTCTAGAATACAACGCTTCATATGTAGCAAAACACCAAAGCAATTTAGCGGCGCGTGTCAGCATGCGTTATCCCATAGACTTTTTCCCGCATGAATGCGATATCTGGCCGGCCTTTTTGTTTGATGTTATGCCAATGGGTGCTGGCCGCCGCTATTGGTTGCAGCGCGAAAATCTTATGGATGGTGCGCAGCAGGATCTGCATTTGTTACGGCTGGGTTCACGTTCGCCTATCGGCAATATGCGAGTCAAAGAGAGTTGCTCAGATAGCGATATAGCGCCATTGGGTTTTGCTATGGCGGATGTCCTTTCCCGTGACACCCATTTTCTAGACTACGCCCGTGAACATGGTGCCGCCGTCGGTGGGGCATCGGGGGCTGGCGGTGACGCACCTAAGTTTCAGCTAATTTCTGGGCAAGATGGACTGTACTATCCCGAAGCTTCTTTACCTGATAGCGATGCCAACGAATTTTTTCTGGTTAAATTCCCGCGTCAAAATTCGAGCCAAGGTCGCCCGTTAGCCTCGGATATTTTAGTGCTAGAAACTGAGGCTGCGTATTATCGGCTAGCTAAACGACTGGGGTTAAATGTTGTGGGTTACGCCCAATATGAAACCAATCAATCTGAATCAGCAAACGTGAGTTATTTTGGTGCCGATGAAGAAAAGCGCATCACGACTCCTAGCCTTTGGTTGCCTCGCTTCGACAGATTGAAAGGTGTAGACGGTATGTATCGCTGCGCCATTGAATCACTCTACTCGCTGGTTGGTAACACAGAGCCGGGCGCAACCGTGTCGCATGGCGTTTATTTAAAACAGCTTGCGGATGATTGGCGAGATGCTGGCCAAGAAGATGATGTTGAGAAAATGGTTGTTGAATATTTACGCCGCGATCTTCTCAATATCGTATTGGGAAATAGCGATAACCATGGCCGTAATACCTCAATTATTCGCTGGGAAGGTGAAATTGAGTTGGCGCCTATTTACGATTTGGCACCAATGGTATTGGATGACTCTGGCATTACTCGCACCAGCCGTTGGAGCAATGAGAATGAACTGGGCGGACGCTATGATTGGCGAGGAATTTGTGCGGAAGCCAGTGCCGCAGCCCAAGTTAATTGCGACGCTTTGTGGAGTGGTCTTTGTGATTTTGCCAAAAAATTGGCCCCGTTAAAACGTTTAGCGGAGGAGTGTGGCGTTCCGGATGAAGTATTAAATCATCACGTGGCTAGTTTAAATTTACCTGGCACAGAGGAACGCCTAAAAACATGGGGGCTGTTACCATGAGCGGGATAACCGATATTCCAGATAACGAGCTGGCGCACATGTCACGAGCTGAGTTGTTGGCTTTGGTCGAGCAATCTGTCGCGTCGGGCCAGTTAACGTTGGGTGGTGCTACCCGTATTTTACGCAAACATATTGCGCGTTTAAATCAGCATGAATTTGCGAAGTTATGTGGCGTATCACGCCGCACTTTGGCAGCCATTGAAATGGACGAAGGCAACCCAACGGTCAATTCTCTAAATCAGGTGTTTAAGTTGTTTGGTTTAGAGCTCGGCCTACAGCGGATTTATCGTAAGGGATGATTTAAGCTCGTTACGCGAAATTTTAATCTTTTTTTGCTGCTAGTTAGGCACAAACAACACCCAACGGGCTTGATGCGAATCAAGCCCGTTTTTTTTGTCTGTTGCACAATGGAAGCTAATTCGTTGTGTTAGGGCAATGTCATGAGTGGTGAACAGCAGATTGTGAATAGTCTTCTTCAGCAAATGGATGACGCGGTTGTGGCTGAGGTGAAAACCAACGCGGCTTATGTCGAAGATTTACTTTTTACTGAGTTATTGGCGCGCATGCAATTACGGCGTTCGAGCACGGATATTTTGCATCAGGTGAATTATCAGCTGACGTTTGCGCAAAAGAACCTCGATGACGATGAGTTTGTCGTGACGCGCGGTTGTTAATAGCAACGAAAATTGTCTATTAACCGCTATGCTGTGCGAGTAATTCAGTTAGCACCGGCGATACAAATTGGCGCTTAACGGTTACCGCATAAAAGCTCTCGTACACATTTGGCAGGGTCATAAATTCTTGCAATGTGCCTCGGGCTATTTCATCTTTTACCACCACCGGCGGCAGTACCGTCAATGCGCCTGTGTCTCGTGCCAGCAGACGCAACATGGCCATGTCATCGGCTTCTGCTTGTACATCAGGATCGTAATTCCAGCGGCTACAAAAACCATCGAAAGCGGTACGTAATTCCGTTCGTGTGGTCGGTAGCACCCAGCGCTTTCCCGTATAACCTTGCGGAAAGCTAGTCGTCGGCTTTTGCCCTTTAGGCCCAACCACGGCGAGTGGTTGGCGCGCCAATAATTGGCTTTGCCACAGCGTATCCTGATCATCAGCAGTAACGTTGCTGTTGGTAAGAATCAGATCAAATTGATGATTCGCCAAGCCATTTAACAAATTGGCCATGCCGCGCGCATGCAGACTAAAGCGAACTTTAGGTTGATTGATTAAGGGCGCTATAAATCCCTCGATAAAGTTACGCGACATAGTAGATAACACACCAATACGCAGCTGCTGATATTCCGGTTCTACGCCATGGCGCAGTAATGATTCGAGTTCTTCACCGCGGCTAAAAATGTCGTTGGCATAGCCTAGCACTCGCTGCCCTGTGGCCGTCAGCACTAGTCGGCGACCGCTACGTTCAAACAATTTCGTTTCCATACTCTCTTCTAACGCGCGGATTTGCGCAGACAGTGCCGACTGCGACACATGCAGCTGGCGCGCGGCTTCCGTCAGGTTGCCTAGGGTGGCGACGCGCCAGAAGTAATGAAGATGATGATAATTTAGGCGGCTCACTCAATCGTTCTCAAAAAGTGAATGAATTATGAGTTTATATCTATTTTACTTGCAATGACCAGCGCAGAGATACTGAACGCACACCTAATCCCATAACCAGAGGTTGCGTACCATGAGTATTTCCTCTCTGCTGATGGCCACGGTGTTGGCGGCGATCCCGCTAACACTGATATTGGCCGCCATGCCTGCCGGTTTGCAGACCCGGCGCTTTGCTTTAAACGATCACCAGCGTTGGCGTTTTGCTTGGCGTGCGGTGCAACTCGTTGCCGTATTCACACTCACCGCTGTTGCCTCATCCTTTATGCTTCCTGACGCGGATCTGCATTGGTTCAGTGATTCTCCTCTGCGGCTAACCTTACTGGTGCTGTTAAGTGTAATGGCTCTGGTGGTGGTTAAATTCTCGTACCGCTATCTTGCCGCAGAGCCCGGCTTTGGCCGTTATCTACGCTGGCTGTTGCTCACGCTCGCGGCGGTTGCGCTGGTGTTTATCAGCAATCATCTTCTACTGTTCGTGCTGGGTTGGATTGCAATAAGCCTAGCCTTACATCAGTTATTGATGTTTTACCCCGATCGCCCTCGAGCAGCGCTGGCGGCACATAAAAAATTCTTACTGGCACGAGTGGCAGAAGCCTCGTTGTTAACCGCTTTTTATTTGCTCTGGCAACAGCATGGTAGTGCTCATATCGATACGATTTTGGCCGCGTATCAGGCTCCGGCTCAACTCAATTTGAGCGAGCAGATCGCCGCTGTACTGATTGCCCTAACAGCTCTGATTAAGTGCGCTCAGTTACCGGTTCATGGCTGGTTGATTCAAGTCGTGGAAGCGCCTACACCAGTATCTGCCCTGCTACATGCTGGGGTGATCAACTTAGGTGGTTTCTTATTGATTCTTTTTGCCCCTCTGTTCTTACAGGTGGCTGCGGCGCAGTGGTTAGTGCTGGTCGTTGCAGGTTTAACCACAGTATTAGCGGCCTTGATTATGACCACCCGTATCAGTGTCAAAGTACGGCTGGCTTGGTCGACGAGTGCGCAAATGGGACTGATGCTACTTGAGTGTGCACTGGGTTTGGTGGAGCTAGCGTTACTGCATCTACTCGCTCATTCGTCATATAAGGCTTGGGCATTTCTCAGTTCCGGCTCGGCCGTGCAGCAACATATTCAGCAATCGTTACTTGTTTCACCGCCGCCTGGGTTGCGCCAATGGTTTGTCGTGGTTGTTCCGGCAACGGCTGTCGTCGTTGGCGCGGCTTGGTTGTCGGCATATTTACATCCTGTCTCGCAGTTACTCAGCAGCTGGTTACTCTTGGCTCTGGCGTTGACGGCTTTTCTGGCACAGAGCGGTCAGGGATCGATCTTTTCCGCTGTTTGGTTGCGATCACTCACTTTGGCCGTTTCATTAGCGCTGGCTTACAGCCTGCTTAAAGTCTTGATGCAGCCTCTTGCGGGCAATTTGGGCGAGACCGTGCGGCCTGAACTTTTCAGTGCGGCAGATTGGTGGGCGTCTGGGTTGTTCTTAGTCTTGTTTGTAACTTGGTGGCTGCTGCGCTGGCGTTCGCATTGGCCGTCGATGCAGCGGTTATCGGTCGCCTTATTTGCCGGTTTCTATTTAGACGAATGGTTTACCCGTATTACCTTGCGCCTATGGCCAGCGCGTTTACCTGTGCGCGCCAATCCTAAACTGGCACCTATGCAAAATTCTGAACAATTAGCACAACAACTACTGGCGGCTAAGGGTCGTACGGAGCAATTGTCATGAAAACACAGACGGTTTCTACAGAATATGCGGCGCGTTTGGCTGCGGTGAACGCGGCAGGACAGCGTGTTGCGCCAACATGGCCGCTTGATCAGTTGATTGCAGTGAATCCTCTTTGGGAGATGCGCGATCAGCCATTCCCTGCTGTAGCCGCTCGGCTTGAAGCGCTGGGCCGTATTCGTTGTCTGATGCCAGCAGAGTACTATGCGCGTTTATGGCAGCGCAGTCAGATTCGTGAGATCGATTTGCTGGCTGCCGCGGCTGAGGCTAACGCGCCTGAAGATATTGATACTTTATTGCGGGCGTTGAATCACTCGAACAAGCAAGCGCATTGGCACAACGTATCCGACTGGCTCGATAGTACCCGCGATAGCCAGCATAAGATGGCTTGGCGAGATGAAATTACTCATCAAATTAGTCAGTTCTGTGCGGCCTTTTGTCAGCAACAAGGTCATGAATCGCACAACAATTTATACCTGAGTTGGGTAAGGCAGATCCGCGTTGATCAAGGTATTGCCATTCTGATGGGGGAGCCGGGTTTGACGAAGGCATTTCGTGAGTTGCCAGATGACCCTCAAGCGTTGATTTTGATTGCTTTGGAGGAGCTTGGTTTTTCGACACCCGCGCAGATCGAAGCCTATACCCATGCGTTGCTACTCGACATCAATGGTTGGGCATCGTGGTTAGCTTTTGAGCGTTGGCAGTCGCACTTGGATGGCGGCAGCGACGATGCGTTGCCGCAGCTCATTGCAATCCGGTTGGGCTGGGAATTAGCGCTTTGGCGTCACTGGCAATGGCGGCATCAACAGGCATCGCAACTGTTGCAACAGCAGTGGTACGGCCAGCTTCCACAAATTAATTCACTGATCGAATCACAGCAGCAGTTACAGAAACCCTTGTGGATATGGCAGCGGGCGGCAGAACTGGCGCGCCAGCGCGAGGAACAGCAGATCCTTCTGCAAAAACCGTTAGCAGCCTCGCCACAACCTAAATTGCAGGCGGTGTTTTGCATTGATGTGCGCTCCGAGGTGATGCGTCGTGCATTCGAAGCGCAGAGTAGCAAGATTCAGACATTCGGTTTTGCCGGTTTTTTTGGCATCCCTTTAGTCTACACCCCCGTTGGTACTGATCTTAATCGGCCACAACTTCCGGGTTTATTGGCGGCGGGTTTACGCGCGAGTGAAGGCGGTTTTAAGGCGCAAGCATTAGCGGTAAGTCGTCGAGCGCAGCAAGAGAGCAATGCGGCGTGGTCTGACTTTAGCCGTGGGGCGGTGACGTCATTCAGCATGGTTGAAGCCGCGGGCTTGAGTTATGTCGCGAAATTGCTGCGTAAAACCTTTGGCCTCAGTGCCGAGGCGCATCCGGTGAATGATATGCCGGTGACTGGAGAGTGGACCTTGTGGAAGGGGGAGCCGAGCTTAACTCTGGTGGAAAAAACGGATTTGGTCGAAGGTATTCTGAAAGCCATGAGTATCAAACGGTTCGCGTCCGAGGTGTTGCTCGTTGGTCATGGTAGTCATACCACCAACAATCCTCATGCCGCAGGGTTGGATTGCGGTGCTTGTGGGGGCCAGACCGGAGCGGTGAACGTGCAGGTTCTTGCCCAGTTGTTGAACAACCAAGGTGTACGCGCCGCATTGGCCGACCGTGGCTGGGTTATTCCGACGAGTACTCGTTTTATCGCTGCGTTGCACAACACCACAACGGATCATATCCAATGTTTTGGCCAAGTATCGGAGCTTGGTACGCAATGGCTCAAGGATGCCACTGTGTTAGCGCAGCGCGAGCGTGCTGTTGGTTTAGGTTTGGCCGATGAAGCCTTTTTTAATCAGCCAGAAAAACTGGATGCGGCGATCCAGCGTCGCGCGCTCGATTGGTCGGAAGTTCGCCCTGAGTGGGGGCTAGCAGGTAATAGTGCATTTATCGTGGCACCGCGTCAGCGTACCCGTGGTCTGAACTTTGATGGTCGTGCCTTCTTGCACGACTATGACAGCAAAGACGATGAAGGCTTCGCCGTACTGGAGCAAATTATGACCGCGCCTATGATCGTTACCCATTGGATTAATATGCAATACAACGCCTCGGTTACCGATCCACTGAAATTTGGCAGTGGCAACAAGGTGCTGCACAACGTCGTGGGTGGCAATCTTGGTGTTTTTGAAGGCAATGGCGGTGACTTGCGCATTGGTCTTTCGCAGCAGTCACTGCACGATGGACAGCAGTGGGTGCACGAACCCTTACGCTTGAGTGTTTATATTCAGGCTCCGCAAGAGGCCATCGCGAGCATCATTAGTCAGCATGACAACGTACGGCAGTTAGTCGACAACCAGTGGCTTTATATTTTCCATCTGACCGATGAGGGGGTCAGCAAACAATACACAGCCAGCGGCTGGCAGGAGGTTCGGAATGCTTGATGTTATTGAGAGACGCATGACGCATTTGCAGTGGCTTGAAGCAGAAGCCATTCACATTATTCGTGAGGTCGCAGCCGCGTTTGATAACCCCTGTATGTTCTATTCCATTGGTAAAGACTCTACCGTCATGCTGCATTTGGCGCGTAAGGCATTTTATCCCGGTCGAGTGCCCTTCCCGTTGCTGCATATTGATACCACGTGGGAGTTTGCCGAAATGGCACGCTTCCGTGATCGACTAGCGGCAGAGCACGATTTGCAGGTGCATGTTCATATTAATGAGGCGGCGTTAGCGGAGGGTGTTCATCCGATTGAATCTGGCTCGGTAAAGTACAACGATCAAATGAAAACGGCGGCGTTGAAACAGGCAGTGGACCATTACGGTTTTGATGCGGCGTTGGGCGGTGCCCGGCGCGATGAGGAAAAATCGCGTGCCAAAGAACGTGTGTTCTCGGTACGCAGTGCTAATCATGTCTGGGACCCGAAAGCGCAGCGCCCGGAGCTTTGGTCGATCTACAACAGTAAGATCAAAAAAGGCGAGTCGGTGCGCGTATTCCCGCTCTCGAACTGGACTGAGCTGGATATCTGGTTGTATATCCTCAAGGAGAAGATCGACATAGTACCGCTCTATTTTGCTGCCGAACGCCTCAGTTGGGTCGATGACGATAGCGGTCAAATTCTTGCTCTAGATGATGAACGCATGCGTCCGTATTTATCGCCTAAGGAGCTGGAATCTTTGCAAATGCGCTGGATTCGCTTCCGCACTTTGGGTTGTTATCCACAAACCGGCGCAGTGGAAAGTCGTGCGACAACGCTTGAAGGCATTGTTGCTGAAATGTTGACCGCACGCACCAGTGAACGTCAGGGGCGGCTATTGGATGCTGACCAAGCGGGCTCTATGGAAAAGAAAAAGCGTGAGGGGTATTTCTAACCGACAGCGATCAGCGACCGGTTGCGGTGGGTAATGTCACAACGACGCTAAGTCCATGCGGCCGGTTTGCAGCAAGCTCAAGGCTGCCGTGATAACTGTCGACAATATCGCTGACGATGGCTAAACCAAGCCCATCGCCTTGAGCGCTGTGCTCGTCCAGACGGATTCCGCGCTGTAGTAAGTGCTTACATTGATTCGGTTCAATGCCCGGCCCTTGGTCGCGTACTTGTATTCGCCAACCGGCTTGGTCGTCCTGGTCTTGGTGTTGATACGCTTCGATACTGAGCTGGATCTCTCCACCGGCGTATTTGCAGGCGTTGTCGAGTAAATTGCCGAGTAGTTCGAGTAGGTCGTCATGATCTTGCGGTAGCACGGCATCTTGGTCGTAGGCCGCATGTATTCGCGCCTGTGGATACAGTTGCCCAAGTATTTGCAGCAATGGTGGTAGATCTTCGGCCAGTTTGAGCTGGCGTCCGGGGGATGACATTCCAACAATACGCGCACGTTTTAACTCGCGCTCTACTAATCGACTTAGGCGTGATAGTGCGTCGCGTTGCTCGATTTGATGCGAAGCATCCAGTTGTTCGGCCAGAAGTTGCAGTTGTTGCAGTGGTCGCTTCATTTCGTGGGCAAGATTACCCAAGGCATTGCGCGAACGACCTACGCGTTGCTGTAGCAGGCTGAGCAAGCGGTCGATTTCTTCGGCCAGTGGTTGCACCTCTTGTGGGTACAACCCAGAAGCGGCATTTAAGTCATCTCTTTCACCAAAGCGCAGCGCGCGTAGTTGCTGTTTCAATGGCTCCAGACGCGCAAAGGCGCGGCTTAACTGGTAGCGCTGGATCAGCATTAAAGAGACTAAGGCCATTGCCAATAGCGATATCGCAGCTATGCGGTAGCGATTGAGTTGGTTGTTCAGGGGAGTAATATCTTCGGCGACCCAGATGGTGAAATCGTGGTCTTGCACCCGAATACCTTTGGCCCAATTGAGCCATTGTTCGGCGAGCTGATCGCCTTGAATACCAAGTTGTTGCCACTTTTGTTGTTCACCAAAAGTGAGGGTAATAACGGGCGCTTGTTTGTCCCAGAGCGAGCGGCTACGCAAGTCCGTGCCGTGCTCATCGCGAATGGCAAAATAGTGGCCGGAATACACGCGTTGATACAAGGTACCGAGATGGCTGTCGTCGAGTTGCCATTCTCCATTCTCATTGTGGCTTAATGCCGCGATAAGACTGTCGGCATCATGCTGTAAGCGGCTCATGACGGTATCGGTGACGAGCTGACGCACGCCAAAATCGGCTAATAACAGTAGCGGCAGCATGATGAGCAAAATAGTGATCAGCCATTGGCGTCTTAGCTGCTGCTGTAACGAAATCATGGCGTTAACTCAGGTGCTAGCTGATAGCCTTGGCCGCGCCGGGTTTCGATAAAGTCTTTACCAAAATATTGGCGCAGCCGATTGATGTAAACCTCCATCACGTTGCTGTCTTTTAACTGGTCTTCTTCGTAGACATGTTCGCTTAGGCGGGTTTTCGAGTGCACGTCATTGGGATGCAGCATCAAGTAGCGTAGCAAACGAAACTCAATACCGGTGAGTTCGATAACACGGCCATCGTTGGTGGTTGCGTGTTGACGTTCGGAATCTAAACTCACTCCACGCCAACTCAGTTGATTGCTGGCTTGACCGACTTGGCGACGATTGATGGCTTCTAAGCGCGCTAGTAATTCTTGACTGTGAAAGGGTTTGCCGAGGTAATCATCGGCACCAGCTTTTAGCCCTTGCACACGTTCGTGCCAAGAGTCGCGGGCCGTTAAAATTAGAACTGGCGTTTTATTTCCTGACGCTCGCCAGTTTGTAAGTACTTCCAAACCTCCTCTTTTAGGCAGGCCAAGGTCCAAGACGATGAGGTCTGGTTGCAGTTCGTTGCCCATAAATTCACCTTCTATGCCGTCGTGAGCAATCTCGACGGCATAGCCTGCATGGCGCAGTATGGGCTGCAAGGAATCGGTCAGTTGTGTGTCATCTTCAATTAGCAGGAGCTTCACGTTTGGCTGGCCTCAATCGTTCTCGGACTCAACTTTAATAACTTTTCCGGTACGCGCATCGACATAAGCTTCGTGCCTTTGTCCTTGTGCATCCAGCCACTTTAACTCGTACGTTAGCATGCCTTTTTCCCATTCGACTTCGGCATCCAGAAGTTCGCCACCGAGCGGGGTAAGTTGCAGGATAGATTCAAGTGATAGTATCTCACCCTGCTCTACCCATGCCCTGACCTGTGCCGCGTTTGGGTGCTTTTCTGCAAATGCGGGATTAATCGTCCCAACGGCCATAGCCAGGAATAACCACGTTATCTTCATCGAATTTTCCTTTTGCGGCGTTTTTGTGGCAGCTATCACACTGACTGAACGATCTGACTTCTGGGTTACCTTGTACTAAACGCTCTGGTACTTCGCGGTGTTTGCGCTTGTAGTATGGCAGTTCTGTAATGCGCATGGGAGTTACACTGTCGCGAATACTGGCCATCATACGGCTATGGTTACTCGCGCTGTGAGCGCTGAGATAGGCCAAAATATTTGCCTGGGCTGTATCGCTAACCGTGGCATCGTCGCCATAGTGATCATCCAGTGTTGTCATAATGGCGTGCCAACTACGAGCTGGGAGGAAGTGTGCTGGGTAGGCAATGTGGCAGCTGCCGCATTCCGCTTTATAAGCCGCAGCATCAGCAGTCGTCGTGCCTGGCGTTGGCGTCGGTTCTATATTTTTACTGCTTCCCTCCTTTTTGTAACTGCCCTCTTGGTTATAACGTTTCTCGCTTGTTTCGCTGTAGCGATTACTGCGTTCGTGGTCATCATCGTCTTCATCCGCAAATGACAGATTATTGATGGAACTGAGTCCATACAGCCCTAGGGTTAAAGCACCGCCGAGCATCAAGATACCGGTGGTATAGCGCAGAGTGTTAAGTATTGGTTTCATTGTTCTCTCTCGATTAATACTGATTTAGCCAAGTGATGACATCGCCTTTTTCTTGGGCAGTGCATTCTCGTCCTAGCGTCCATTTGCAGTTGCGTAAGAACCACTTTTCGGTTTTGGTGCGATCAGCGAAGCGTTCTGGGTTCGCACTCACCGCCATAGGAGCAATGCTTCTGCCGGTTTTTTGGTGTTTGCCTGATTGTGCAGGGTCTTTGCCGTGGCACGTGGTGCAACTGCGCTGTTCGCCACCATTGGAAAAGGATTGATTCCAAAATGCTTCTCCAGCGCTGGCACTGAAGGGGCCTGAACCCGTTGCCGCGAGTGTTTGCAATTGCGTTGTCGCATCCGCTAGTACGCAATGACTTGCGAGTGGGCTAAGCATTAGCCCGACGAGTGCAATGATCTGAGTGATGGATTTCATTAGGTTTGTCTCAGCTGTTTTTACGTGAGGTATTTACATCATCAGCGCGGGATTCTTTGCGGCCAGTCACCATAGAGCGGGGCAAGTTTTCGCGATGATGAAAGCTACTAAAAATCACACCTGCAACGTGTAAGCCGACCAAGGCTAAGGTGAAGTTGGCGAAGAATTCATGGATTTCTTTCAGCGTGTGTTCGTCGAATGTTGCAATCCAAGTGCCTGCTAACGGCCCTGCTTGTTCATCGGCTCCGTAAAGCGCCATGCCAAAAAGGGTCGTGCCCGCCAAGGACAGAATCAGGGCGATGACCATAGCGCCACCGGCAGGGTTATGACCGATGTAGCGTTTTGCTTTACCTGCGGGGATGGCAACGACATAGCGCCAAATGGTACTTGGCGACGCAACGAAATCGCCGAACCGCGCATGATGAGTGCCGATTAGCCCCCAAACAATACGGAAGCCGATCAGAGCTGCCACGGTATAACCAGACCAAGTGTGAATGGTTTCAAAATCGTCTTCGGTGAAATACGCGAGAAAGAAAAAGAAAACCAACGACCAGTGAAAGATACGGACCAAAGGGTCCCAAACTTTAACGGTTGGGTTGTTTGCTATGGGATTGTTCACAATGTGCGCTCCAGTAATTCTGCTGTAGGTTTGCAGAATAACGGGCACTTACTTAAACGAAGCTTAAAGGCTGATTTATATAAGGATACCGTTTAAGAAATAGAGTGCGGACTAGTGTGTCCGCTTGGTTGGCACCCAGAACATCAAAACCATTCCCCAGATACAAGCGCCTAAGCCCCAAATAAAGGTTGCCGCCAGTGTCGCGCCCATATTGATGCCCACTTCGGCCAAAATTGGTCCGACTAATTGCGCGACTCCATAGAGTGCGATTAAGGCTGCGCTTAATCGCGGTCCTTGATGCGGGTGCAGGGTTCTTGCGAGGCGTTGGGTCAGGAATACTGCACCAAGGAAGCTACCGCCCATGAAGATAGCGCATATCCATAAACCTAGTGCTGCTTCAGGCATGACGAGAATCGCGGCGACGGCGACCGCTTGCACGGCATAATTGATGATTAACGCATTACGATCGCCAAGGCGAGTGCCGAGTGAATTCCAAATAATAGTGGATGGAATTGAGGCGATGGCAACAAGGAGCCAAGCACTTGGGTTGAGCTGTAAATTCCAATCATGGGCGACGGCGGGTAAAAACGTCATGGGCAAAATATAGCCGAGGCCTGCACCGGTATAGGCAAGAAATAACGGGGTGCTTGCCCTATCCCACAGTGGGGTATTGTCGTCGCGGCTTTGCGCCGGCGTACCTTTTGATAAATGTGATAAGTACCACGCACTCCACAATGCTAATGGCATTGAAATAAGCGCGGCAGGGAACCAACGTTGATTGCCTGTAAGCCAAATTTCGGTGGCATCGACAATAGCATTGCTGCTGAGCAAACCAACGCCAACGCCTAAATACATTAGCCCGCTAAGGTGGGCCTTATTGTTGGCGACGAGCCACTCCAGCACTAACGCGGGTGCTAATACGAACACCACGCCATTGGAGATACCATTCAGTAAGCGCAGCAGGGCTAGTGATTCATATTGAGCGGAAAATATTTGGCCAAAGGTAATAACGGCGTTGCCAATAAGCGCTAGAGTCAGCGCCATCTTGCCTAGCCCGCGTTGATAGCTGAATAAGGCCAGCATGGCGCCAGTTAGATAGCCGACGTAATTCCAAGTGGCAAGTTGAGCGGCTTGGGCCAAGGTCAGAATACCATCCTGCACAAACAGTGGGATCAGCGGGGTATAAATAAAGCGCCCAAAGCCGTGCACCACGACTAAGGCAATAGCAGCTGCGAGTAATGGAACTAGGGCAGATTTGGGCGCAGTCATTGGATTCATAATGGTGTCTTAGTAAAAAGTGCGTGCAGTATAGAGGGTGACGTTTGTTAGATCACGATATGGCTTTGGTTAAGACTGTTCTGTACAGCGAACCGAGGAGCGGTGCGAGTGGCGATTTGTGATAAACTGCGCCGCTCGACAACCAAACGATAGATCCCATGAGCACATCGACTAAATCCTATGCCACGAATATCACCCAAGGCGCTGACGCTATGGGTATCGCTCTCAGTGAAGAGCAATTGTACGCACTGCAAGAATATTTAGCGCTGCTACAAAAGTGGAACAAGGCTTATAACCTGACGGCGATTCGCGATCCCAAGGATATGGTGAACTTACATTTACTCGATAGTCTTGCCGTCAATCCTTATGTGTTGGGTGCTCAGCGGGTTATTGATGTGGGCACTGGTCCTGGTTTGCCGGGCATTATTTTGGCCATTATGAATCCGGATATCGCCTTTACCTTGCTAGACAGTAACGGCAAAAAGACGCGATTTTTGTTTCAAGCGGTGACACATTTAGGTTTAAAGAATGTCACCATAGTGAACGATCGAGTTGAGGCATATCATCCCTCGGAGCCTTTCGATATTATTGTCAGCCGCGCATTTGCTTCATTAGCGGATATGACCTTTTGGTGTAAGCATTTACGGGCTGAACATGGGCACTTTCTGGCAATGAAAGGCCAATATCCACAGCAAGAAATCGATGACTTGCGTGGTGAATTTGCAGTAACCGAGAGTTTTGAATTACAGATTCCCGGGGTGGAGGGCGAGCGCCACATTATGCGTTTGATTCCTACCGCCAATGTTTAACGGTCCACTTAACAACGTCCAGCCAAGTAAAAGGAAAGCTGATCTGTGAGTAAAATAATTGCTATCGCGAATCAGAAAGGCGGAGTGGGTAAAACCACGACTGCGGTAAACTTGGCTGCGTCTTTGGTTGCGACCAAGCGTCGAGTGTTGTTGATCGATCTTGATCCGCAAGGCAACGCGACGATGGGGAGCGGCGTCGATAAGCATGATCTAGAACGCTCGCTGTATGACGTTTTAACGGGGCGCTGTCGCACCGCTGAAGCAATGCAGCACAGCGAAGAAGGTGGCTTTGATGTTTTACCGTCTAACGGTGACCTTACCGCAGCTGAAGTCGAACTGATGGAGTTACCGCGTCGTGAACAGCGTTTACGCGAAGCTTTAGCTGAAGTGCGTCCTGATTACGACTACATCCTGATCGACTGCCCGCCGTCACTCAATATGCTAACCGTGAATGCATTAGTTGCAGCGCACGGTGTTTTAATTCCAATGCAGTGTGAATATTACGCACTGGAAGGCTTGAGCGCCTTGATGCAAACGATTGAGTCAATTCAATCAGGGCCAAATACTGCTCTGCAAATTGAAGGCTTAGTGCGCACTATGTATGACCCGCGTAATAGCCTTACGGTTGATGTATCTAACCAATTGACCGAACACTTTGGCGATCGAGTTTACAGCACGGTGATACCGCGTAATGTCCGTTTGGCGGAAGCGCCAAGCTTTGGTTTGCCAGCATTGAAATACGATAAAACCTCTCGCGGCGCGATGGCATATTTGGCCTTGGCCGGAGAAATGAATCGCCGCACTAAAGCGGCACAGAAGACAGCTGCCGCCTCCGTTTGAGCGGCAAAGAAAGGATTAGGTAATACGCATGACGACGACAAAACGTAAACGCGGCTTAGGGCGCGGCCTCGATGCCCTTTTGGCCAGTTCGCGCGCTGCAGCGGTTCCGACTGAGCCGTTGGCCGAGGGCGAAGAAAGCCAGCCGGTAAAGCTACCCGAAGGTGAGTTGCGTCATTTACCCATCGAGTTTGTGCAGCCCGGCCGTTATCAGCCGCGCCAAGATATTCAGCCAGAAGCGCTAGAAGAATTAGCGGCGTCTATTCGTGCTCAAGGTTTAATGCAACCGATTGTTGTACGTCCATTACCTGGCCAAGATGATCGTTTCGAGATCATTGCGGGTGAGCGTCGCTGGCGTGCTTGCCAGTTAGCCGGTATGGATCGCGTGCCTGCATTGGTTCGCGATGTGCCGGATTCTGCTGCCATTGCGATGGCTCTCATTGAGAACATTCAGCGCGAAAACCTCAATCCTATGGAAGAGGCTATGGCGTTGCACCGTTTGCAGCACGAATTTGAGCTGACGCAAATGGAAGTAGCGGAAGCCGTAGGTAAGAACCGTGCGACCGTGGCTAACTTGTTGCGCTTAATGAATCTAAATGAAGACGTAAAGCGCTTGCTGGAGCATGGCGATATCGAAATGGGTCATGCTCGCGCTCTGCTCGGCCTTGATGGGCAAGCGCAAAGCGATGCTGGTGTGCAGGTGGTTAGTCGTGCTTTAACGGTGCGCCAGACTGAAGCTTTGGTTCGCCACATTCAATCCGGTGCCAATACTGAGAGTAAGCCAACTGAAAAACCAAATCCGGATGTGCAGCGTCTAGAACGTATGTTAGGGGATCGATTGGGGGCCAAGGTTGCGATTCAGCACACCGCTAAGGGTAAAGGGAAATTGGTGATTAGTTACACCAATTTAGATGAGCTTGATGGCATTCTTGAGCACATTAAGTAAGCCAGTATTCTTACGCCTGATCGATATTTTCCTTCCTGTTGTTAACGATAGTTTCATGTCTTTCATGAAGCTATCCCCCTCTTTCTGTCATATTTGACTCGTTTCGCCTCCACCTTACTCAATCCTGACTATTATTAAGGTTATTAAGTCGCGCATTTCGCTGCCGACTGATCCAGACTGATAGTTCAGTAACTTGCGAGGCCGAAGTTATGCGTTCTTTGTTCCTTTTACTATTAGCTTCAGCGTTAAGCGCCAGCGTTTTCGCTGACAAACGCTTTATGCAGCTAGTGCCTGATGACGAACTAACGGAGATACGGCTCGATAGCCATACGGAAGTTGTGATTGACGATAATAAAGAGCCGACAACTGCTGCTACGATAGAGCGCAATCAATTAGATCAGGCGTCGACACCGCGAGAGTTGAATAATGTTCCTGCTCCTGCGGCAGCTCCCGCCCCTCCGGTAGCTCCTCCTATGGTCACGATTAATCCTCGTCCTTAGAAAATAGACCCGAGTTGCAGACAAAACATCCAAAAATCCTTCTCTAAGCCTCGGAAATATCGAGTGAATGCTCGGTATCTGCGCTTCATTCCTGCCTTTTCTACTCAAATACGCATTTATTGCGCGATAAAGCGCCACAGCGGTTGAAGCCGACAGGCCTTGCCAATATAATCACCGCGCCCTGAAACTGGGTGTTGCAGAAATCTGACTAAAACGTGGAGCACAGGTTGTCATCGATACCACGTCCACCGGTTTATAGAATTGTGTTGTTACAACTGATTCTGACCGTTCTTTCTGCTTCGTTGGCTTGGTTGTATAGCGATGTCGCTGCCTACTCGGCGCTATTAGGAGGGTTAACATGCGCCCTGCCCAATGCGTACTTCGTATGGCGAGCATTCCGCTACAGCGGAGCAAGATCCACTGTGCAAGTTGTACAGTCGTTTTACCAGGGTGAATCCTGGAAGTTTGTGCTGACAGCGTTGAGTTTTGCGGTAATTTTTCAACGCGTCGAGCCTTTGAATGTTCTGGCACTGTTTGCAGGCTTCATAACAGTGCAGCTGGGGCACGTAGCCTCAGCAAAGATCGCCAATTTATAAACCTTTGAATTGAGAGTGAACAATGGCTGGTAACTCCCAAGAGTATATCTCGCACCATTTGACCAACTTAACCTACGGCAAACTGCCGGCGGGCTACGTTCGTCATAACGAAGATGGCACGACCACTGAACTAACCAGTTCAACTTGGACTATGGCTCATGGCGGCGAAGAAGCTGCTGCAATGGGTTTCAATGCAGTTCACGTTGACTCACTGGGCTGGTCTATTGGTTTAGGCGCTCTGATTATGTTTTTGTTTTGGCGCGCAGCGCGTAACGCCACCACTGGTGTTCCGACTGGCTTCCAGAACTTTATCGAAATGGTTGTTGAGTTTATCGACAACACTGTTAAAGAAGGCTTCCACGGCGCAAATAAAGTCGTAGCTCCTCTTTCTCTGACCGTATTTACTTGGGTTTTCATGATGAACTTCATGGATTTGATCCCAGTTGACGTATTACCTTCTATTTTCGGTGCCTTCGGTGTGCATTATATGAAGGTTGTACCGTCTACCGACGTGAACGTGACGTTGGGCATGTCGCTATTTGTATTTGCTTTGATGATCTTCTACTCGATCAAAATCAAAGGTATTGGTGGTTTCGTGGGCGAATTGACCCTGCATCCATTCAATGCGAAAAACCCTATCGTTCAAGCGCTATTTATTCCTGTGAACTTCTTCCTGGAGTCGATTGCGTTGCTGGCCAAGCCTATCTCTTTGGCGCTTCGTCTTTTCGGTAACATGTATGCAGGTGAGATGATCTTCATCTTGATCGCATTAATGTTCTCCGCTGGCGTTGGCATGGCATTACTTGGTGGTGTCCTGCAATGGGCTTGGGCGGTATTCCATATTCTAGTGATCACACTGCAAGCGTTCATTTTCATGATGTTAACCATCGTGTATTTGAGCATGGCGCACGAAGATCATTAATTTTTAACCCTTAACTTTAACTAACTTAACTTCTATTTGGAGATAATTATGGAACAAGGTCTGGTATTCCTGGCTGCAGCTCTGATGATCGGTCTTGGTGCCCTAGGTACTGCAATCGGTTTTGGTCTGTTGGGTGGTCGTCTGCTTGAAGGCACTGCGCGTCAACCTGAACTAGGTCCAATGTTACAAGGTAAAATGTTCCTGATCGCAGGTCTATTGGACGCAGTTCCAATGATCGGTGTTGGTCTGGGCTTGTACCTGATGTTTGCTGCCTAAGGGTTCTTTGGTAACAACGAACTTCCTTAATCAACGAACATGAGGGCTCTGGCGTGAACATAAACGCGACTCTGATCGGCCAGATCATTACTTTCGCGATCTTCGTGCTGTTTTGCATGAAGTTTGTGTGGCCTCACCTGCTCAATGCGATGCAGGAACGCGAAAAGAAAATTGCCGATGGTCTAGACGCAGCAAACCGCGCTGCACGTGACTTGGAACTGGCTCAAGAAAAAGCCGTTGCCCAAATCCGTGAAAGCAAAGAAAAAGCAGCTGAAATCATCGAGTTAGCTAACAAGCGTGCTAACCAAATCGTCGACGAAGCCAAAGAAGCGGCTCGTAGCGAAGGGGATCGTTTGCTAGCTGGTGCTCAAGCTGAAGTTGAGCAAGAAGTGAACCGCGCTAAAGAAGTACTGCGTAAGCAGGTATCTGAGCTAGCAGTAGCTGGCGCAGCTAAAATTCTTGGCAAGTCAGTCGACGCTTCAGCTCAAAACGAGCTGTTGAACAAATTAGCTGACGAGCTTTAAGCGAGGTTTACATGGCTGAATTAACAACTCTCGCTCGGCCATACGCCAAAGCGGTGTTTGCTGAAGCAAGTGAGAAGAAAGCTCTAGATGCATGGTCGGAAGACCTTGCATTGTTGTCTGCAGTATCGGCTGATGCCGGTATGCTGAAGGTAACTGGGCACCCTTCTCTAACGTCAAAACAGCAAGCACAAGCGCTTATTGACGTATGTGGCGACAAGCTGAATGAAGCAGCCAAAAACCTGGTAGCAGTCCTTTCTGAGAACAAGCGTTTGGCTTTATTGCCTGAAATCGCCGCTCTTTATGAAGAGATGAAAGCTCAGTTACAGAACACCGTAGACGTAGTCGTCACATCGGCGTTCGAACTGACGAGCGAGCAGGCGGAAAAGCTGACGCAGTCGCTTAAAGCGAGACTGCAGTGTGATGTACGTATGACAAGTGAAATCGACGAGACTCTCGTTGGTGGCGCCATCATACGTGCCGGGGACTTGGTAATTGATGGCTCCGTAAAGGGCAAGCTGTCCAAATTAGCCGAAGCGATGAAATCCTAGTTTGAGGGACGATGCATGCAGCAACTGAATCCATCCGAGATCAGTGAAGTCATCAAAAAACGCATCGAAAATCTCGATGTGACTTCACAGGCCCAGAATGAGGGCACCGTCGTATCAGTATCCGACGGTATCGTTCGTATCCATGGTCTTGCCGACGCTATGTACGGTGAGATGATTGAATTTGAAGGCGGCGTATACGGCCTAGCAATGAACCTTGAGCGTGACTCAGTAGGTTCAGTGATTTTAGGTGATTACAAAGGTTTGGCCGAAGGCCAAACTGCCAAATGTACTGGCCGCATTCTTGAAGTGCCGGTTGGCGAAGCTCTATTGGGTCGCGTTGTCGACACTCTGGGTAACCCAATCGACGGTAAAGGTCCGATTGAAACGACATTGACTGCACCTGTTGAGCGCGTAGCGCCCGGCGTTATTGCACGTCAATCCGTTGATCAACCATTACCGACTGGTTATAAGTCAGTAGACTCCATGGTGCCGGTAGGCCGTGGTCAGCGTGAGTTGATCATTGGTGACCGTCAGACTGGTAAAACTGCGATGGCGATCGATGCCATCATCAACCAGAAAGGCACTGGTATTAAATGTATTTACGTCGCCATTGGCCAGAAGCAATCTTCTATCGCCAACGTGGTACGTAAGCTTGAAGAACACGGCGCGATGGATCACACCATCATCGTCGCAGCTGGCGCGGCTGATCCTGCAGCAATGCAGTTCTTGGCTCCGTACTCTGGTTGTGCGATGGGTGAATACTTCCTAGACCGCGGTGAAGACGCTCTGATCATCTATGATGATTTGACTAAACAAGCATGGGCATATCGTCAGATTTCCCTATTGTTGAAGCGTCCTCCAGGTCGTGAAGCATACCCAGGTGACGTATTCTACTTGCACTCACGTTTGTTGGAGCGCGCATGTCGCGTAAACCCGACTTATGTAGAGCAAATGACTAACGGTGCAGTGACAGGCAAAACTGGTTCTTTGACCGCTTTACCTATCATTGAAACCCAAGGTGGTGACGTATCGGCTTTCGTACCGACTAACGTGATCTCCATTACTGACGGTCAGATCTTCTTAGAAACCAACCTATTCAACGCGGGTATTCGCCCAGCAATGAACGCGGGTATTTCGGTATCTCGTGTAGGTGGTGCTGCTCAGACTAAGATCATCAAGAAGCTTGGCGGTGGTATCCGTATGGCTCTAGCTCAGTATCGTGAATTGGCGGCTTTCGCTCAGTTCGCATCTGACTTAGACGAAGCTACCCGTAAGCAGTTAGAACATGGTCGCGCTGTTACCGAGCTGATGAAGCAAGGTCAATACGCACCAATGTCAGCTGCTGAAATGGGCTTGGTAATTTTTGCTGTCAACGAAGGCTACCTGAACGACGTTGAAGTGGCTAAGATTCTTGCATTTGAAGCTGCCCTGCTGAGCTTTGCTAACAGTGAATACGCTTCACTGATGGCGAGCATCGGTGAGAAAGGCAATTACAATGACGAGATCGCAGCTGGTCTAAAAGAGTGTATTGAAGCATTCAAGAACACTCAGACCTGGTAAGTCCAACGCTGACGGTGATAAGCCGTCAGCAGGATTCACTCAATGAGAAGGCAGCTTAAGTATGGCAGTCGGTAAAGAAATTAAAGGTCAGATTTCGAGTGTGAAGAGCACGCAGAAAATTACCTCAGCAATGGAAAAAGTTGCTGTAAGTAAGATGCGTCGTGCTCAGATGCGCATGGAACAAAGCCGTCCATATGCGGATAAAATCCGTAACGTGGTTGGCCATTTGGCGAATGCGACGTCTGAATATCGTCACCGTTATCTGCAAGACCGCGAAATCAAGCGAGTTGGTTATATCGTGGTGTCTTCCGACCGTGGCCTGTGTGGTGGCTTAAACAACAACTTGTTTAAGCAATTGGCACAGAATGCTAAAGATTGGAAAAGCAAAGGCGTAGAAGTCGATTATTGTTCAATCGGTTCTAAGGCTAATTTGTTCTTCGCTAACTTTGGTGGCAACGTGGTCGCTTCTAAGTCTCACCTTGGTGATGCTCCAGAACTGGCCAGCCTGATCGGAGCGGTAAAAGTGATGTTGGAGGCATTCGACAGTGGTCGAATCGATCGCCTATTCATCATGCATAACCGTTTTGTGAACACGATGACCCAATCGCCTCAAGCGGTGCAGTTATTGCCCCTTAAGGCAGAAAAAGATGACGCACTGAAGCATCATTGGGATTACATTTACGAGCCAGATGCTAAAGAGATCTTAGAAGGTCTATTAGTACGCTACGTAGAATCTCAGGCGTACCAGGGTGTAGTTGAGAATAATGCCTGTGAGCAGGCTGCACGTATGTTGGCAATGAAGAATGCCACCGATAACGCCGGTGACATGATCAAAGAGCTGCAGTTGTTGTATAACAAAGCTCGCCAGGCAGCTATTACCCAGGAAATTTCAGAAATCGTCAGCGGTGCTGCGGCTGTATAAGCCCAGTAACGAAGGTTTTTAGATTAAGAGGAACCGAATATGAGCGGATGTATCGTACAGATCATCGGTGCCGTAATCGACGTGGAATTTCCGCGTGATGTGGTACCTAAGGTCTACGACGCCCTTACTGTTGATGGTACAGAAACCACCCTCGAAGTTCAGCAACAGCTGGGCGATGGCGTAGTTCGTACTATTGCGATGGGCTCGACAGAAGGTCTGAAGCGTGGGCTTCAAGTAACAAACACGAACGGTCCTATTTCTGTACCTGTGGGTATCGAAACACTGGGTCGTATCATGGACGTTCTTGGTCGCCCTATCGACGAATGTGGCCCTATCGGTGAGAAAGAAGTTGCTTCTATTCACCGCAAGGCACCAGCATTTGACGAGCAAGCAAATTCTACAGATTTGCTAGAAACTGGTATCAAAGTAATCGACTTGGTTTGCCCATTCGCTAAGGGTGGTAAAGTAGGTCTGTTCGGTGGTGCTGGTGTTGGTAAAACTGTAAACATGATGGAATTGATCAACAACATCGCTAAGGCACACTCAGGTTTGTCTGTATTCGCCGGTGTTGGTGAGCGTACTCGTGAAGGTAACGATTTCTACTACGAAATGGCAGAGTCTGGTGTTGTAAACCTAGACGACAAAGCTAAATCAAAAGTAGCAATGGTTTACGGTCAGATGAATGAGCCGCCGGGTAACCGTTTGCGCGTTGCATTGACTGGTCTGACGATGGCTGAGAAATTCCGTGACGAAGGTAAAGACGTACTGTTGTTCGTTGACAACATCTACCGTTACACCTTGGCGGGAACGGAAGTATCTGCACTGTTAGGCCGTATGCCTTCAGCGGTAGGTTACCAGCCAACTTTGGCAGAAGAGATGGGTGTTCTTCAAGAGCGTATCACTTCTACTAAGACTGGTTCGATCACGTCTATCCAAGCGGTATACGTACCTGCGGATGACATGACTGACCCAAGCCCAGCGACTACCTTCGCTCACTTGGACTCAACAGTATCTTTGTCTCGTGACATCGCTTCTAAGGGTATCTACCCAGCGATCGATCCACTAGACAGTACTTCACGTCAGTTGGATCCACTGGTTATCGGTAACGAACACTACAACGTAGCTCGTGGTGTTCAGGGTGTTCTTCAGCGCTATAAAGAACTGAAAGACATCATTGCGATTCTGGGTATGGACGAACTGTCTGACGAAGATAAGCTGCTGGTATCTCGTGCACGTAAGATCGAGCGTTTCCTGTCTCAGCCATTCCACGTGGCAGAGATCTTCACAGGCGCGCCTGGTAAGTACGTATCTCTGAAAGAAACCATCCGTGGTTTCCAGGGAATCCTGAACGGTGACTATGATAGCCTTCCAGAACAAGCGTTCTACATGGTTGGTACTATCGACGAAGCCGTCGAGAAAGCCGGTAAAATGTAATGGGCGGGCAGGCACCGAGTAAGTTGTCCGGTGCCAGCCTCCTCTGATCAGAGGATTAGATTATGGCGATTACCGTCCACTGCGATATCGTCAGCGCCGAAGAGAATCTTTTCTCTGGCCAAGTTGAGCGCGTAGTAGCATCAGGCATTTTGGGTGACCTTGGTATTGAACCAGGCCACGCCGCTTTGATCACTCCGTTACAGCCAGGTCCAGTCCGTATTGTTAAACAAAACGGTGAAGAAGAGATTGTTTACGTCTCTGGTGGTTTTCTAGAAGTGCAGCCCAATTCAGTCACCGTGCTTGCCGATACTGCGGTTCGTGCAGACGATCTGGATGAAGCAGCCGCTCTGGAAGCGAAGAAACATGCAGAGCAAGCGATGGAAAATCAAGGCGGCGACTTTGATTACTCACGCGCTATGTCTCAGCTGGCGATTGCTGCAGGTCAACTGCGTGCTATCCAGCAAATTCGTGAGAAACTGGGTAAGCGTTAAGCGAACCGATTTTTTACGATTAAAAGCCCGCCCTGTTATGCAGTGCGGGTTTTTTTGTGCCTAGTAGTTATTGCTATCTTTTAATGTCAGTAACAAGCATTTGCCAGCAATAGCTTGGCTGCCCATAATAGCGCTTTATGTCTAGCGCAAGGGAATGCTATGAAAGCTTCGTTGTACGCCGCGATCTGTGGCTGTTTGTTTACCTCATCTGTCTACGCTGTTGATTATACCGGACAAGACCATTGGTATATCGGTTACCAAATGGGTACCGGCACAGGACACGATCGCATTAATGGTGGCATTGAGATTGAAGAAGATTTTGAACACACCAATTCGCAGTTGACCTTAGGTGCCGTGGGGAAAGGAGGAGTGCGCTTCGAGATAAGTTACAGTAAGACATACTTAGAGTACGACTCTGATGGCTCGGACGAAGAATTAGCAGGCTGGGATTTCGATTTAATAGTTCCATTTACCCAAGCACGAGTGCGGCCTTATCTAGCCGCTGGGCTAGGCGTCTATAAATATGAAGGAACTGGAGATTTTTTTACTAGCCGCGACGGCAATGTCGGTGGCCATGCGATTAACGCTGGGGCCGGCATTCTGGTTTATGTAATAGAAGAATTAGAATTGGATGTTTCTTATCGTTATAAACGTGTTTCTTGGGAGCATTTTACTGTTGGTGGTGAAGATGTTAATTGGGTTACGCCGATGAGCGGTCTGCAGTTCGGTGGTCGATTGATGTTTTAACTGCGTTATAACTTAATTTTAGGTTTTTGATTATAAAATGAGCCAATATAATCCGTTTTTATTGTTGGAATTTCGCGCGAAAATTTCCCCCAATGAAATAGCATTTAGCGATGGTGTAGAAAGTCTGACGTTTTTTTCACTCCATCAACTTTGTCTGCGTGTGTCAAAGCAGCTTTCCTTGCAAAATATTGCTGTTGGCGATCGTGTTATTTTGGCACTAACACCAAAGCTAGGATTTATTTTCACCCTTGCCTTGTTTCATCGAGGGTGCTTAAGTTGTAGTTCCCACCTAAATACGAAACTTCCTGACACGTTAGAATTTGATTGGCTAATTACCGATAGAGATGCAGTTTTGAGCGAACAGCGATCGGTTATCAATATTGACCAAGCTTGGTTTGCCAATCTGCCGGAACTCTCATTGCGCGAAAATTCAACACCTCACGATTACGGTAGTTCATTTTGTAGAATGATCTTAACGAGTGGTACGACGGGCGTTAGTAAAATAGTTTGCCTTACGCCAATGCAATTAAATCAGCGCCTCAATCGAAATCATATGATTTGGTCTTGTGCGTCTGGTAATGAGATTAATCTAATGGGATTAGCCACAATCGGTGGATTTATGACCATGCTGTATTGTATGCAGGTTGGACGTGCAGTTTTGCTACCAACCAGTAATGAGACATTTCTTCGAATGTTACGAGAGTTTTATGTGGTGTCTCTCATCGCATCTCCCTTGCAGATAAATAATATCCTCGATTACAAACAGTCGAAGCAGGCTTTATTCGCGGGTATCAGAGAAATTAGGCTGGCAGGTAGCTCTATCTCTGGAGTACTAGTTAAAAGGGTACATAATTTATTTTCAGGAAAGCTTTACGGTGTATATGGATCAACAGAAGTAGGCGGTGTTGGCATGATAGAACTCGCTCAGCCAAGCGATGTTATCAACGCTGCTTATGTTCAGCCGGGAGTTGAGGTTCAAATTGTCGATGAGCTTGATAATTCCGTTGATCTTGGAGTCGAAGGCAATATTCGCATTAAATCGGCAGGGATGATTCATGACTATGAGGATGATGCTGAAGCGTCACGGCAATCTTTTCGTGATGGCTGGTTCTACCCGGGAGATAGAGGAAAGTTACAGCCGCAGGGGCTATTAAGTCTAACAGGACGAACGGCAGAAATTATTAATTTAGGCGGCTGGAAAATAAATCCAGACGAATTAGATAATGTAGCCGAAACTTATACCGGACTAGAAGATGCGGCCAGTTTTGCTATCGATTTACCGAATGGTACCGTTGGAATAGCAATGGCGATTGTCGAAAATACGAATATTAATTTAGACGTCTTTCGTGATTTTCTACTTGAATCTCTTGATCCTAAAAGTACGCCGACATATTTCTTTCGCGTAAACAGTATTCCACGCAATGGAATGGGGAAAAAATTACGAAGTCGCCTTAACGAAGAGCTACGAAACTTGATTGCATGAGGTTGTTGTTAGAGAACTTGTAACTTGTTTAAAGTGAGTAGCAACAGGGGCATAATGAATTCGTTGTATAGATGAATTTGGGTCGCTTTCATGCAGAATATTAATATATCTCGGGTGGATTTGAATCTATTCGTTATCTTCGATGCTATTTATCGCGAAGGAAATCTGACTCGAGCCAGTGAACAGCTGAACCTTTCCCAACCCGCGGTAAGTCATGCCCTTGCTAGATTGCGGGAGCGCTTCAATGACCCATTGTTTGAACGTTCGGGTAAAGGCATGGCGCCGACGCCGTTAGCTAAGGCGATTATTGGTCGCGTAAGAGCTGCGCTTCAGGATTTGGAGTCCACACTGACAGAAGGCTTGGCGTTTGATCCGCGTTTGGCCACTCGTATATTCACGATGGCGAGTCGTGATGTCATGGAGGCTGCTGCTTTACCCCAGTTAATGCAACGCTTGCAGACCAGTGCTCCGCAGGTGCAATTGCGCAGCTTACGCGTTGCTCGCAAAGATATGGAAAGTGCTTTGGCTAGCGGACAAATCGATTTTGCCGCAGATGTATTGTTGCCGGTCTCTGATCAAATCCGTCATCAAGCATTGGGCAGTGAAACGCTGGTTGTCGTTATGCGACAGGGTCACCCGCTAGCTTCTAATCGGCTAAATCTGGATGACTATGTGAATAGCCGTCATATTTTAGTGTCTAGTCGGACTGAGGGGCAGGGTGTTGAAGATTTTGCGTTAACGCGATTGGGTAAGGTTCGGCAGGTTACTTTGCGCTGCCAGAACTACTACGCGGCGGTGCAAGTGGTAGCCAATACCGATTTACTATTAACGTTGCCGCGCACCTATGCCGAGCAGATGCAGGTTCAGACTGGGCATATTATTCAGCCATTGCCATTACCATTGGAGCCGTTAGAAATACATTTATATTGGCATGTTAAGTCGACCAGAGATCCAGCAGTCATGTGGATGAAAGAGCAAATGGTCGACTTATTTTAATATCCAGTTTTGCTAGAACTACCAGCTCTTATAAGGGAGGAATTTACCGTTCAACGTCAATAAAACGCGGTCGCCTTTCGGATCTTCAATTTTGTCAACTTCCATTGAAAAGTCGATGGCGCTCATGATGCCATCGCCGAATTTTTCCTGAATAACTTCCTTTAATGTTTCGCCGTATACGCCAACGACTTCGTACAAGCGGTACACCAAAGGGTCTGTAGGGACAGCTTGATCCCAAATCTTGGTCGGATAAGCTTTAAGAGCTGTGCAAACTTCTGTACCTAATCCTAGGTATTCGGTTATGGCTTCGGCCTTTTCTGCCGGAGCACTGTTCATTCCTAAACAAGCGGATGTCAGCCAAACTGGTGACATGCCAAGATCCTTACCAATCTTCTCCCAAGTTAAGCCTTTTTCCAGTTTGGCAGCGATGATTTGTTCGGTCATGGTAACTTTATCGATCATGTTGGACTCCGTTTGAATTCTAAATCCCATTGTCATTTTCGAACTGATACAGGGATTATTATTGTTTTAGCGCACCGTTATGGCGCAAAAAAGATCTAAACGTGACGGTTCAGCGCTTATTTCGTTAACCTAGAGTGTATTTAGCAATGCCAGTGCCAGAGATATGAGGGGGGCTTGTTAAACGTCTTGCTGAGAGCTGTGGTTGCGAATAAATTTGAGAAAATTTTCTTCGGTCAGTGGTCGGCTGAATAAATAGCCTTGAAAGGAATGACAGCCATGATTTGAAAGGTAGGCGCATTGATCATTGGTCTCGACACCCTCGGCAATAATATCCATTTTTAAGTTCTGACCGAGCTGAATAATAGAGTCAACGATACTAATGGGGGTCTTGGAATCAAGAATGTCCATTACAAATGAACGATCAATTTTAAGTTTGTTAATAGGAAGTCGCTGTAGGTAGCTGAGTGACGAGTAACCTGTACCAAAATCATCTAGCGCGAAAGTAAAGCCGAGTAGACTTAGAGCGCTCATTTTCTCACGAATGATATGTTTATCGCCCATAAACAATGTCTCCGTTAGTTCAAGCTCGAGTAACTTAGGGCATAGTTTGTGGTACCTAATCGCCTCGGTAATAAACTCTTCAAATTTTGGATCCATAAATTGCGCGGCGCTGATATTAATCGCTAAACGATTAAAACTAGTTGGTAATAATTCAGCATCGCGCCATTGCTTTAAAGTTCGGCAGCTTTCCATCACTAGCCATCGCCCCAATGGTAGGATTAAGTTCGTTTCCTCGGCGGCAGAAATAAATACGTCAGGACTAACCGATTGACCGCGATTTACCCAGCGGCACAACACTTCGGCACCAATGATATGGTTTTCATCATCAAGTTGGGGTTGGAATACCAAGGAAAAGGCGTTATCTAAGATTGCTTGGTGCAAGTCATTAAATAGGTGTAGCCGCTCTTTGGTTTTTTCTTGCATGCTGTGGTTATAAATACAGATTTGGCTGCGTCCAAGTGCTTTGGCGTGGTACATCGCGGTATCCGACTGGCGAATTAAATCACTCGCGGTAATACCGTCGTGAGGGAAGCAAGCGATGCCGATACTGGCGGATAAATGGAAGCTATTCACATCAATTGTAAATGGCTCTTTAATGGCAGACAAAATCTTCATACCGAGAGCTTCGGCATTTTTACTTGCTAATAACTCTGTCGTTGCCAGTTCACCGCTTAATACTAAAAATTCATCACCGCCCAATCGAGCGATAAGATCTTGGTGATCTGTCGTCGATTTAAGACGGGCAGCAATATCAATGAGGAGTTGGTCCCCTATCGGATGTCCAAGCGAATCATTAATATTCTTGAAGTGATCTAGGTCGATAAATAACACGGCCCCCCAGCTGGATTCTTGCTGAGATTGCACTATTTTTTGCTCAATACGATCTAATGCTAAGCGCCGATTGGCGAGTTCCGTTAGTGGATCAAAGTTAGCCTGATATTCAATCAGCTCTTGCTTGAGTTTAATATCGCTAATATCTCTAACTAACCAGAGCACTCCGCGTGAGATATCGTGATTTTCTTGATCAATAAGCGGAACCATGCGTGATTCGAAAAAAACATTATCATGGCGAAACTCATGAATCACTAATTCGCGCGTATCAATCGCGCGTTGTTTATTTTCTTCTAACAGTGCTACTTCAGATAGATTGACCCACGCGGTAAATGGGGTATCAATTAAGTCTCTATTTAAACGGTCGACTGAGCTCGCGCTACTACCAAAGCGGCCACGAATAATACCATTACTGTCTACCACAAAGGCGATATCAGGAAAGCCAAGTGTGAAAGCGCTATTAAGCATATGCTGCTGTTCGATCTGGCGCATGGAGTGTTTTAAATGGATGCTAAGTCCATTAAATGCATTTTCTAGATAGACAAATTCTGTTGATGTATGGGTTTTGATTGTGTCCCCCATTCGGCCTTCTTGCAGTAACTTAGTGAAGGTCACAAGTCGTTGCAAAGGTTCTAATACATGCTGGCGAACTATATGGCTCTGACCTAATTGATAGAGAACCATCATGGCTACGACGATGGATATTTTTTGCAACAATCCTAGCAGCATAGCGTTGTAGTCTTGATGGGAGTCATAGTGGGCATACACCCAAGCGGCAGAGTTACTACGAGATTTGTTAGACCGAATTTGAATAGGTATTAATGCATAAAATTGATCTTGTTGACGTGATACCTGAAATATACGCAGCTTGGAATCGAGATCTTTTGCTACCAGATTGCGGTTAAATCGGTGACCGATATCTGCTCTGCTGGTAGCGAGTTGTACTTGCTTATCTTTTTCGTCAAACAGGGCCATATACAATAAATGAGGACGCGTTGCCATATTACTTAGGCTCTGATCCGCTTGGCTCCAATCATCGTTCAGTAGTTGTTGCTGCATCACAATACGCAGACTTTCCAGGTCGTACTGAATTTTGCTTTTCCAGTTTTCTTCAAATAGGTCTAGTCGGCTCTGGAAAAGAAAATAGCCAAGAATTATTGCAGTGACGCCAAGAGCCAATAATGACCAATACATGAGTAATCGACGGATAGAATAATGCCGCTTCATTTTGTTACCGAGATAAATTGGTCGGTAGTGAATCTCGAAAGCTCTGGTTTTCTGGATATTAGATGTTGCCGAGACATTAATTCGGCGAGCTCATTTGCAGTTCGGCTTAAATATGAATGCTCGCCTGATAATTGGCGGCGATTTTCTTCAGGGCTTGGGAATATTAGCTGGCTATAGACCTTGGGTAGTTGTTCGGGTGGTAGTCGCAGGCGTTGGTTAACTACAGTAAATGCATGCGAATCGTGCTCAATAATGAGCTTTCGTGCTTTGAAATAACCATCGATAACGCTACCTATTCGCTTATCTTGGTTGTTGACGAGCTGGCGGTTAAAGACAAGTACGTCGACGATTTGCCCGCTGATTTGTGAGCTGTCAAAGAGGACCTGAGCGCCAACATCCGCAAGCTTGGACGAATAAGGTTCAAATGTAACCATGGCATCGATGTCGTTACGGAGATAGGCATCTTCGTGGTTTGCCGGAGGGAGATACTCAATTTTAACATCTGAGGCGGATAGATTGGCGGCTTTCAGCAGTGAATCCAGCATCAGCGCCCCTACTGCGGTCGTTTCTGCTGCAATATGTTTCCCCCGTAAATCCACGAGCGATGTAATTTCTGGGCGAGCCATAACAACATCAGCACCATTGGATATGTCACAAACCATGACGACCACGAGATCTAACCCTTCCGCGGATAAGGTAATGACTTCGTCTAAGGTCAGTGCTGCCCCTTCCAGTTGTTCTAAACGAAGCGCATTCATCACATCCGTCGATGACGGTAACTCAATTAGCCTAATATCTTGATCTTTATAGTGACCAAGCTGTCGTGCTAGATAAAACGGTTCATAACCAGGCCAAACATTGGTACCAATACGCAGTGGTGCCTCGGTCGGCAAGCATGCTGCGACCAATCCGAGAGTAGCGATGGTTAACAATATCCATATGGCGCGCACTATGATCGAAAGCCCTAATGTTAATTATTCTCCACTGAGTCTAGCAGAGCTTGGTCAAATCGCCGGATGTTCAGCGCTGAGCCTGTTACGAATATGCACGACGTTTGGCTAATGGTATCTGGTAGTTATCTGTGGTCCGCTTGATAGGTTGTAGTACTAGGTTTAGGAGTTCATATGTCAGTTGTTGATAAAAATAATAATGAGGTGGACAGCTTAGGGTCGAGATTTGAGCGGGTTTTTTATCGGTACTTTGCATGGTTTCCGATTTTAACCCTTCCTATGTTGGTGTGGGACTTAATGGCTGCTGGTGACATGGCGCCAGGGCTGATCATAGGGTTGATTCATGCCGTGTTGGTTTTTCGATTCGTCAGTGTCAATAACGTCCCAAGCTGGTTTCGTAGAAAGTAGCAATATTTCTAATTACTACTGGCGAAAGACGACAAACTCAATCACAGTGTGCTCAACCCTTGCGGCTAGGCACCTTCGGGTGTTCTACTCATACGTTGATAAAGCTAAATTTAATTCCCGTCAGAGACTTCTATGCCAATCGATTGGAAGAAATACGAACTTCAGGAAAATTTCTTCGACGAGTTAATCAGCAGTCCGGGCAATGCTCGCCAACCTGCCCGTCAGCTCGTCAATTATCTAAGTTCCTTGTCAGAAGATGACATTAATTCGCGCAAAATAGCCGCCGACTCCACGATCAAAGATATGGGAGTTTCGTTCACTGTTTACACCGAAGGTGGGAACATTGACCGCGCCTGGCCTTTTGATATTGTGCCGCGCGTGATTTCTAAAGCTCAATGGGACAAAACAGCGGCTGGCTTAAAGCAGCGTTTGAAAGCCCTGAATATGTTTATTGACGATCTTTACCATGATCAAAACATTATTCGAGACGGCATTATTCCCGAGTTTATTCTCAAGCAATCAAAGAACTACCTTAAAGAGTGTGAGGGTGTGAGTCCGCGCTTCGGCGTTTGGGCGCATATTTGTGGCACTGATTTGGTGCGCGATTCTGATGGCCAGTTTTATGTGCTGGAAGATAACTTACGCGTGCCGTCGGGCGTGTCTTACATGCTAGAGAACCGCTCAATTATGAAGCGCGTTTTGCCTGAGGTGTTCGAGAAGGTCAATATTGCCCCTGTTGGTGATTATCCTGAGCATTTGTTCAATACTCTCGTGGCATTATCGCCACGCGATATTGCCAAGCCTGTGATCGTGGTTCTTACGCCGGGTATTTATAACTCGGCTTATTTTGAGCACGCGTTTTTAGCTCAACGTATGGGTGCAGAGCTGGTTGAAGGCAGTGACCTTGTTGTTCAAGATGATGATTGTGTTTATATGAAGACCATTGCCGGTCTTGAACGTGTCGATGTGATCTATCGCCGTATCGACGACTTGTTCTTAGATCCTGAAGTATTTGATCCAACATCGGTATTGGGCGTTGCTGGTTTAATGCGCGCTTGGAGCGCAGGTAATGTTGCGCTCGCAAATGCTCCCGGGGCAGGAGTTGCCGACGACAAAGTAGTGTACGCATTTGTGCCGGATATTATTCGTTACTATCTAAAAGAAGAGCCTTTAATACCTAACGTTGAAACCTTCTTGTGTTATGACGACGAGCAGCGCGCCTATGTGCTCGATAACCTCGATAAGTTAGTTGTGAAGCCGGCGAACGAATCCGGTGGTTACGGTATGTTGGTGGGGCCGCATTCGACTAAAAAAGAACGCGAAACCTTTGCCGAGTTAATTAAAGCGAACCCGCGTAATTATATTGCTCAGCCAACATTGGCATTATCGACCGCGCCGACGTTGGTGGGTAAAAACAAATTGGAGCCGCGTCATTTGGATTTGCGACCATTTATCCTGCAATCCAAAGACACCTATGTGACAACTGGGGGGTTAACCCGTGTTGCTATGAAAAAAGGCTCCCTGGTGGTCAACTCCTCCCAAGGTGGTGGTAGTAAAGACACTTGGATCGTAGATACCACAACGGGTAATCGCTAATGCTATCTAAAGTTGCTGAACGAGTTTATTGGGCTGCTCGCTATATTGAGCGCGTAGAAAGTACTGCACGCTTGGTCAATATTTATGACCAGTTGTTATTTGATATGCCGCGTCAGGTCAACTTCGGTTGGTACAACCTGATCGTGATTAATAGTTTGGAGCAAGACTTCAACGATCGTTACTCGGTGCGTGATGAGCGTAACGTGGTGAAGTTTTTATTGGGCGACGATACGAATCCCTGCTCAATTGTTAGCTCGCTACAAAGTATCCGTGAAAATATCCGCACCACTCGTGATGTTATTCCTGCGGAAGCTTGGGAGATGGTTAACGAGCTTACCCAGTTCGTGCAAGAGAACTTGAACCAAGGCATCAACCGCAGCAATCGTCATGAGTTTCTAGATCACGTGATTAAGGCCTGCCAGCAAATTGTCGGTCTGATGTTTGTGAACATGTCTCGTGATGAAGCGTGGGATATGTTAATGCTTGGGCAAAATATTGAACGTGCTGATATGACAACGCGTAACTTGGATGCCGCTATTGCAGCGATTTTACAAGTTGAAGACGATGAGTTTGCGGTTAACTCTCGGCAGATTATTTGGGCTAACGTATTGCGCTCACTTAATGCTGATCAACCGTTCCGTCGGGCAATGCGTTGCAGCATTAAAGGGGCGCCGGTTGTTCACTTTCTTTTAGCAGATGACCACTTTCCGCGAGCCATTACTTATTGCTTGAACACCATTATTGCGTCTGCCAAAGCCTTGCCTAAATCTAAAGATGTTAAGCGTGAAGCGGATGCCCTTCACAAGGTCGTCATTGCCAGTACCAACAGTGAATCATATGGGTCGTCGTTTCGTGACGATTTGAACGAGCTGCAGATAGCGATACAAAATTTGCACCAGCTCATTGGCAGAACTTGGTTTCTGTCAGAACAGTAGATACCCGTCGGGGCAGGAAACACCATGACCATTACCGTTGCTTTGCAGCATAAGACGTATTACGACTTTGATCGCCCAGTAAACTTGTCTGCGCACGTGGTGCGCTTACGTCCAGCGCCGCACTGCCGCACGCCAATAAAAAGTTATAGTTTGAAAGTAGAGCCAGAGCATTTCATTAACTGGCAACAAGATGCTTACGGCAACTTCTTAGCGCGTTTAGTTTTTCCTGAAAAAACCAAACGTTTAGCAATTGAAGTCGAAGTAATCGCGGATATGACCGTGATTAACCCGTTTGATTTCTTTATTGAAGACTACGCCGAAGAATTTCCATTTGCCTACGACAAACAGCTGCGTAAAGAGCTAAAAGCGTATTTGCATTGCGAAGAGCAAGGCCCACTATTCAAGAAAATGGTTGAAAGCATCACCAAAGAGAAGATGCGCACCATTGATTATTTAGTGACTGTAAATCAGAAAATTCAAAGCGCGCTAGAATACGGTGTGCGTATGGAACCTGGCGTTCAGTCACCCGAAGAAAGCTTAGAGCTGGCTAAAGGTTCGTGCCGTGATTCGGCATGGCTTATGGTGCAAGTGTTGCGTCATTTGGGTTTGGCGGCGCGTTTTGCTTCGGGCTACTTAGTGCAATTAACGTCGGATGAGAAGTCACTCGACGGTCCTTCTGGCCCGGAAGCCGATTTCACCGATTTACATGCTTGGTGTGAAGTCTTCTTGCCGGGAGCGGGTTGGGTCGGCATGGATCCAACATCCGGTCTCTTCGCCGGTGAAGGCCATATTCCATTGGCTTGTACCCCAGATCCAGTATCGGCAGCACCCATTAACGGTGCTACAGACAAATGTAAGGTGACCTTCAGCTATTCCAACGAAGTAACGCGTATTCATGAAGATCCGCGTGTGACTAAGCCGTATTCGGATGCCGAATGGGCGGATGTTTTAGCCCTTGGTGATAAGGTCGATGACCTTCTCGAAACCAATGATGTGCGCTTAACCATGGGTGGTGAGCCTACGTTTGTATCGATTGATGATATGGAGTCAGCGCAATGGAATACGGCGGCTTTAGGTAAAGATAAGCTAGCACTAGCGAAGACGCTATTACTGCGTTTGCGCGATCATTTTGCCCCGCAAGGCCTGCTGCATTACGGCCAAGGTAAGTGGTATCCGGGTGAAGAAGTACCGCGCTGGGCATTAGGCTTATTCTGGCGTACTGATGGCGAGCCAATGTGGCGCCGTCCTGAGTTGTTAGCGCGTGTCGATAAAGATTACGGTCATACCGAGAAAGATGCGGCTAAGTTTATAGATAAGCTGGCTAAGCGTTTGCGACTTGATGGCGAATGTATTCAAGCAGCCTATGAAGACGGTTTGCATTATCTGTTGGCGGAACAAAATCTACCGGTTGATTTCGAACTCAGTATTGCCAATGCGAAGGATGATCTTGAGCGTCGTCGTTTAGCGCGTGTGCTGGATAAAGGGTTAGATACCCCAAGTGGCTATGTGTTGCCAATAGATTGGGATATGTATTCAGAAGGCTGGCGTTCTAGCCCGTGGGAATTCCGTCGTGGTCGGTTAACCCTGATCCCTGGTGATTCGCCAATGGGATTGCGTTTACCGCTGGGTAGCTTGCCGCCGCCAACGGAAGATCAGCTTATTCAAGAAGCCGATGCGATGCGTGATCTTGCCCCTCTGGCGAGTCGTGATCAGATCATTCAGGCTTCTGCAAAGGGCCAAGTTGACGCTAAGCAAGCGACACCTAAGCATAGCGAGCAACCGAATCCAGCTGACGATAAAACGCCAGCTAAAGATCGCTGGAAGAATCTGGTTCGCACCGCTATGTGTGTTGAGCCTCGTGATGGCAAGTTGCATATTTTCTTACCACCACTGCCATATCTTGAAAGTTACATTCAGATCATGGCCCTAATTGAAGAAACGGCCGCTGAACTCAATACGCCGGTGATTATTGAGGGCTATGAACCGCCTCGCGACCCACGTTTGCAAAAATTGCTAGTAACACCAGATCCAGGTGTGATCGAAGTTAACATCCACCCTGCGAGTAACTGGCGTGAGATGGTTAGCAATATGACAGAGTTGTATGAAGCAGCGCGTCAAACTCGTTTGTGCGCGGAAAAGTTCATGCTTGATGGTCGCCATACTGGTACCGGTGGTGGTAACCACATTACGCTCGGTGGTAAAACGCCAGCCGATAGCCCTATGTTGCGTCGACCAGATTTGCTACGCAGCTTTGTTACCTATTGGCAGAACCATCCATCGTTGTCGTATCTGTTTTCTGGTGCCTTTATTGGCCCAACCAGTCAGGCACCGCGAGTCGATGAAGGCCGAGACGAGAACTTGTACGAACTTGAAATTGCCTTTGCGCAAATTCCAGAAGGCGAAGTGCCACAGCCGTGGTTAATCGATCGTCTGATGCGTAACCTTTTGATCGATTTGACCGGTAACACTCACCGCGCAGAATTTTGTATCGATAAGTTATTTGCGCCGGGCAGTCCTGCCGGGCGTTTAGGGTTGCTGGAATTCCGTGGCTTCGAAATGCCGCCGCATGGCCGCATGGCATTGGTTCAGGCTTTGTTGATTCGAGCACTGGTGATTCGCTTCTGGAAGAACCCTTACAAGCAGAAGCTAGAACGCTGGGGCACGCGTTTGCATGATCAGTTCATGCTGCCGCACTTTATTTGGGAAGACGTCAGCGAAGTTGCTAAAGACTTGCAAGCTCATGGTCTTGATTTCAAAGCAGAGTGGCTATTGCCATTCCGTGAATTCCGCTTCCCGCATTACGGCACAGCGACGCTGGGTGATATCCAGCTGGAGCTATGCTGGGCGGTTGAGCCATGGCATGTACTGGGCGAAGAAGTCTCAAGCTTTGGTACTGCCCGCTATGTGGATTCGTCGGTAGAACGCGTGCAGGTGAAAGTTACCGGCATGGTAGGTAGCCGCTACATTTTGGCCTGTAATGGTCGCCGTGTACCGTTACGTTCAACTGGTCGCAATGGCGAATTTGTGGCGGGTGTTCGTTATAAAGCATGGGCGCCGCCATCGTCATTGCATCCAACCATTGGTGCGCAAGCTCCGTTGGTCTTTGACTTGATCGATACATGGAATGGCCGCTCGGTGGGGGGGTGTGAATATCACGTCACTCATCCGGGTGGTCGTAGCTACGATACATTCCCGATCAATGCCAATGAGGCGGAATCGCGTCGAGTGAACCGCTTTGCTGAAATGAACCATACGCAAGGGGCCTATTCTCCGCGTCCGGACGTTGATGCCTTGCGTCAGTTCTTCCCGAAAACCGATCCTCGCCCGATGGCGCCTCCGCCTGAAGAGTCAACGGACGAATATCCACTGACTCTTGATCTACGGACGCCAATGGGAAGCTGAGAATGTTGGCTAGTTCTGACATAATGCAGATAACTTATTTATCTGCAGGCTTTCCTCATGTCCATTGATCCGGCTGTTATCTTGCCCGCCGGGCTGTCGTACCCACCTGTCGCCGGAAACGGCGATGAGGTGCGTGACAATGAGGGTAATATTCTCCCGCATTGGTCCTATCTTCTAGAAAGTATCGCAGAGCTTGGTCCTGAGGCCTTTAGCGAGCGCCAAGCGAAAGCATTGCGTATTCTGCGTGATGATGGCGCTACCTATAATATATACAGCGATGCTAAATCACCGTCCCGCATTTGGAATCTAGATCTTGTCCCCAATATCATCAGTAGTGATGAATGGGGGACGATAGAAGCTGGCTTACAAGAGCGTGGCGAGCTATTTAACTTATTATTACGCGATATTTATGGCCCCGGTAAGTTGTTGCGCCAAGGTATCATTCCAGCTGAAGCCTTGTTTAGCCATCGCGGTTTTTTACGTGCTTGTCATGGCATAACCGTTCCGGGCGAGCATGAGCTTATTTTGCATGGCGTCGACCTAATTCGCGATGACGATGGCAAGATGCTGGTCATTGGTGACCGTACACAGTCGCCAAGTGGGGCTGGTTATGCGTTAGAAAACCGTACCGTGATGTCTCGGGTGTTTCCGAGTTTATTCCGTGACAGCCACGTCCACCGTTTAGCCGCGTTCTTTCAGCAGCTGCGTAATAAACTGATTAGTTTGTCGCCGCATAGCAGCCGTTCACGCATCGCCGTGCTAACGCCCGGTCCGCGCAATGAAACCTATTTTGAGCATGCGTATCTTGCCAACTATTTGGGGTTTTATTTAGTTCAAAGCGATGACCTTGTTGTACGCAATGGCTTCTTATGGATGAAGTCCCTCGATGGTTTAAACCGCGTTGACGTATTACTGCGTCGCGTTGACGATTGGTACTGCGATCCGGTCGAGTTGCGCAGCGATTCACGTTTAGGTGTTGCCGGTTTATTAGAAGCCGTGCGTGCCGGTAATCTGATTGTTGCTAATCCGCTAGGTTCTGGCGTATTAGAAAATCCGGTATTTCTGCGTTATTTACCCGATATATCGAAAGCCTTACTTGGCCGTGAACTGCGTTTACCCTCGGTTCAAACGCATTGGTGTGGTGAGCCGGATGACCTTGCCTATGTTCTCGAACATTTACCTGAATTAGTTATTAAACCGATTTATCGCACCAGTGGCATAAGCAGTTCGGCTGGCGCATTGCTAACCCAAGCTGAGTTGGTTGAGTTGCGTTTACGTATTTTGGCGAATCCCGCTCAGTACGTTGCCCAGCCTGTGATGGCGGCTAGCTATTTACCTAGTTTTCAAGACAGTCAGTTATTGCCTCGCCCTGCGATTTTGCGCAGTTTCGCGGTCGCTAGTAATAATTCGTACAGTATTATGCCCGGTGGTTTAACCCGCGTGGGTGGTACTGAGAGTGAATTTATTATCTCTAGTCAAAGTGGCGCGAACAGTAAAGATACTTGGGTGGTTGCTTCTGAGCCTGAGCGTTTACTCGAAAGTAATTCGCGTGGCGACGATCTGCAGGTTCGCGAAGCCGAAAATATTAATTTGCCAAGCCGCGTGCTTGAAAATTTATATTGGATGGGACGTTATGCCGAGCGTGCTGAAGCGTCACTACGTATTTTGCGCACCACCTTTATGTTACTCAATGGTGAAGAGCCATTAACCCCGCGTCTGCGTCAAAAATTCCGCGCGGCGGTGGCTAAAGTCACCACGACGGTATTGGTTGGCGATTTAATCAGCGATCAAGATTTAGTGCGGCAGTTACAGGATGGCGCGGTACTGAGCAGCATTGCCAATAATCTTAACTCCATGCTGTTCTGTGCAGATGAAACCAAGGAATTATTATCGTCTGATACCTATCGGGTGATTAACGATATTCGTGATGCCTTAGCCGATTTAAATAGTACTTTCACGGTTGCGCGTTTGTCGGCACCGGAAGAAGCACTTGATCCTTTAGTGACAGCATTAATGGCGCTGTCGGGTTTAAATCATGAAAGTATGATTCGTGGTTTCGGTTGGCGCTTCATGGAATTAGGTCGTCGCTTAGAACGAGCAACGCAAAGCAGCGCCCTAATGAATTGCTTGTTATCCACTGTGTTGCCTGAGCCGGAACAGTCTCGCGTTAACGAAGCATTGCTATTAACCCTCGAAGGTTTAATTAGTTATCGTCGTCGTTATGGTGCCCGAACTGCAATTCAAACCAGTTTAGATCTCGTGCTACTGGATGGCGACAACCCGCGCTCTATTATTTATCAGTTAACTCAAATGTTAGCTCATGTGCGTAAATTGCCGAACTCAAAAGGGTATTTACACGAGCTACCACCGGCGGAACGCATCATGGTAGAAGGCAGTGCGCTTGTGCGACTGTCGTCATTAAATGATATGTGTGCTGATGTTGATGGTACGCGTTTACAACTTAAAAATGTGCTTACGGAATTAGAAGCCTTGTTGCTGCGAGCCAGTGATATGATTACCGACCGCTACTTTGATCACCGTGAACAATCTCAGCAGTTGGTCAGTAGTCAGTGGGAGGGTGTGTAATGCGCTATCGTATTCGTCATATTACGGAATACCGCTACGCCAATCGGGTATCGCATTGCTATAACTTAGCGCACATGATTCCGCGCAGCACACGTCGCCAGACTTGTATCAATAGCCGTATTGATGTGTCTCCGACAGTAGCGCAAGGAACACGCCGTACCGATTATTTTGGTAACAGTGCCTACCACTTTGAAATTCAAAAACCTCATCGCGAATTAGTGATTACTTCTAGCTGTGAAGTTGAAACGGGTTCGCAAATTGGCGATGCAAATTTGGATATTGGCCGTACTTGCGGAGAGGCGCGTAAACAGATGGCGCGTGCGCGTTCTGAGGACGTTATCCTTGCCCGTGAATATCAATTAGAGTCGTCAATGATTCGCGCCGATGATCAATTGCGCGACTTTGCTAAAGACTTATTTAGTGACGAGCGCCCATTACTAACGGCCGTGTCAGATTTAACTCAGCGTATTTTTGAAGAATTTACTTATTCACCGGCGGCCACGACGATAGCGACACCGATTGCCGAAGTAATGGCGAGCCGCAAGGGCGTTTGCCAAGACTTCGCTCACTTACAAATCGGTTGTTTGCGCGCGATGGGCTTTGCCGCTAAATACGTCTCAGGTTATTTAGAAACCTTACCGCCTCCGGGCCAAGAAAAAATGGTCGGTGCAGACGCGACACACGCGTGGCTTTCTGTTTATTCGCCGGGCGAGGGTTGGTTCGAATTTGATCCAACTAACAATACCATGGCGGGTGAACAGCACATTATTACCGCATGGGGGCGCGATTTTTATGATGTCACGCCATTGCGCGGCGTGATTTTTGGCGGTGGTAGTGATCCTGCAATGACCGTTTCTGTTGATGTAACACGGATTTGATTTGTGCTGTTGAAAAAAATAATAAAAACCCCGCGAAGTAGCGTAATGCTGTTCACTTAAGCGGGGCAGCCATTCTCATACCGCTTTCAGGCTGGAGTTCACGCTGGTATCATCGACAGCACTGCAACGCTGACTCAATTCTCACGGACGACTGATGCTTAAACGACTTTTTGCTACCCGCAAACACCCCTGTATGCCTGGGCTGAATACGCCAGAACAGATTAACGTCAACTTGTCGGGGTCTGTACTGTCGCTGAAGCTGCCACCCCATTACAGCTCGGATGGGTTTGAAGCACGTTGCGCCCCCATTGAGACAATGAACATCTACGATCCTAGCGGCTACAGTGGCGACCCAGTGGGTACCGCTGTATTTAACAGCAAGTGTTTCATAAGTCGTCGGTGGGAGATTTTTGGGCCGCTGACACAGCTTCAATTCGATGGCTTGATATCCTTTGTCGCCGTGGTGGAGCGCATCGACAGCCTCCCGGAAGGCATGAGTTGCTTTAACCCCAATCATTTTGAACAGGTGATTAACCGCCTGATATTTAAAATGGGGCCTGAGCAACCTGCTTTCGGAAAGAAAGTAGGCCCTGTAAACTGGCGTACCGAAGTAAAAAATGATTGTTTGTGGGTATGCTATGAGATGCGCAAAGCAGACGATGGTGACCCCAACTCATTTGCCCCTTCTCAGTTCTCAAGCTATGCGGTCACTCCACTGGATGATCATCACTATATCCGTTTGATGTTTCATAATCTGGGGTATAAACCCGCCGAATACTCCAACCGTTTTGTCAACAGCGTGCGCGATAAAGTGCTGAACTCCGTTACCCTGACACTGAGTGAGCACGCTCTGAAGAGAAAAGCCGACGTTCAGGCCCACTGGCCAGATGCCACAATGTCGCAACAACGCCCCCCCTACAACTGGATATACCCTGAGTGGCGGGACGGAGACACCAGTAAGGGCGAACTCCATACGGTCATTACCCGATACCATACTCAACCACCCGAATTTTACCTGTAGCTTTAAAGAAAGGATTGCCCTATGAACGGAAGCACTACCAATACCCCGTTAGTCGCCATTATCACCCAGCGTGACAGCAGCAATATCTGCCGCCCGGTGTATATGGCCGAAAAACAATACGAACAGTGGAAGTTCATTAAGCACAACCACAACGGCAATTATTACCTGACCAACTTAATGCGGGCACTGTACGATCTGGCGGCCTGTCCGGGCGGGCGCACCCATACTGCCACCCAGCAAAAGGTATTTGGACCCTTTATTATGCAATATAGCCTGGCACAGGCGGACCGTATTGAATTGATTGCCCTTAAAGTGGATCAAAGCCTCGTATCAAGTGAGCAGCAATCCTCCGGACTTTATCGTGCGGCATGGAGCCCGATAGGTAATGAATGGGCGACTCAAGATGGCCATAAAAAAAACATGGACTTAACCCACCAATGGAAAGGCGCTCATACGGCGGCGATTCCTGGGAAGTTTAAGAGGAAAGAGGACGCTGGAGAGATCATCGGTGACCACATCACCAAAGCCTATCGTGCGGCGTTCAGTGCGTCCGAGGTGCAGGCGCAGGGTAATCACTTTTCCTTGTTCTGGATGAACAACGAGTTTAAAGACCGCGCTCATGTCGAGAGCATCGTGTCCTTTATTCAGCAGGCAAAATTAAATAACGCCTCTGTGCGTTGGTTGATCCACGGTGAGGCCGCCGGTGTGTTTGTGGACGCAGTTAAATACCTGAATACCCAGCCACAAGCCGGGGCATTGAAAGACACGGCCAACAATCTGGCGAAACAGTCGGTCTTTTTCTCAAATCCACGTGGTAAAGACTGCCGCGAACAACAGTTAGAAGCGCTGTGCGAAAAAGTCGGTCTGAATTACGTGGGCACCAAAATCAACGACTTCGATATTCTGTTTAATGGCGATGCACGGGATAAGTTCTCTGATAAAGCGATCACCGCTGGCTCCATCATGGGCCTGAGTGGTGTCACAGGGTACGTTGGCTACACGGCACTTTCGAATGGTTTTAACGCGGTGATGGCTGGCAGCTCTATTGCCACCACTATGGTCGCTGGCACATCGGCGTATTTTTTAGCGAAAGATAAAGCCACTACGTTTGGCGGGTATGCCCGCAACCTACCGAAAGTCGTTTCTTCGGCATTTGGTAAGGGAAACCAGCAGTGGCATTGATGAACTAACGGATTTCAATGACGGATACGGGCTTGTGCGGAAAGCAGCAGAGCCAACTCAAGTCATTCGACGGGAATGTTCTGGGTAAAGGTTAACAGGTCTGAGAAGTTGATCTGTTGACGTAACACGGATTTGATTTGCGTTAATTGCATGAAATAAAAGACCCGCATAAGCGGGTCTTTTTCTACGATTGAGCTAGGCATTATTAGCCGCGAGTAGCGATTAAGTCCTTTGCTCGTAACGCCGCTGCACGCACTTGATCAGGCGCGGTGCCACCAATATGGTTGCGGGCTGCTACTGAGCCTTCCAGCGTTAATACTTCAAACACGTCGGCAGTAATTTCAGTCGAGAACTGCTGCAATTCTTCCAGTGACATTTCGCTTAGATCTTTGCCTGTGTTTAAACCGTAAGCCACGGCTTTACCAACAATTTCGTGGGCATCACGGAACGGAATGCCTTTACGTACAACGTAATCGGCTAAATCAGTTGCGGTAGAGAAACCACGCATCGCGGCTTCGCGCATATCATCCTTACGCGCAATTAAGTTCGGTGCCATATCAGCGAACGCGCGCAAGCTGTCGCGCAGGGTATCGGCGGCATCGAACAAAGGCTCTTTATCTTCTTGGTTGTCTTTGTTGTAAGCCAATGGTTGTGACTTCATCAGTGTTAATAGGCTCATTAGATGCCCATACACTCGGCCTGTTTTGCCACGCACTAATTCAGGTACATCGGGATTTTTCTTCTGCGGCATAATTGAAGAGCCAGTACAAAAGCGATCCGGTAAGTCAATGAAACGAAATTGTGCCGAAGCCCACAGTACTAATTCTTCTGAGAAGCGCGATAGATGCATCATGATCAGCGCTCCCGCACTGGTGAATTCAATAGCGAAATCACGATCCGATACCGAATCTAAGCTGTTTTCTGTTGGTGCATCAAAACCCAGTAATTCAGCGGTGTAATGGCGATCAATTGGGTAAGTCGTCCCAGCTAAGGCGGCAGCACCTAATGGCAACTGATTCATCCGTGCACGGCAATCCTGCAAGCGTGAATAGTCGCGCTCAAGCATGGAATTCCATGCCAGTAGATGATGACCAAAGGTGACTGGCTGCGCTGTTTGCAGGTGAGTAAACCCCGGCATAATGGTATCGGCTTCTTTCTCCGCCAATTCAATCAAGCCTTGTTGTAGACGCGTGAGTTCGGCGCTGATGCTGTCAATTTCGTCGCGCAGGTATAAGCGAATATCGGTGGCAACTTGGTCGTTACGTGAACGTCCGGTGTGCAGTTTTTTGCCTGTGATGCCAATTTTCTTGGTCAGGGCGGCTTCGATGTTCATGTGCACATCTTCTAACGCGACCGACCATTCAAATTCGCCGCGTTCAATTTCAATGCGCACTTCTTCCAGGCCACGCAAAATATCGTCGCGTTCTTGCTCGGTTAATACGCCAACTTTGCATAACATTTTTGCGTGAGCAATCGAGCCAAGGATGTCTTGGCGGTACATGCGGCGATCAAAATCCACCGACGCAGTAAAGCGGGCAACAAAGGCATCGGTCGCTTCGGTAAAGCGGCCACCCCAAGAAGCGTTGGTGGTTTGATCGGACATAGTGCACCTCATAAATCAGAATAAACGGCGTGGAGGATAAAGAATGGCGCGAATTATAACCGTTTGGCAGCCCAAATGTCGCCGTTTGTGCAGCTTTGCTTGCCAGTGTGCTTGCTGCTGAGGCGCAGGCACGACAGACTAGCGCTAACCTAATGATGGTTGGCTCGAATAAACAGCAAAAGGCACCCGCGTGAATCGTCTTGCTCACATAGAACAACAGCGCTTATTAGAAAGTTTTTTCCTGCCGGATCTTTGTAATGCTCGGGCGATTCTTATATTGCTCGTAGTGACAGAAGGTCTGGTTTTGGCGCTCACTTTGGTAGAAAGCGGGCTTACCAGTTTTTCGATTCCTCGCTTTGCCTTGGTGTCATTCTTTGTGCAGTGGGTGGCTTTGTTATCGGTCGCTATCTTATGCCAATCTCGTACATTACTTGTGCGCCTGCCAACGTGGGGGGCTAGTGTATTAGCGATGGCTATTATTCAGCTCGTGACTTTACTCGTGTCGATATTGGGCGACTTTATCTGGCCGCAGTACATTCAAACCATCGACTGGTCTTGGATTATGCGCAATATGCTCGTTAGTGGCATTTTTGCCGCGATGGGACTGCGCTACTTTTATGTGCAAAGCCAGTGGCGTTTGAAAACTCAGGCAGAATTAAAGTCGCGTCTAGCGGCACTGCAAGCGAATATTCGTCCGCATTTCTTTTTCAATACACTCAATACCGTTGCCTCCTTGATCGTGATTGATCCTGAGAAAGCTGAGCGTATGTTACTTGACCTTGCACAGCTTTTTCGGGCGGTATTAAAGGGCGGCGATACCCCGACCTCTTTGGCTGAAGAAATCGCATTGGGGCAAGGCTATTTAGACATTGAGCAAACGCGTTTAGGTGAACGGTTAACGGTGGTTTGGGAATTGCCTCACAGTCTGCCGGATGTGAAAGTGCCACAATTGATGTTGCAGCCTATATTGGAAAATGCCGTATATCACGGCATTCAACCTTCCATCGATAATGGCGAAATCTGTACTTCACTAACGCATGTTAGTCGTAGCAAGGCGAGTAATGGTGAGCCAGGTTGGTATATTAAAGTGAGCAACACTAAGCAAGCCGGCCCGACGACGACACAGGGGAATCGCATTGCCCAGCAAAACATTAAGGCACGCCTAGACGCTCAGTTCGTTGGACGAGCGAAGCTAGAAATAGAAGATCTAGGGCAGCGCTATAATGTCAGCATATTCATACCAGATGATTCGCATGAGGAGGCGACATGAGTTATCGAGTGCTGCTAGTGGACGATGAGCCATTAGCTCGCGAACGGTTGAAGCGTTTATTGCTAGAGCATAGTGATTTTCAATGTGTAGGTGAGGCCGCCAATGGTCTTGCTGTATTATCGTGGCTGAGTCAATTTCAGGCGGATGTTGTGTTGATGGATATTCAAATGCCCGGCATGGACGGTCTAGCCGCAGCGGCAGAGATTGCACAGCTTGCCAACCCTCCGGTCGTGATATTCTGCACGGCTTATGACGAACATGCGTTAGATGCGTTTCGAGTAAACGCCGCAGACTACTTGCTTAAGCCTATTCGTAAAGAAGATCTCGCGCGCGCACTGAAACGAGCGGCCGAACGACTTGGCAGTGCGATACCTATGCCTATATCGAGTGCAGCTCGAACTCACATCAGTGCTAAAACGCATGCCGGTTTACAGTTAATACCCGTTTCTTCGATCTTCTATTTTAGTGCAGACCAAAAGTACGTTAGCGTGGTTCATTCCCAAGGTGAAACCTTGATTGATGATTCCTTACGACAACTTGAAGATGAATTCGGTGAGCAGTTGATTCGTATTCATCGCAGCACTTTAGTGACGCGCCAAAGTATCGAGCGATTAGAAACAAATGACCATGGTGCCGTTCTGTATTTACGTGGATTGGAGCAAGGGCTGTCGGTCAGTCGCCGTCACCTACCTAGCTTACGTAAGATTATGAAGCAGCTTTAACGGCTGCTTGTCCCCCCTTCCGTTTCGCCCCAACCACTCTTACTAGGCCACAACCTAGGTCTTAATAGGTAAAACTGGGTGAGGATTTCTGCAAATCCTCGCTGCCTGCTATCATGCCGCCAACGACATTCACTGGCCGCCGGGTAATTGGTGGCGCTACACGCGGAATTTATCCGCATTAGGATGGTTATGACATCGGTACAGACCCTGCGTATTGCGACGCGCAAAAGCCCTCTTGCCTTATGGCAGGCAGAGCATATTAAAGCGCGTCTGATTGAACTGAACCCCGGCTTGGAAGTTGAGCTAGTGACCTTCACGACTCAAGGCGACAAGATTTTAGATGTTCCGCTAGCCAAAATTGGGGGGAAGGGTCTGTTCGTTAAAGAATTAGAAGTCGCTATGCTGGATGGTCGCGCTGATATCGCCGTTCATTCCATGAAAGACGTGCCGATGGAATTTCCTGAAGGATTAGAGCTTGGCATTATTTGCGCGCGCGAAAATCCCCTTGATGCCTTCGTTTCTAATCATTACAAAACCATTGAAGAGTTGCCTCACGGGGCGGTTGTTGGTACTTCGAGTTTACGCCGCCAGTGCCAGATTCAGCAGCAGCGCCCAGACATAGTGATTAAAAGCTTACGCGGTAATGTGCAAACGCGTTTAGGCAAATTGGATGCTGGTGAATTTGATGCCATTATTCTGGCAGCAGCAGGCTTGCTGCGCATGGAAATGGATGAGCGTATCGCAAGCTTTATTCCTGCCGAGCAATCGCTACCTGCAGGTGGCCAAGGTGCCTTAGGCATTGAATGGCGAGCCAATGACAGCGCCGTTCACGATTTGATAAACCCCCTGCACGATGACAACACTGCCAGCTGTGTGTTGGCCGAGCGCGCTTTGAATCGCCGCTTACAGGGTGGCTGCCAAGTGCCTATCGCCTGCTATGCCGAACGTACCGGTGAGAAAATTCACCTGCGTGGTTTAGTTGGCAGTGTCGATGGTCTACAAGTTTTACGTACAGAGTGTGAAGGTGTCGCTGGTGATGCCGAAGCAATGGGCATAAAGGCCGCAGAGGACCTGTTGGCTCAGGGTGCGGGTGCTATTCTCAGCGCCGTTTATGGCCACGAGGTTAAGTAGTTTGGCTAAGTTTGATCGCCGTGTCGTCGTGGTCACGCGTCCGCGCGATCAAGCGGATGAGTTGATTACCGCTATTGCAGCGATGGATATCGAAGTTCGTCATCAACCTTTGATTGATATTGTGCCCTTTGCTGACGATAGCAGTGGCGCTAGTCAGCGCTTGCGCAGTCAGTTTTTAGATATTGATCACTATGACGCTGTGATTGCGATAAGCCAAAATGCGGCAGAGTGCGGACTTGACTGGTTAGATCGATATTGGCCGCAATGCCCTGTTGGTATTGCATGGTACGCCGTTGGGCCAACAACAGCAGATGCATTGCGGAATTCCGGCATGATCGTCTCTATGCCAGAGACTCGTTTTGATAGTGAGGGCTTACTTGCCGTTGCTGGATTGCAAGAAGATGCCATTCGCGGGCGTAAGATTCTAATTTGGCGCGGCGTCGGCGGGCGTGAAACCTTAGCCGAAGTGCTGCGTGCACGAGGTGCTGTCGTTGAATACGCTGAATTGTATGAGCGCACTCAAGTGCCATACAGCCAAGCGCAGTGGCATGAAGTTTTAGAGGAGAAACCACTATTACTGTTAAGTAGTGGTCAGGCACTGGATATTGCCGAACAGCAGGTAACTGATCTTGCTCAGCAGGTTGCGGGCATATTGGTGCCGAGCGAACGTGTAGCCGAGCGCGCAAATAGCGCAGGTTACGCATGTGTACTGGTTGCGGCCAGTGCTCGTAACGAAGATACTTTAGCCAGCCTTAGGGCATGGTATTCAGCAGATGAATGACGGAGACCTCTGGGTTTCATAAGAAAGGAAAAACACTGTGAGTAACGAACCACAAGGCGAGATCGTGGAAACTAAGGTCTCAAAAGCAGCAAAAGAAAAAAAGCCAGCGACTGAGAAGCGCAGCGCTCATCCTTTGTCTTGGATTAATTTGGTCCTGATGTTGGTTCTTATCGCCATTATGGGGTTTGCTGTTTGGCTGGGTTGGCAGCAACAACAAAGCACCACGGCAGAAGTTGCGGTGTTGCGTGATCATCTTAATACGGCGTTGCAAACACTCGATCAAACATCTGCGCGTGAAAATGATTTAATGGGTCGCGCCGAGTCGTTGGCAAAATCATCACAGCAGTTACAAGAACAAGTTGCACATAACACCGATCGTTTAGGTAAGTTGCCAGGTGCTGAGCGCCAAGACTGGTTGCTCGCTGAAGCAGAATATCTGTTGCGTTTAGCCAATCAGCGTTTGCAACTAGAGCGTGATTGGGATGGTGCTTTGAGCATGCTGAGCGCTGCGGATAATGTACTGCTGGAAACTCGCAATCCACGTATGGATAAAGTACGCGCGCTTATTGCTCGTGAGATTTTAGCCTTGCGTGCGGTACCGGCGATTGATCGCGTTGGTGCGATTTTGCGTATTCAGGCATTACAGGAACAAGTAACTAGCTTGCCATGGATGCCAGAAAAACTAATTGCTGAGCCGCAAACGCAAGATGTCGCACCGATTCCTTTAGAAGAACAAACTTGGTACTGGAACGCTTGGCGTTACGTTAAAGACAACGTGACTCGCATGGTTCGTATTCGTGAGCGTACCGCGCCTATTGCTGCGCCGCTAACCCCCGACCAGCAGTACTATTTACAGCAAAATATGCGCTTGATGCTGGAACAAGCTCAGGTTGCTTTGTTGCGTGAACAAACCGATTTGTATCAACACAGCTTGAAGCGTGTGCACCAATGGTTGGATGAATATCTAATGATGTCAGATGAGCGTACGCGTGCCGCTTATGCTGCGTTGACTGAGCTGCAGGCTTGGAACGCTGCGCCAGCGCGTCCAGATATTTCTGCTTCATTGTTAGAGCTGCAAACCTTAGTAGAACAGCAACGTCGCGGCACTGTGATACCAGCGGCAGCGGTAAAAGCCGAGGAGGGAACTGAATGATCCTTCTTGTTCCGCTAATCCTGTTTGTTGCCGCGGCTGGGTTATTGGCCGGTGCGTTCTATTATATTGATGCAGGCTATGTATTACTGAGCTTTTACAACTACACCTTAGAAACCAGCTTATGGTTGTTCTTGGTGTTATTAGCTGGCGGTTTGATTGCGCTTTATTGGACCATTCGTTTTATTTTGATCGTATTGCAGAGCGATGGTCGCTTTAACTCATGGCGTCGTCATCGTCGCAGTGTGAGTGCGCGTCATCAAACTACGCGTGGCTTATTATCTCTGGCTCAAGGGCAGTGGCGTCGAGCCGAGCGTCAGTTAAGCGGCAGCGCCAAAGATGCCGATCAGCCGATGATTAACTATCTTGCTGCCGCACGTGCGGCTTACGAGCAAGGCAAAACTGAAGCAACGGATGAATGGTTAAAAGCCGCGAGTAAGAGCACTAAAGGTTCTGAGCTAGCCGTGGGTATTACCCAAGTTCAATTACTGCAATCACGTAAGCAGCATGAGCAAGCGTTAGCCGTATTATTGCAGTTGCGTCAAAAGCATCCGCGTCATGCGTACGTTCTTAAATTGATTGTTAAAACCTACCAAGATCTTGAAGACTGGGTAGCTCTTAATGATTTACTGCCGACCTTGAAAAAAGCGACCAAAATTCCAGCTGACGATTTAAAGAAGCTGGAAGAAAATGTCAGCCTGCAACTATTGGATCGCGCTAAGAATACGCAAGGCGGTAATTTAACCTCAACGTTTGAGTCTATCGCTCGTGACACGCGTTATACCTTCCCGGTGATGAAACGCTACATTGATTTGCTGTTAGAAACCGATCAAGAAAGCAAAGCGGAAGAAGCCCTGCGCACCGGTTTGAAATACGTATGGCATGACGAGTTGATTGAAATATATGGTCGTCTTAAAAGTACCGATGCTAACAAGCAGCTTTTGTTTGCTGAGCAACAAGTACAAGAACGACCTAATGACCCAGTGCTGTTATTGGTGCTTGGACGATTGGCACTACGAGTAAACAACGTTGAAAAAGCGCGCGAGTATCTGCAAACAGGACTACGCATTAAAGGGTTGCCCGAACTGCATGCTGAAATGGGTAAAGTTATGCTGGCCGAAGGGGATGAAACCTTAGCCTGCGAACACTTCCAGCTAGCTTTAGGCCATTGATAGAATAGCCACATCACATAGTCCTGCTGAATAAATATAATAAATCAGCAGGGCTAGCAGAGATTTATTGCCATGACACAAATCCGCACCGCGTTAGCCGATTACCTTACGATTCTCACCAGCTTGTCGACCATATTAACCGGCCTCTATGCAATTTATAGCGGCGGTTCGCTATTGGATAACTCATCACAACAGGGCTACTGGGATGGGTATTTACGACATGCTATCGCCGTGGCGATTACTACGATGGCCTTGTATTTCTTTTTAGATCAGTCGGTAAAAGTTGCCCGACGTATTGTTGAATCAGGCTCAAGTGCTCTGCCTAAATGGCTGGTGTATGGGTTGTTCTACTTTGGCGGCATGATCTTTTTCACAGTATTTCAGATCGTATTGCAGTCAAATATGTTTGATGAAGTACAGTTGTCGTACTTCATTGTTCCGCTGATTATTTGGTTGTCCGTCACTATTCCTCTAATGCTTGCTTCTCGTTCGGGGCGGCGCTCACGTCGTTAGCCGTGGCGATATGGTCATAGGCGCCAAAATTGTTATTAAGTAGACGCCCCTACCGACCTTTGTTAGCCTACGCCCTTCGCGCTTTACATAAAATTACGATCTATAGTGATTGAGCGCGCTAGTGTGCTATGCGCATAACCAAACAGCGATAAATAATAACGATAACAGTACAGGGCTTGGAGCTTCACATGAGCAAATATCATATTGTTATTATTGGCTCTGGGCCTGCAGGGCTTAGTGCCGCTGCCCGTGCTGCCTATCACGATCAGCAGGCGGGCCGAACTGAACCCAGTTATGTCTTGCTAGAAGGCTTTTCTCGAATTTCTAAGACGATTGATGAATACCAGAAAGGTAAGCATGTTATGGCTGAGCCTGGTTTCATTGATTTGCGCAGTGATCTCAATTTCGAAATTAACACCCGCGAACGCATTCTCGATGAGTGGAATCGTGGCGTACAAGAATCCAAGGTTAATATCCGCTACAACGCCGAAGTTGTTAGCGTAGAAGGCACTCAAGGTGACTTCACCATCAACTTGAAAAATGGTGAAAAAATCTCTGCTGAGTTTGTGGTGTTGGGGATCGGCTTGCAGGGTAATCCACGTAAGCTCGGCGTTGCTGGTGAGGATTTACCTGATGTCGCTTATACCCTATCGGATCCCGATGAATTTAAAGAGCAAACCATCGTTGTGATTGGTGCTGGTGATGCCGCCATCGAAAACGCTTTGGCGTTAGCCCGTAATAACAAAGTATATATTGTTAACCGTCGTTCGGAATTCTCGCGTGCAAAAGAAGGCAATCTGAATGCGGTGCTGGCAGCGATTAACAACAAGCGCTTGGACTTTTCCTGTATTTACGATGCGGGCGTTAGCGAAGTTCGCGAATACACCCAAGACGGCTGTAAGCTGCAGATTGATTTGAAAACCCCTGATGGTCTAAAAACCATCAGCTGTCATCGTGTGATTGGCCGTTTGGGGGCAATCGCGCCGCGCGATTTCGTCGAAAAATGCGGGATTACTTTTCCAAGCGATAAGCCGGATGCGATTCCGGTGCTGTCGTCGAAATACGAATCCAACGTTCCAGGCTTATACATTATTGGTGCCTTGGCCGGTTATCCGCTAATTAAGCAGGCGATGAACCAAGGCTACGACGTTATTGAGTTTATTCTTGGTAATAATATTCGCCCGGTGGATCATGAGTTATTAGCCGCCCGCTTTGCCTTGCTACCTTACCATCGTGATGTTGAAGAGGTGATCGAACTGCTGCAGCAGCAGATCCCTATGTTCCGGCAGATGAACGCCCTGCTGCTGCGCGAATTACTCAACGAAAGTGATTTGCACGTTAGCTTCCCCAAAGCTGAGATGGCAGAAGCGCAGCGCTCGTTGGATCAGCTTGTGCGCAACGATACTCGCGGTCGATTGCGCCCTTCTATCGCGGTGATGGAGGGTGATTTTCTCTTCCGTAACGAAGACTACTCCAATACCTTCTATACCATTCTCGAAGGCGAAGTGGATATTCGTGTTAAGAACAAAGAAGGTAAGTATCTCACCTTCACGTTAGGCCCTGGTCAGTTCTTTGGTGAGATGAGTCTGATTTCTGGTCGTCCGCGTAACGGTGATGCCATCGCCAAGAAAGACTGCATATTATTAGAAACCCCTCGTCGTACCATGCTCAAACTGGTCAACTCGAATGATGAAATTCGTTTGGGAATCGACTGGGTGTTCATTACCCGTGCACTGCAAGGTTTCTTTGCGCCGCGCGGCAACGTGTTTGATATTCGTCAAATTGCGCATGCAACTAAGCTCAATCGTTACGTCAAAGGTGACCACCTCTACAAAGAGGGTGAGAAGGGCGACAAGCTGTTTTTGATTCGTAGCGGCACGGTGAATTTGCAGAAGAACATTGGCGGGGTCCCCATCAGCTTGAGTCAGGCGAAAACGGCTCAAGTGATTGGCGAAATGGCCTTACTCGGTAGCCCTTTGCGCCATGAGTCAGCAATTGCCGTCAGCCAAGTTGAAACCATCGAATTATCGCAAGATGCGTTAAACGCCCTCTTTGCCCAAGACGAGGTGGGTCGTACAAAAGTCGAAGAAGCCGCTGCTCAGCGCCTACTCACGAATACCGATGTGCAAACCTATAATCAGCGTAATAACCGCGTTTCCTTCTTAATGGATCAAGGTTTGGGTGAAGCGACCAATGCGTTAGTGATTGATACTAAGTTGTGTGTCGGCTGCGACAACTGTGAGGTGGCCTGTGCCGAAACTCACGGTGGTATTTCTCGTTTAAATCGCAAAGCTGGCGTTGGCTTTGCCGATTTGCAGGTGCCGGTGGCTTGTCGTCACTGCGAAATTCCCCATTGCATGAAAGATTGCCCAGCTAATGCCATTCACCGTGCCCCAAGTGGTGAAGTTTTTATTGATGACTCATGTATTGGTTGTGGTAACTGCGAAAGTAACTGTGTCTATGACGTTATTCATATGGCGTATCCACAGCGCGAGAAAAACAGCGTTTGGTCGTGGATGTTTTTAGGCTTAGGTAGCCGTCCGGGTGAGAAACCCGTTGATAAGAAGAAGCAGGCCAGTGAAGCGCAGGGTAAAAAAGCGGTTAAATGCGATTCCTGCAAAGACCTTTCTGGAGGTCCTGCATGCGTGCGTTCGTGCCCTACCGGTGCAGCAAAACGTATTTCTCCCGATCAGTTTATCGACATTCTGAAGGTGCAATAACGTGGCGCTGAATAAGAACATTCTGTTATTTAACAACTCCATGTACGGCAAAATCGCTTTAGGGTTGGGGATTGTCTGTAGCGGCATTTACATGACGTCAGAAAACCCTGCCAATGGCGGTACGTGGCAGGGATATACCTTAGGTACGCTGGGTGCGCTGATTATTGTTTGGCTAACCTTGCTCGGTATTCGTAAGCGTAGCTATCGCTCATCGTTAGGCACAGTGCAAGGCTGGACGTCGGCTCACGTGTATTTGGGCTTAGTGCTTCTGCTAATTGGCACTCTACATTGCGGTTATCAGTTTGGTTGGAATATTCATACGCTCGCATACGTACTGATGGTCATCGTCATCGTCAGTGGTATGTACGGTTTATGGCTGTATTTAATGCTGCCAAGCGCGATGGAAAGTAACCGTAAAAATCTATCGCGTGAAAATATGCTGCGTCAGTTCGATAGCTTTAATCAGGAAGCTGTGATCATTGCCGCTGACCTGCCCATTGAAATTCAAAATGCCGTCGGCTCGGCGATAAAGCACACCACATTAGGTGGCGGCACCTTAGCGCAAATTCGCGCTAAGGATTCGTCGCGCGTGTCGTTAGATGCGACTGCGCCATTAAATTTGGTTGATAACCGCGATCAAAAAGCACTGCTTTCTTATATTGCCCATGAGTTGCCTAAACCAAAGCACAGTGTCGAGCAGCACGAGAAGTTACAAGCCTTATTGGATGTACTCAGTCAGCGTAAAACCTTGCTGAATAGTTTACGCCTCGACATGCACTGGCAGACTCTGCTGCATGTCTGGTTGGTCGTTCATATCCCCTTCAGCATTGCGCTATTGGGAGTGTTAACCGCACATATTATTAGTGTGTTTTTTTACTGGTAATAGCCAATGAAACTCGTTTTAGAAGTCAGTACCGGTGAAGAAGCCATTGTTCGTGAGTGGGACGGTAAAGTCCTTAGCATAGGTCGTTCGCCTCATAGTGATGTGCAATTGTTTGGCCCAGGTGTGGCCGAGCATCACGTGCGTATAATCGCTGATGGCGACGGTTTGCGTTTAGAGTGTCCGATGAATACCTCGGTCGTGATGAACGACGAGACTGTGCGCAAAGCGAAATTATCGGTCGGGAATAGCTTTTATATCGACAGTCATAAAGTTTCTATTATGGCGTCTGGCGATAGCGCGATCACCGCTAAAGTGCGCATCCTGCAATACGACGATGTCAGTAAAATTCCAACGGCGACAACGCCGGATAATATTTCTGCTCGCTCTACTAAGTCGCGTAAACGACTGTGGAGCTATGGCCTTTTAGCGGTTGGTCTTTTGGTGAGTTTGGTTTTACCAATGCTGTCGTCGTTTGATTCAAAAGCGAAACTGGTATTTGAAGAATACGGTTTGCCCTCGGACACCATTTGGACATCGGGAGATTTAGCCTCGGCGCACAATATTCCAGGTATTGCTAACGAGTGTAAGGTTTGCCACGAAAGCCCCTTTGTATCGGTGCGCGATTCGGTTTGTTTAACCTGTCACCAAGAATTACCGGCACACGGCAATAACGATATTCATATGCAAGTGGGAGAAGATCCGCGTAAGTGTTTGAGCTGCCATAAAGAGCATAACGAGCCTTCTACGCTGGTCCATACCGACAATGCTTTCTGCACCGATTGTCATGCCGATGTAATGGATTGGGCGGACAACAAAAAATCGCTACCACCGGTACTTGGCTTCTCTGCTAAGGGTCACCCAGAGTTCAAGTTGCAGTACTTAACGCCGCAAAATACAGCCACTGGAGTCGATTGGCAGAACATCACTCACGGCACTTCTGAAATGCTGGCAGAAAGCTCTAACCTTAAATTTCCACACGATTTGCATTTAGGTGGCGATAAAGTTCAGCGCGATGATGGTAATGCGTTGGAATGTTCCGACTGCCACTCGTTAGATAAAAATGGCGAGCACTTTGTCCCGATTACTATGGATAGATCTTGCCGCTCATGTCATGCCTTGGAATTTGATATTCAAGCTAAGGGACGTGAATTGCATCATGGCGAGCCGGAGCTGGTATTACAGCAATTGACCGAATATTTTGCACTGCAATACGCAGATCCAGCGTTACGTGCGGAGCGTGAGCAAGATAGTCGCCGCTTGCCGACTATCGCATCTATGTCGGCAGTGGATCGTGATTCCTGCAAAGGTAACGCGATTGACTGCGCGCGCAAGGCTGCGCTGCTAGAGGCTGAAACTCAGTTCGAGCGCACCGGCTGTGCTGTCTGCCATATGATCACCAAAGACGAGAGTAAACCGCTCGCTGACCGTTGGCATGTAGAGCCGATTCAATTACAAGACAACTGGTATAACGCGCGTTTCGATCATACCGTGCATATGGTCGGTGATGAAAAAAGCGAAACAGCGATGTGTATCACCTGCCATAAGGCAGATGTGTCATCGGCAAGTGCCGATGTGCTGATTCCCGGTATTGGTAAGTGCGTACAGTGCCATACCGATGCCCGTGAAGCAGTGACTAAAAAACAAGTATCCAGTAGCTGTATTGATTGCCATAGCTTCCACATTCCCGGTAAGCCGATGATGCTTGATGCATATCTAGGGCGGCTCCATGACTGAGCAAAGTTTGCGTTTTAAATCCAAGCCACTAATCCGGTTAGTGCAACAGCTTGCACTGACTGGCGCAGTATCCTGTGTTGCGCTTGGCATAGTGTCGTGCGGTGGTGGTAAGAGTGCGGATTCTAGTGGTATTGGCGCTGGCGATGTTTCTTGTGCGGGCAATTGCCAAGCCGACAAGCTCAATAGTTTAAGTATTGCCGATGTTGAAACGGTCATTGCCCAAGCGGTGAATGAAGCCAAGGCGCGCAACGCTAAGGCTACCATTGCGGTAGTCGACCGTGTAGGCAATGTGCTCGGTGTCTATCGTATGACAGACGCTGACAAACAGTTAAAAATTAGCACGACAGCCGACACAGAAACTGCAATTGATGGCGGCCTAGAGCAGCTTATTTTACCTGATGGTGCTGATGCCCTCGCGGCTATCGCAAAAGCGGTGACTGGCGCCTATTTAGCCACCGAAGGTAATGGCTTTAGTACGCGCACGGCAGGACAAATTATTCAGGATCATTTCAACCCGGGCGAACGCAATCAACCGGGCGGTCCTTTGTTTGGTGTGCAGTTTAGCCAGCTCGCCTGCTCCGATTTCTCCCAACGCGATTTAGGTACGGGCGTCACTGGCCCTGGGCCGCATCGTTCGCCGCTCGGCTTGTCTGCTGACCCTGGTGGTTTTCCGCTCTATAAAGACGGGGTCGCGGTTGGCGGCGTTGGTGTGATCAGTGACGGCCGCTACAGCCTTGATAAAAACCTATTGGATGTCGATAGCGATCAAGACGAACTGATTGCTTTGGCGGCGTCGTTTGGTTACCAGCCACCGCTCAATCGTCGTGCGGATCGCATTACGGTTGATGGTAAGACGTTACGCTTTGCCGATGTCGATAATATCGATTTGGAGTCAGCGCCCGATGGTTCCAATACGTATGCGGCATTAACCGCCGCTGATGGTGATCTGATTAGCGTGACGGGTTACATCACCACTGCGGCAATTCGTGCTGGTACCGTGTTTGGCCAAGCGGACTCCGGCATTCGTGCCGATGCTGGGCTTTATGCCGGGCAAGATGCTTTTGTGTTTGTTGATGGCGCAAATACTAACCGCTATCCACCGATTGCTGGTACTGCTGTGGCTGAGCCGGGCACTGCGGTCTTGTCAGCTAATGAAGTACAAACCGTCATGACCGAAGCATTGGCCGTTGCCAATAGTGCGCGTGCGCAAATTCGGCAGCCATTAAGCACGCAAGCACGAGTGACGGTAAGCGTGGTCGATACTCAGGGCAATGTGTTGGCCATGGCACAAACCCGTGATGCGCCGGTATTTGGTATTGAAGTCTCGTTGCAAAAAGCGCGTACAGCGGCCTTCTTTTCGTCGCCAGATGCAGCCGATTTTTTAGGTGATGCTGGCCTTGCGAAGACGCAGTATTTTAATTCTGACTTAACTGCAGATCGCCAAATAAATATCGGCGATTACTTAACCGATTTACGCACCTTTACTGCAAATAGTAATGCGTTGGCGGATGGCACTGCCTTCTCGGATCGCGCCGGTGGTAATTTATCGCGCCCATTTTATCCCGATGGTATTGAATCAAATCCTAACGGCCCATTGAGTAAGCCAAGTGGCGAGTGGAGTCCGTTTTCAACGGGCTTACAGCTCGATTTAGTGATGAACGGCATAGTGCAGCATTTATTTCATGTGCTGGCCGGAACCCCTGAAGTCGGTCAAACCTGTGTCGGTTTAGATATTAGCGATTTAAACAGCGTGGTCGAAACGGCTAGCAGTAATCGCCTAGCGAATGGTATTCAGATTTTCCCCGGCAGTGTGCCGATTTATCGTGGCGATGTGCTGGTGGGTGGTATTGGTGTATCTGGTGACGGTGTCGATCAAGATGACATGATCGCCTTTTTAGGTTTGCACAATGCGTCGCAAGCGTTGAATGGCTCAATTAATAATGCCCCCAGCGCGATTCGTGCCGATAACCTGAAACCTAAAGGCGAACACCTGCGTTTTATTCAGTGCCCGCAAGCGCCATTCTTAAATTCTGATAGCCAGAATGTGTGTCAGGGGAAGTGATATGAAACATATTATTTTCTCGCCATCGTGCTTTAACTTGTTAAAAACGAGCCTGTTGGTGTTCTCCATGAGTGCGTTTTTACCGTTAAGCGCACAAGCCGACGTTTCTAATGCAGAAGCATCTGGGGCAGACGTTATTTGTGGCCCCGATGCGAATAGTCAGCGTCGTCTACCGGGAATCGCTAACAGCGATTGTATTGCGCTAGAAAAAGATCCGGAAAATGTAAAAGCGTTACCGGAAAAAAGCTCGCCAACCCCGCGCCCTGTATTACTTGATTATGAAAATAAAATCATAGGTTTTGATGACCGCTGGCGTATTGTGGAACTGGTAGGCTACGAAGAGAACTTACTTGATCCGTATAATCGTAATGTATTAAAAGCTGACCGGCCTTTGTATGACGATTGGTTTTTTAATATCTCGATTGTTTCTGATACTTTCTACGAAAACCGTCGCGTACCTACGCCGGTGGGTTTGCAGAGTACACGCAACAGCGGCGATTTAGGCGTCTTCGGCTCCAGTTATCAGCAAGCCTTGATCGAAAATTTATTATTTGAATTTGTCTATTACAAGGGTGATACCACCTTTCGTCCACCCGATTATGAATTCCGTTTTATTCCAGTTATTAACTACAACGCTACTTATCTCGATGAGATTTTAGGCGTCAATGTTGATCCTGCCGATAACACGACGCGCTATGAAGACTTTATTGGTATTCAAGGTCTGTTTGTCGATAAGCACTTGCGTAACGTCAGTGATAATTTTGACTTCGATAGTTTACGCGTCGGTATTCAGCCGTTTAACTCAGATTTTCGGGGTTTCTTATTTCAAGACAGCCCGTTCGGTGTGCGCTTGTTTGGCAACCGCAGCAACAATATCTTTCAATACAACTTGGCTTGGTTTCGCCGGTTAGAAAAAGATATTAACAGTGGCTTAAATGACGTTCGACGTACCCTGCGCGATGACGATATTTTTGTTGCAAACCTCTACTGGCAAGATATGCCAGTGTTAGGATTCTTTAGCCAAGCGACGATTATTCATAACCGCAATGGCGAAGAAGATAATAATCGTTACGATGAAAACGGCTTTATTCAACGCCCGGCTTCTTTAGGTGGCGAGCGCCCGAAAAGCTACGAAGTTACTTATTTTGGCTATAACGGTGATGGTCATATTGGCCGCTTGAACTTGACGGTGTCGGCGTATCAGGCGATCGGCACAATAAGAAACGATGTCTTTAGTCAGCGCGATGCCGATATTAATGCACAGTTTTTTGCCGCTGAATTATCCCGTGATTATAGTTGGGCGCGTTATCGCTTGTCGGTAATGTACGGTAGTGGTGATAGTGATCCGTATGATGATGTGGCCGAAGGCTTCGACGCCATCTTTGAAAATCCACAATTTGCTGGAGCGGATACTAGTTATTGGATGCGCCAAGGCGTGCCGTTAATTGCCGGTGGTAAAGTGGCAATTAGCAGTCGCAATGGCTTACTCAATTCATTACGCACCTCAAAAGAACAAGGCCAGTCAAACTTCACCAACCCCGGTATTCGTTTGCTGGGGGCCGGAGCTGATTGGGATCTGCTACCAGAGCTGCGCGTGTCGTTTAACGTCAACCGCTTATGGTTTGACGACACCACCGTTATTGAAGTGGCACGTAATCAAGGCGATATCGATACGCACATTGGCGACGATGTCTCCGTCGCCATTATTTATCGCCCATTTATGAGTCAAAACATTGTTGCGCGGGCGTCCTACGCCAAGCTGTTTGCCGGTCAGGGATATAAAGACTTATTCCCCGATGAAGATCCGCATTCCTTGCTGTTAAACCTGACGCTCTCTTATTAATGCTTATGTTTAGATTCACTCGCACTGACACCGGAATGCTTAACCAATGAAACGATTTATTCATTACTTACTACTGCTCAGTGCGTTGATCGCAGCTACCGCATATGCGTCTGAAAAGGCACATAAAGTCGAGCGTGACTATGATTTCTATCCGCCTGCTCCTGCATTCCAAACCCAGGATGTGGCCGATGAAAAAAGTGCCGGTTGTATGAGTTGTCATACCGAAACTGATAGCAAAAACATGCACAGTAATTCAGCGGTTGTTCTTGGCTGTACGGATTGTCATGGTGGTAATGCCAGTGTGAAAATCGAAGCGGGTATGACGCGAAAAACAGACGGCTACTTTGCCAAGATGGAGCAAGCACACGTATTACCGACGCTGCCCGATGCGTGGTTATATCCAAGCAGTGCGAACCCTGAAATTAGTTATACCTTGCTGAACAAAGAAAGCCCTGAATTTATTCGCTTTATGAACCCGTCGGATTACCGCATCGTCGAAGATGCTTGCGGTAGCTGTCACCAAAAAGAAATTGAAGCCTCTAAACGCAGCCTACATGCCACCGGCGCTATGCTGTGGGGTGGTGCGTCTTACAATAATGGTATTTTACCGTTCAAAAATTATATCTTAGGCGAGGCTTACACCCGCGATGGCAAAGCGGCTGCGATTCAAGGGCCGATTAAACCGGACGCGGCGATGACAGAGCAAGGTGTGATTGATACCTTGTATCCACTGCCCGCTTGGGAAACGGTCAAACCCGGCGATATTTTCCGCGTATTCGAACGCGGTGGTCGTAACATTACCAACCTATTTCCAGAAACCGGCATCCCCAATTCGCTCGGCGTATTGCAGCGTTTAGAAGAACCGGGTCGTCCGGATTTTCGTCAGTCGAATCGCGGGCCGGGTACTGGGCAGCGTATTTCGGTGCCATTGATTAACATTACGAAAACCCGCTTAAATGATCCTTTGTTATGGTTTATGGGCACCAACGACCAACCGGGCGACTATCGTAATTCGGGTTGTGCTTCATGCCATGTGGTTTATGCCAATGACCGTGATCCGCGTCACTCGGGTTTTTATGCTCAGCATGGGCATGAAGGTAAAAGCATCAGTAAAGATCCGACCATCTCTAAAACAGAATCGGGTCATCCGTTGCAGCACACCTTTAGTAATGCCATTCCAACCAGTCAGTGCATGATCTGCCATATGCATCAGCCGAATATGTTTATGAATACCTACTTGGGTTACACCATGTGGGATTACGAATCTGATGCGCCCTCTATGTGGCCAGAAAAACAGAAGTACCCGACGGAAGAAGAAAAACACAATGTTTATGAGCACAACCCAGAAGGCGCTGCCGCACGGGGTAAATGGGGTGACCGTGAGTTCTTGAAGAATGTATCGGATTTAAATCCAGAATTAAAAGATACCCAGTTTGCCGATTACCACGGTCACGGCTGGAATTTCCGTGCGATTTTTAAACGTGATCGTAAAGGTAACCTGTTGGATGCCGAAGGCGAAAAAGTCTCGGATGAAGATCCCGAGAAATTCGATAAAGCGGTGCATATGTCATCTGTGCATTTGGATGTCGGCATGCATTGTGTGGACTGCCACTTTTCCCAAGACGGTCACGGCAATGGACACTTGCAAGGTGAAGTTGCACTGGCGGTAGAGATCGACTGCCAAGACTGTCACGGTAATGCCGATTCTTATCCTAACTTGACGACGTCAGGCCCGGCGAAATTAGAAAATGGTCGTGACTTAACGTTATTGCGCACGCCTGATGGCCGTAAACGGTTTGAATGGATTAATGGCAAGTTATTCCAGCGCGCCTCGCTTGATCCCAACAAAGAATGGGAATTGTCCTTAGTTAAAGATTCGGTAACCCTCGGCAACGCGCACTACAACGAAAAAGCCGCACGTGCGAAATTGATGAGCAAAGACACCGATAACTTAAGTTGGGGCGAATTTGTACCGACCAATAATCGTGCGCATCAAGATAGCGAGATGGAGTGTTACAGCTGTCATACGTCTTGGACTACCAGCTGCGGCGGCTGTCATTTACCGATTCAAGCGAACCAGAAAACCGAGCGTCATCATTACGAAGGCGGCGAGTCGCGTAACTATGCAACCTATAATCCACAGGTCGCGCGCGATCAGATCTTTATGCTGGGGCGTCGTGGTGATCGCAAAGGCGGGAAAATAGCCCCAGTACGATCAACCTCAGCCTTGGTGTTGTCGTCTACTAACTCGAACCGCGAAAATACTTATATTCAGCAGCCACCGATTTCGTCGAGTGGTTACAGCTCGCAGGCAATGAATCCGCATTTCCCGCATACCGTGCGTAAAACCGAAACGAAAGACTGCCAAGATTGCCATGTATCGGACTCCAACGATAACAACGCCATTATGTCGCAACTGTTAATGTTTGGTACTAACTACATTAACTTCGTCGGTAAGTATGCTTGGGTTGGCTCTGAAAATGCGGTGAATGCCGTCGATGTGACTGAGTGGGAAGAACCGCAAGCAGTACGCGGCAGTTACTTACAGAAATACGCTTACCCTGATTTTTATCAAGCGCACTTAGATAAAGGCGGCGAGTTAACGGCACATACGCATTCGGCTGGTGAGGTCGGTTGTTTGCAAATGCGTGGCGAGTATTTATTCGTGGCGGAAGGCAAGGAAGGGTTTAGTGTTTATGACATCGCCAGTATTGATAATAAAGGCGTATCACAGCGCATTATTACCGCCCCATTTAGCCCACTCGGCCACGATGCCCATATTGATAGTAAAGATGCTTCTTGCATGACCATGCCATCCATGACGCAGCCGATTGCTTATGAGCGTAATGACAGTGAATTAATGCGGGTAACGAACAAAGAAACCCCAATGCATCCAATTCATAAATACGCCTTTATTACCGACCGTGAAGAAGGTTTGATTTTGGTTGATATCAACACCTTTGCCGATGGTGAGCCGCGCAATAACCAACTTGAGCGCGCGCTTACTTGGAATCCGGGCGGTGTGTTGAAGGGTGCGAATCACATTACGATGGGCGGTTATTACGCCTATATCAGCACGCCGATTGGTGTTTTAGTGGTGAACCTAAACGAGCCGTTAAAACCGAAATTAGAATCTATTATTTCGGTTAAAGACGCCCGTGCGACCGCACTGCAATTCCGTTATTTGTACGTTACGACGGCAGAAGGTGTACAGGTCGTTGATGTGACGGATGTTAAGAATCCGCATCTGCTACCTACTAAGATCGAACTTGCTGATGCACAGCGTATTTATTTAGCGCGTACTTATGCCTATGTTGCGGCAGGTAAAGATGGTTTGGTGATTCTCGATATTGAACAGGCCGACCAACCTAAGGTGTATCAGACATTCAATGCTGACGGCGAGCTTAAAGATGCGCGTGATGTCATTGTCGCAACCACCAATGCTTCTCTGTTTGCTTATGTGGCTGATGGAGTTGGTGGTTTAAAAGTCTTGCAGCTGACATCACCCGAAATCCAGCCCAAGTTTTATGGGTTTAGCCCTGAGCCTAACCCCCATTTGATTGCTCATTATCAAACCTCTAAACCGGCACTGAGTTTGTCGCGTGGTTTAGCGCGTGATCGCGGTGTGGATGAAACCGGCGAGCAGATTTCTGTCTTTGGTCGTTTAGGTTCACGACCGTTGAACCTAGAAGAAATGAAACGACTGTATCTTAACCCGAATGGTAAGCCTTGGACTGTGCCGGTCGATTCCAGCACGTTAAAGCGCTCCGACAGCTATGTGAAGGGCGATAGGCACTCGAATGATTAAGCAGGTAATGATAATGAATAAAGGGTTACTGCCTATTATTTTTGCGTTTTTCATCTGCGCCGCATCTGCGGTGCAGGCGCTACCGCAAAACGATGAGCGTGTGCACGAAGGCGTTGCCTCGTGTGCTAATTCCGTTTGTCATGGCCGCGCTGCGCCGAAAGATGGCTCGGACGTGAACCTCAATGAATACCGTATCTGGTTAAAAAATGATGCGCATTCATTAGCCTATAAAGTGCTGCTCAACGATAAATCTAAAATGATCGCTGCAAATTTAGGTTTGCCTGATGCGCATACCGCCAAAATTTGTTTGGACTGTCATGCCGACAATGTTGCGCCAGAATATCGCGGCGCAAAATTCCAAATTAGCGATGGTGTCGGTTGTGAGTCTTGTCACGGTGGTTCGCAGAATTGGTTGGCAACACATACTGGTAAGGACGCAACCCATCCGCAAAACCTAGCGAACGGCTTGTATGCCTTGACTGATCCCGATGCAAAAGCTGGTTTATGCTTATCGTGTCATCAAGGCACCAAAGATAAATTAGCGACCCATAAAATCATGGGGGCAGGCCATCCGCGCTTACGCTTTGATATGGCGGTGTTTTCGGCGAATCAGCCGCGCCACTATGATCTTGATGCTGATTACTTTGCGCGCGGAAAATCCGAGCTAGCGCCTGCTGATGCATGGTTATCTGGCTTAACTAATGCGGCAATCGGTAGTTTAGAGTTGATCGAGGACCATTTTGATCGTGGCCAGGTTTTTCCTGAGTTAGCCTTGTTTGATTGTCATAGCTGTCATCATGGTATGAACGATAAACGCTGGAACGCAAATAGCACGCTGGCACCTGGCTCAGTAAGGTTAAATTTGAGCCAAGTTCGCTTGCTCGCTGATGTTATTGCCCCCTTAGATTTGTTTTCTAGTGGTGAGCTTACCTCTATGCGTACTGCAATTAATGCTGTTAATAGCGGTTCGCAGGCATCAGTCACACAAGTTAAAGCCGGTGCTGCTGCGTTAACCTTGCAGTTACGCAGTATTAAAGCCGTACTTGCAGAGGCCTCATTGGACGCTGTAGCTTGGGCTGCAATTCGTGAGAATATGTTGAAGCAGGCCGCGCGCGGTGCTTACTCTGATTTCATCATGGCTGAGCAAATGTTTTTGGCGTTAGATACTTTAAATATGGCCATTAATCCGAATGGTACGTATCAGCGCGAAGTGGATGCTATTTTCGCCACGGTAAAAGATGAAAGCCATTTTTCGCCAGCAAATTTTAAACAAGCGTCTCAACAATTTTATCAACGCTTAGGTAAGTGACATGAGTGACGTCGTTGAAGATAACAATATTGGTGGCGCATGGACTTTGCCGGTGTCGCCGAAACCGCCCGAGGTGCTTCCTCGTATTGCCGATGCAGAAGTTGCCCGCCTAAAGGGTGCTACTGGTGGCGCAGCAATTGTTTTGCTATCAGATATGCCCGTAGATAATAAATTGTTAGATATGCCCAGTGATGGGTCTTATGTTGTTGGTTCAGCCGCCACTACAGATTTAATCATTAATCACGAATCGGTGGGAGCTGAGCATTTCGAACTCGTTGCTAATGAAGGGCAATACAAAGTCACCAACCTAGCATTACTACAAGGAACTTGGGTTAACGAAAAACGAATCCGCAGCCAAAAACTGGTGAATAAAGACATTATTCGCAGTGGTTGCGTTGAATTTGTGTTTTTAACCTGAGTTGTAATTATGTCTATGCTGCAGGACGGTAGAACATTGATTGAGCCATTGATATGAAAATTACCTTCTATGGAGTCAGAGGCTCGATCGCTGTTTCTGGGCGAGACTTCGTGAAGTACGGTGGCAATACATCTTGTGTGCATGTCGAGTTAGATTGTGGTCGTCATTTGGTCTTTGACGCAGGTACGGGATTGCAGAATTTAGGTAAGAAAATTCGTAAGACCAAGGACTCTATTTATTTATTACTGAGTCATCATCACCTCGATCATATTCAGGGATTTCCATTTTTCGATCCTATTTATTCATCCAGCGCTGATATTCATTTATTGATGCCAGCGGTATCGGAAGGCGAGGTTTTTCCTTTGCTCGGGCAGATGGGCGGACGTACATTTCCGGTACCTTACCAAAATTTGGCGTCACGCATTACGACCTCCCCTTTGCTTGAGTGCAGTGACTACGATTTCTTGCACTCCACTCGATTATCGACCTTGTCGCTAAATCATCCTGGCAGTGGCTTGGCTTATAAGTTAGAAGCCGATGGTGCAACGGTTGCGTATGTCACTGACAATGAGCTTTTTCCGCCGGGTACACCGCTTAATCATTACGACCAATGGGTTAAGTTTTTGCATGGTGTTGATGTGCTTATTCATGATGCGCAGTACACCGATGATGATATGCCACACAAGCATGGTTGGGGACACTCAACGATTAAGCAGGTTATGCAGCTGGCCAAAGATGCAGAAGTAAAACATTTAGCTTTATTTCACCATGATCAGGAACGAACAGACTATCAGCTGGATGCGATTGCCAAAGAATGTAGTGAGCAGTTACATGCTAACAATAAAGAAACGAGCTGTTTTTGCACATTTGAAGGGATGGCATTGAGGCTGGATAAAAACGGATTAAATTCGCTATGAAAAACCTCCTATGATTCGCTCTCTTTTTCGGATTACGCGTTTGTCGCGATTATGGCGCATGATTCCACATGGCTATCGCTCTTGGTCGCTAAATCTATTCATCTTTGCTTTATTAGTGCTTTTGTTTCAATGGAGCATTCAGCCGGGTAAGTCGGATTCTATTATTCATCGCATGAACGGCATGCTATACGATGTGCGTTTATCAACCATGATGGATGACAGCATGGAAGCCGGTACGACCGCGATCGTAGTGGTTGATATCGACGAGAAAAGCTTACAGCAATATGGTCGCTGGCCTTGGAGTCGCGAAACAATTGTAAGTTTGCTGCAGCATATTAAGGCGCAAGGCGCATTAATTACCGCATTCGATATTGTCTTTTCTGAGCCAGAACGAAACTTGATCGAGCGCATTCGGGAGCGACCGGAATCAGCGCCAATTCAGGATTTTTTACAAACATTAGAAGCGGATTACGATTTCGACGGTAAGCTCGCACAGCAGTTTACTGAGCAAGATGTCATCCTCGGGTATTTATTTCTTAATGCCGAAGCCGATAGAACAGGTTATTTACCGGCATCTCCGTTTGCAGCATCTAGTTTATATCAAGCTATGCCGGTGCAGAGTTTTGCAGGCTATGCCGCGCCACTAGAGATGTTTGTTGAAAGTGCGCTGGGCAGTGGTTACGTCACTATCCAACCGGATGTTGATGGTATTATCCGCCGGGCCCCTCTGATACTGAAACACGATGACGTCTTGTATCCATCACTGGCTCTAGAGACGGCTCGGCAATTTTTACTGGCCGAGCACATGAACATTAAAAGCGCCAATGTGAATGGTGTCGAAAGCATTGTAAACATTAGTCTAGATAACGTTGTGATCCCGACCAACGAATTTGGTGAGGCTGCTGTTCCTTATCGTGGCGGAGCTAAGAGTTTTCCCTATATTTCTGCGGCTGATATTTTAAATGGCGAAGAAATTCCCGAGCTAGCCGATTCTATTGTACTGGTAGGCACGTCGGCAGTTGGCTTAGCAGATTTACGTTCAACGCCATTACAGCCCTTTTATCCTGGGGTTGAAATTCATGCCAACATCATCGACGCCATCGTTAATGAGCGCCCCTTCCCGTATCAACCGGATTGGTTTTCAGGTGCCTCGGTACTCGTAATGTTGCTGTCTACGTTGATTTTAACCTATGCCTTGCCACGTCTTGGCGCATTAATGATGCCCTTGGTTAGTTTTACCTTGTTGGGCGCATTAATCGGCTTTAATTTTTACAGCTGGAAATATTGGAGCTTAGATTTACCCTTATTTATACCGGCGTTGTTGGTCGTGGTCATTTCTCTTAAAGAAATTGCCGGTGGATTTTTAGGTGAACAATCACAACGCAAAATGATTAAGGGGCACTTTGATAAATACGTGCCGCCGGCTCACATCGAACGCATGATGAGCAACCCTGATGGCGTTAACCTTGATGGTGAAAAGAAAGAAATGTCGGTGTTGTTTTCTGATATTCGTAGTTTCACCACAATTTCGGAAAAACTCAGCACGCAAGAACTTAAACTATTGCTTAACCTCTATTTCACCCCGATTACCGGCATTATTTTTGATAACCAAGGTACGGTGGATAAGTTTGTTGGCGATATGGTGATGGCGTTTTGGAATGCACCACTGGATGTGGAGGATCATGCCCATTATGCGATCAAAGCGGCGATGGAAATGCTGAAGAAAACTGAAGACTTGCGTGCTGATTTCGCTCAGCGTGGTTTGCCCCCCGTATTTATTGGTGTCGGTGTTAATACTGGCGAAATGAACGTTGGTGACATGGGTTCTGACACCCGCCGCAATTATACGGTACTGGGTGATGCGGTAAACTTGGGCGCCCGCCTTGAAGGTTTAACCAAGTTTTATGGTGCCGATTTATTAGTGGGTGAAAGCACTCGTGCCGTTGCTCCTAAATGGCTCTATCGTCATATGGATCGCGTGGCAGTGAAGGGTAAAGAAAAACCGGTTGATATCTACGAGCCGCAAATTGAGCTGGCGTTAGCGCCTGCCGAATTAATCGCGAAGTGTGAACGCCATGAAGAGGCGATGGAATATTACATATCCGGCGATTTTGCCCAGAGCTTAGCGATTTTTACAGAGCTAGGACAACAGTATCCTAAGGATAAAATTTATCTATTATTTCTTGAACGCATTACTGTGCTTATGGAGAGCGACCTGCCAGATGACTGGCATGGTGTTTATATTCATACGTCTAAGTAATCGTTTACATTTAGATTGGCTGTGTAGAAGACAATAAAAAACGGGCCTATGGGGCCCGTTTTTTATTTATCGTCGGAACATTGCCATTATGGTGGTGATGACAAGGTGAACGATTCGCTGGTGAATCCACTAAGGTCGATTTCATTGGTTACTGTTAGGAAAACATCGAATACGCCTGTTGTACCTGGGTCCCATTCAATGGTGGCTGTACCGTCGCCATTATCGGTGAGGAAGACCAGATTTGGATCTGATACTTCCCAGCTATAGGAGAGTACCCCTCCCTGCGAATCGGAACTGCCAGTGCCATCTACGACCATTCCTCCAGAAAAGGTATTTATTATCCCACTTGCAGGCGTGAACATGGCTGTTGGCTCAGCGACAATGCTAATGATCATAGTATCGGTATCAATAGCACCTTGGTCATCGGTGACTTGAAGTTGCATTTCAATATCGCCAATAAATCCTTCGATCCAATCCACTTCGATGTACAGCGGGCCTTCGAGTTCGGTGAAAGAAACGTCAGTGCCGAGTGCAGCGCTATTTACAATCGTCCAGCTGTAATCAACGATGTTGCCATCCACATCGAAACTATCGAACGCATCTAGATAGGTAAAGCCATCCAAACTGCCAAATGTGGTGGGGCCTTCAGTAAAGATCACCGCCGTCGGCGCTTGATTTGGTGGCGGAGTAACCGTGATGACGATAGTGTCTGTGCCAACGCCACCCTCGTTATCGGTAACAGTTAATTCAAATTCGATAGGACCCGTATATCCAGGGCCAACTTCAATAACATAAGAGCCTGGGGTCTGGCCTTCATAGAAAAACAGTAGCTCTTGAGTATTGCCGCTGAGAAGACTCCACTGATAACTATTGATCGTGCCATCTTCGTCATAACTTGCCGCACCATCTAAATTTAGAATCAAAGGCATTGGACTTTGCTGTGGATCAACGGCGAGGTTTTCAATGCTGAAATCGTTGCCCGCAACAGCAATTGGCGCGACATTCGGAATGTCGGTGTAGAGTAGGTTAATGGTTAGGTCGGTTGATTCCGTATTGCCGCCTTCATCGGTCAGTGTTAAACGCAGTACTAGGCTGTCTTCTGTGCCATCAACAATGTTTGGATCGGTTGCGCGGAAATAATTTAACGTGGTGATATCACCGCTGGCGGATTGTGCTGTTTGCTGGCCAACTTCATCAAACAGTTCTGCAGTTGCTCCCGCTAATACGGGGCCACTAACAATGCTCCAGCTATAAGTGCTGATAGCACCTGAACTTGAAGTCGCTGATAACGGTAGTATCAATGAGGACTCTAGATTTAGTCCTGTAAGATCAAGCAGGTATTGTCCGCTCAGCTCATCGACACCCAAATTACCAGCATCGGCGGTAATAACAGGAATCAAGGCTGGTAATATATCTTCAAGCGTCAGTGCTACTGTGTAGCGTTCTCCGGCAACTACATCCGTTAATGTGACGGTCCCTTGTGACAAGGCTTGGCCGAAAGCATCGAAGGCAACAACGGTAATGTCGTAACTGCCAGGGATTAGACGTAAAACAACGGTCGGATCTGCGGCGGTTAACGTAGCTTCTTGGGTTTCTTGTGTAGCTTGCGACACGACAGTGATTTGCAGGCTAGCAATGGTTTGCGTCGCTGAGGTCGTGCGGGGTGCAACGACGCTTAACGATAAATCCGCTGCGCGCGTCGGTGCCGCATTAACAGTACTGTCGGTACTTGAAGATGTATTGTTGTCGCCGCCACACGCGGCAAGAGCTAGGGATAAGCAAAGCAATAAAAGGCCTTTAATTCCCAGAGAACTCTTCATGTTCGAAACATATTTCATGACTAAAATCTCGTGAATACTGGGTAATCACACATATCGGCAATGTGCATTAATTAATAATTTCGTTGAAGTCTAAAACAACTTCGGCTTCCGAAGCTGCGGCATCAGGCTCTTGTGTTGTAGGATCGTCAGTGACTATAGGGTCCTGAGAATCCGCAAAGGCTTCGGCATTATTTTCTAATGGCTCTTCTGGCTTTTCCGTCACGTTGAAGGAGTCAATACTGCTTAGGCGCTCTAGGGCATCGGCTACTTCACTGGTTTCGACAGCCCCCGATTCGATTAAACGTTCGATATCCGCTTTGCTTAAACTGTGACCTTCAGAAAACTCAGGGGGGATCGTTTCGTAATACGTAATGTTGCCGCCAGCATCTATGGATGCGAACGAATACTCAGCGGCAGCGCCTAGCTCGATGGTGCCTTGCGATGTTTCGGCGGCGATCGTGCCTTCGTAAACACCGAGTAGCAATTTACCATCGGCAGTAATACGGACTTCGTAATGGGTACCACGAATACCGATTGAGCCAACCGGTGTATCCAGTTTGTATTGGGTATGGTCGGCTTTACCAACTTGACCTGAAATAGTACGTAGACCACCTTTTAATAACTTCATGGCGACCGCGTCTTCTTCCGCTTCTTGGTATTTATATTCCAATACCTGCCATTCGCTGTTTTCGGTCAACGCAATCATAGCGCCATCTTTCATACGAAACTGTGCGCGTGAATCTGGGCCTGTAGTGACTAAGTCTGTTTCAAAAATCTTAGTGCGGCGTTTAACTTCGCGTCCGTCAGAGCCTTGTTGAGTTGCTGTCACAGCACCGCTGGCAACTAACGTAATACCAGCATCTGCCAATGCTAAATTTGGCAGGGCGAATAGGATGGGTAAAAGTAAACCGGTTAGATATTTCATCACTCTTCCTTAAAACTGGTAGCCGAAGCCGACACGAACGAAGTTACGTTGATAGTCGAAAAAATCTATGTTGCTGGCACCATCAATGAAGCGGTACATGGCATTGATGTTGGACGCACGTCCGATTTGCCATTCGTGCTTGAGCGTTGCGTAAAACAAGCTACTTTGACGTCGTTCATTGCTGGTAGAGAAATCATCTTGATATTGATAGTTCTGATACGAAGTGCTTAGCGATGTGCTATTACCATTTTGGTAGTGATAACTAAGATCGTAGGTTAGGCCAATAGCATTACGAGCATACTGCTCGCCTTCCGTTTGCATTGCCCACTCAGTGGAGGCCAATATGTTAGCGGCATGGTGCCAAGCTGATGGTGCATACCCCAGTCGAAACCCAACCATTGCGCGCACTCGTTCTTGGGTGCTGTCGTCAAATGTTAGGTGAGTTAAACGCGAGATGATTTGTGGGCGTAGCGTTTTGTTTTCTTTATCGAGATCAACAAGGCCAGACAAAGACGTTACGAGGCGACTGAAATCACCATCAATTAATAGCGGTCGTAGTTCGCCGGAGAGTGTTACCGGGAATTTTAAATCACGGAATGTGTAAACATTACGGACGGTGAATTCAGTTTGCTGCTGGCCGTCGTAGTAGCCGCGATGCCATAAGCGCAGATTGAGCGCGCTTTTCTTGCTGAATCGATACGTACCGTCAACGGCTAGATCATTGAAGAAGCTGTCTTGTTTGCGACGGTCATTGCTTACGGTTAACTGCGAACCATTGAACTCAACGGTGCTGCTGTCTAAACCCAGATTGTAATTGTCATCATAGCCGGCACCTACCTCAACGGCGGCCTCCCAAGCGCTTCCATGAGTTTGATTAGTAAGCTGTTGTAACTGCGCATCAGCAACTTCAACTAGCTCTTCATCGCTGGCTTGTTCACGCACGTAAGCCAGTTCATAAGTAGCCGCATCGACATTACCGATTTCAACGTAAGTTGCCGCCAGTAACATATGTGCTTTGTAATCATTGGGATCGTTTAATACTACGCGCTCGAGCGCAAAGGCCGCTTGATCATATTTCTGGTTGAAATAGGCGATACGACCATACGTATAGTCAAAACAGATGTCGCCTTCATGTTCGCTGCGGTAGCTTTCTGCCAAGCTCATTGCATTGACATAGTCGCCAGAGCGCACTTTTTCGTTCATTTGGGCGTAATCAATAACCTCTGAAGCCACACTCAAATTTGCGCTGGCTCCGAACACAATAACGGCTATTGTCGAGCCGAGGCGTGTTTGTTGTTTATACATGCTTTGCTTAAGGCGGCTATAAGCGGAAAAGCCCATCGTATGGTCCTTCTTATTTGGATAGTGCGGAATAAAACACTCGTACTAATCCCACGACTGCGCGGGCTGATATTTGAGTGGCACGACTATAACATAGTGATTTTTGTTGGCACACGGCAAAACCTGCATTTACATATACATTGCTTTACGTTCGTTCACCATAAGTTGCAATGCGATTACCTTGTATATCTTGCCTGAGCTGTCTTTTTTATAGAAAAGGCTGAGTTTTTCCCAAAAAAAAGGAGGCCGAAGCCTCCTGTTTTATTAAGCGAATTACCAGTATTAGGCAGCGCTTTCTGTCTTCTCGAAATGAACGCTCATTTGCGGGAACGGAATTTCAATCCCTTCTTCGTCGAAGCGCAGTTTGATCTTCTCGGTCAGATCCCACTTAACTGTCCAGTAGTCGGCGGCGTTAACCCAAGGACGCACGACAAAGTTAACAGAAGAATCGGCTAGTTCTGATACAGCGATCTTTGGTGCGGGATCTTTTAGCACTAGCTCATGGCCGTTAACCATTTCTTCAAGAATGGCTTTGGCTTTTAGTAAGTCACTACCGTAACCAATACCTACAACCATATCGACACGACGTGTTGCTTGCTCAGAGAAGTTGATCATAGTGTTACCAAAAACACTGCCATTCGGTACGGTAATCACTTTGTTGTCAGGTGATTTTAAGCGCGTGCTGAGGATAGTGATTTGTTCTACAGAACCACCAACACCGTTGATTTCAACATAATCGCCGACTTTGAATGGGCGGAACAAAATCAACATCACCCCTGCAGCAAAGTGGCTAAGTGAATCTTTTAGAGCCAAACCAACGGCTAAACCTGCCGCACCTAACAAGGCAACGAGTGATGTGGTGTCTAAGCCAAGTTTTGATAGCGCAAAAACGAGTACAAGCAGTAGTAATACGCTGCGCAGAATACCGGATAAGAAATTGACCAAAATAGGATCAAGTTTGGCGGTCGTCATTACTTTGCTCACACCATTAGTAATCATACCAACAGCAATTCGACCAATAATAAAGATCAATAGGGCTAGAATGATTTGGGTGCCCCACGGTAAAACGTAATCGGCCCACAGTAGTTCAGGATTCAGGTTTAGGCTTTCTAGGTTCATTGGCGATCCTTCTTTAGGTTATTAAAATTCGATTAAGCAAATTACCGCTCATGATGGCGGTAACGTTTAATGTGTTTCTGTTCGAGAGTTATTAGCTTCAGCGAGTTCCTGCAATCTAGCCGCGAGGTGCGTAGGCAAAAACATCAGAATGCATGTTGGCTTCAGTCAACCCTAGCGGAGCAAGTTGGTCGAGTGTGCCATAAACCATGTTCGGAGAACCACAGGCAAACATCTGTACATTGCTCAGATCGTCGAAGTCTTCATGAATCACTTGATAGATCCAACCGGCGCGACCGTTCCAATCATCAGCATGCTGCTGAATGATAGGGTGGTAGTGAAAGTTAGCGTGAGAATGTGACCATTGTTGTGGCAGGTCAGCTAAATAAAAACCAACGGCTGCACGATTTGACCAATACAGGTGAATTTCGCGCTGTGGTTCTAATGCCAGCGTTGCTTCAATCAGGGCTTTCATTTGTGAAAAGCCGGAACCTGATGCCACCATCAAGAGGGGCTGATCGGCGTTTTTCTGCAAAAAGGCTTGATGGATAAAGCAGTCACCCATAGGCAGGGTTACGCGCGCAATAACCGCTTGGCGTAAAAAACGAATTACGTTTTCGGCGGTGTCGCTATTGGCAGCGATGTGTAGCTCTAATTTGCGCGGATCTGAAGCGGTGAGCTTACCGGGAGCCGAGGCAATGGAATATGGGATTTGTTCCGCCTTGTCACCCTCGCCAACGTGCAGCATTAGATATTGCCCGGCGAAAAAATCGGGTGTTTTTCCGGCTGGCGCCATTAACTCAACACGATAAACATCGTCTGGTAACGCTTCAATCAGACTGATCTGACAAGCCAGTGTGATCGCCGGTTTGTGGTCCGGGGCGTAGACATCGCTCATAACTATTTCAACGTCACTCTTAGGGTAGGCAACGCAACATAATACCTGATTATCTTGCTCAAGTATTGTGTCGCCAAGGTCGTTACGAAAGCTTAGTTCGCCACGTAGGCGTTCGCCTTGGCAAATTTGGCAGACGCCATTTTCGCAACTAACCGGCACCATCACTCGTTGTTCCAAAGCCGCTTCGGCAATGGTCTGATCTGCACGGCAGTTAATGGTGACGCCCCGAGGCTGGAACGTCACTTTATAAACTGGCGTTTGTAGTTTATTCATTCATCAAGGCCGAGGGTTTTCCACAGGGCATCGACGCGTTTCTTCACGGCATCATCCATGACGATAGGTTCACCCCACTCTCGGGTGGTTTCGCCCGGCCATTTGTTCGTGGCATCCATCCCCATTTTTGAGCCTAAGCCCGAAACCGGCGAGGCAAAATCGAGGTAGTCGATCGGCGTGTTTTCAATCAAAGTGGTATCGCGAGCCGGGTCCATACGCGTAGTAATAGCCCAGATAACATCTTCCCAGTTGCGGGTGTTGACGTCGTCATCCACTACGATCACAAACTTGGTGTACATGAACTGGCGCAAGAACGACCACACCCCCATCATCACGCGCTTAGCATGACCCGGATACTGCTTCTTCATGCTGACAATCGCCATGCGATAGGAACAGCCTTCAGGTGGCAGGTAAAAATCGACGATCTCGGGGAATTGCTTCTGCAAAATCGGCACAAACACTTCGTTCAAGGCAACGCCTAAAATCGCCGGTTCATCTGGTGGGCGGCCGGTATAAGTGCTGTGATAAATCGGATTCTTGCGATGGGTGATACGCTCAATGGTGAAGACCGGAAATTGATCGACCTCATTGTAATAGCCCGTGTGATCGCCAAACGGCCCCTCGGGTGCCATTTCTCCCGGATGAATAACACCTTCGAGAACAATCTCGGCTGATGCTGGCACGAGTAGATCGTTGCCGATACTTTTGATGAGTTCGGTACGGCTATCGCGTAGCAAACCGGCAAAGGCATATTCGCTCAGAGTATCTGGAACCGGCGTAACTGCGCCAAGAATCGTTGCAGGGTCGGCACCCAAAGCAACACTCACAGGGAAAGGTTTGCCCGGATTCGCCTTTTGCCACTCTAAAAAGTCTAATGCACCGCCGCGATGACTCAACCAACGCATGATGACCTTGTTTTTGCCAATCACTTGCTGGCGGTAGATGCCCAGATTGTGGCGATCTTTATGCGGCCCTTTGGTGATAACTAATGGCCAAGTGATCAGTGGGCCGGCGTCGCCTGGCCAGCAATGCTGTACTGGGATTTTCGATAAATCGACTTGGTCGCCTTCTAATACAATTTCTTGGCAAGGCGCTTTCTTAACTTCCTTTGGCCCCATGGCCAGCACTTTTTTGAAGATTGGCAGTTTCGACCAAGCGTCTTTTAAGCCTTTCGGTGGTTCTGGTTCTTTTAAAAAGGCCAGCAGCTTACCGACTTCACGCAGTGCCTCTACCGATTCCTCGCCCATACCTAAGGCAACGCGTTCGGGGGTGCCGAATAGATTGGCCAGCACCGGCATATCGTAGCCTTTGGGGTTTTCGAATAGCAGGGCTGGGCCTTTGGCGCGCAACACGCGGTCGGCAATTTCGGTCATTTCAAGATAGGGATCGACCGGCGTCTTAATGCGTTTAAGCTCACCGCGTTTTTCGAGTAATTTGATAAAGTCGCGAAGGTCGGCGTACTTCAAGAGAATCTCCCAGATCCAGAGTCTGTTAAGGGCAAGCATGATAGCAGTGTTCATTGCCTAGCTGCCAATTGTGACGGCGGGCCTAGTCTCCTTTATAATGCGAGTCGTTTTGCGTATTACGCTATTTTTGTTCATCTAAGGAGCTGCACAATGCAGGCAAGAAATACCTTGCGCGTCGCCGCGGTTGCCGGTTTTAGCGCAGTTGCCTTTGGTGCATTTGGTGCTCACGGCTTAAAAGGCGTACTCGCCCCTGAATTGATGACGGCCTACCAAACCGGCGTGCAATATCATTTGGTACACGCGGTCGTACTCTTGGTGCTTGCAGCTTGGTCGATGGTACGTCCTGATCGCTGGCTAAGCCTAGCGAGCGGTTTTATGACCGCGGGCTTAATTCTATTTAGCGGTAGCTTATATGCCTTGGCATTAACCGGTGAGCGCAAACTCGGCATGATCACCCCTATTGGTGGTGTTAGCTGGCTGATTGGTTGGGCTTTGTTGCTAGTGGCTGCAAGCCGTATTCCCCATTCTAATTCCCGTCCATAGGGCTTATTTGTGTCTGATAACGAATTGAACAAGTCAACGCCAGAATCGGCGTTGGAGACTGAATTGCCGGATACCGTTGCTGCGGATGAAGTGGCAGGTAAAGATGATAAACCCGTTTATCGTCGTGGTATTAAAAGCTTTGTAATCCGTGCGGGTCGTTTGACCAAAGGCCAAGAAGGCGCATTGGAGCGTCAGTGGCCGACCATGGGCATGGAACTTAGCGATGGTGTGATTAATCCAACCGAGGTATTTGGCCGCGATAGCCATGTGGTGTTGGAAATTGGCTACGGTATGGGACAGTCGTTAGTTAAGATGGCCCAAGCTGCGCCAGAAAAAGATTTTATTGGTGTCGAAGTGCATCTACCGGGTGTTGGTTCTTTGCTATATCTGGCCGAAGAAGCCGGTGTGACCAATTTGCGTACTTACAAAGACGACGCGATTGAAGTATTGAAGCTTATTCCAGATGCCAGTATTGATACCGTACAGCTGTTTTTCCCTGATCCTTGGCATAAGAAAAAGCATAATAAACGTCGCATCGTACAAGCCGAATTCGCGCAAACTATTCGTCGTATTTTAAAAGTGGGTGGTGTGTTCCACATGGCTACCGACTGGGAAGCCTATAGCGAACATATGATGGAAGTAATGGAGGCCGCCGAAGGGTATGAAAATATCGCCGGTAAAGGCCAATGCGTTGAACGCCCGGAAAATCGCCCTTTAACCAAGTTTGAAAAACGCGGTGAGCTGCGTGGTCATGGTGTTTGGGATTTAATGTTTAAGAAGCTGTAGAAGCGATCTGCTTATCCGCGAATGAGTCGGTGTATGTAGGAGCGGATCTTATCCGCGAACATGATCGCGAAAGAGTTTCGCTCTTACATCTGAGATAACTGCAAGCTTGGTGTAGGAGCGGATCTTATCCGCGAACACATTGAAAAAATTATAGGAGTATTTATGCAAAAGAAAGACAAAGAAAAAGTATTTGGTGGTGATTGGACTGAAGAACAATTCCGTGAATTTATGCTGGTAGAAAGCTACGACGGCACGGACAAAGATTTTATCTCTGGCATTCGCGCTTACCGTCATATGTTGCCAGAAACCTTTGCGCAATTTGTTGCCCAGTTTAAAGCGGAAGGCCATAACTTGAGCGCAGCTGATCTTGAAGGTAAAACACTGGTGCAAACTCTAGCGAGCCATGCACAAGGAGTTGAATACGCAGAAATATTGAAAGCCGCTGGCGCTCAGTAATTCTAATGTTTTATTGGCGTCGTCAGAGGCCATTTTTTAGTTAGCCAGGGTAGGGTAATGATTAATAAAAAAGCAGGATTACTAGTAGGGACGTTATTGGTTGGTTGTGGTGGTTCCGGAGGCGGAAGCTCGATCGACCTAGAGCGTTATACCCTTAATCCTTACACGGCAGCCAATGCGAGCGTCAGTAACGCATCCATGACGGGCACTTGGGTTGTTGTGTGGTCAATTATTAATAGAGCAAAAGGACTTGATGGTGCCAAGGTTGAACGCGAAACAACGCATATCAGCCGCAAAGAATTTGTGGTTGTGCGTAGTGGTGACGACGGTTTGGAAATCGCCACATGTACTAATGGCTTTAATTTATTAAGCCTAGAAAATAATTATTGGACCACGAGTGGCGGCAGTGTTCTTGTTATAGACAAAAGTAATACGCGCTTATCCGAAGGTGCGGTCAGTGCAGAATACTATGCTGACCTAGTTGATGGGGGCCGTGCGACCTTCTCTACCGAGTATCGAGCAAATTACTATAAAGTCAGTGATGCAACCGGACCGCTGGGTGGAATTACCTGGAATTGGTCGGATCAAGAAGGCACGGAGAGCGATAATATTTATTGTGCCGGTGTTAATCGTATAGAGGGTGGCGCTCAGCGATTAAGTTTAGGTACTGAGTCCGGTTCGATTTTATCTATTGGTGATAGTATCGAAGTTGGTGTTCCTGATGCGCGTTTTCAAGACCGTGCGGGCAGTGGTTATAAGGCGATTGAGCTAACGTTGGGTATCGGCGATTCTTCGTTCTCAGTCTACGATGAAACGGATTTTGGCTTCTCTTTTAATGACGTGTCCATTGAGGGCGGCGATAAGTCGATCACCTTGTATGGTGGCGTCAGCGCAGAATAGAGGGGTCATTAAACAGCGCAATTGTGATTACGATTGCGCTGCATCATGTTAGAAAATACTAAGCGTCAGCTTCCAGCTGTTCCGTTAAATCCATCCACTCCATTTCCACTTCTTCAAGTTCGGCTTTTAATTTACCTTGCTCTTGAATCAGTTTATTCAGCTCGTCTTTGCGACTGGCGTCGTATAAATCAGAATCGCCCATTTTTTCTTCAATGGCGGCAAGTGTGTTTTGCAGCTTTTCCATTTGCTTTTCTGCCGCCTGCTGTTGTTTGCGAATAGGCGCAAGGCGTTGACGCTTTTCAGCGTCTAGCCGTTTTTGTTCTTTACGATCAACGCCAGCATCTGCTTTGTTTTCGGCGTCTGCGCTTTGTTCGCTCTGCGGTGCAAACTGCTCACGCTGATTAAGGTAATGATGATAATCGTCGAGATCGCCATCAAATGGCTGTACCTTACGATGATCGACTAACCAATATTCATCTACAGTCGATTTTAATAAATGGCGATCATGGCTTACGATTAAAATTGCGCCTTCAAAATTCTGCAGTGCCATGGCTAATGCTTCACGCATTTCGATATCTAGATGGTTGGTTGGCTCATCGAGAATTAATAAATTCGGTTTTTGCCATGCCACGCAAGCGAGCGCTAAGCGTGCTTTTTCGCCACCTGAAAAAGGCTCGATGATTTCTAATGCTTTATCACCCGAGAAACCAAATCCACCTAGAAAATTACGAATTTCTTGATCGCTTGCCGTTGGTTTCATGCGCTGTAATATCAGTGCGCCGCTGGCGTTAACATCCAACGACTCCAATTGATGCTGAGCAAAATAACCAATTTTTAAATGCTCGCCACTGTTGCGCTGGCCATTCACCATCGGAATTTCTTCGCACAGGGTTTTTAATAAAGTCGATTTACCCGCACCATTTGGCCCTAACAAGCCGATGCGATGACCCGGAACAATTGAAATTTTAACCTTAGGTAATAACACGCTTCCGGCATAACCAAGGTCGGCTTGATCAATCGCCAGTAAGGGCGTCGACATTTTATCCGCACAGGGGAATTTAAAATGAAACGGAGAATCAACATGCGCGGGAGCAATTAACTCCATGCGCTCTAATTCTTTAATGCGACTTTGTGCTTGCTTGGCTTTACTGGCTTTAGCACGGAAACGCGCCACGAATTGTTCGATTTCGGCAACACGGGTTTGCTGCTTCTCAAATAAGGTTTGTTGCTGCGCTAATTTCTCCGCACGAATGCGCTCGTAAGCACTGTAGTTGCCCGGATACATAGTCAACTGATGTTGATGCAAGTGCACAATATGATCGGCAACGCCGTCGATAAAATCGCGGTCGTGGGAGATAAACAGCAAAGTGCCGCTATAGTTTTTTAACCATTGCTCTAACCACAAGGTCGCTTCTAAGTCTAAGTGGTTGGTCGGCTCATCGAGTAAGAGGAGATCCGACGGCATCAGTAGCGCTTGCGCTAAGTTCAAACGAATACGCCAACCACCGGAGAAGTCACTGACAGGGCGTTGCAGATCGCTTTGGGCAAAGCCTAAGCCGTGCAGTAGTTGCTCCGCGCGCACCGGCACTTGATAGCCTTGGTGCTTATCCATTTCATCCAGCCAGCGGGTTAGCTCGGCATCGTTGGCCGCGTTGGCGATGCCTTTCTCTATCAAGCGATAGGTATGATCACCGTCAATGGCGTAATCCAGTGCGCTACGGCTGCTAGCCTCAACTTCTTGAGCCATGTGGGCAATGCGCCACTTGGGCGGAATGTATAAATCACCACCATCGATCTGCAGCTCGCCATTTAGCAAAGCAAACAAGCTCGACTTACCCGCGCCATTGGGGCCGATGAGCGCCATCTTCTGGCCATCGTGGATGCGTAAGCTCGCCTTGCTAAGCAAGGGATTGGTACCGCGCTGGAGAGAAACCTGATTAAATTCGATCATAACAGTCAGCAAAAAGGTAAAGGCAATGGCGGCGCAGTGTGCCACAGATTCGGACGATAACCCACTATGGCAGTACGCGCTTACGGTGTATGCCAAGCCCGGTATTGCCCAGCATTTACTGCTTGGCCAAGATCAGCTCGGCCTTGATGTGCTTTGGTGTTTAACCGCTTTGTGGCTCGCCGAACAAAAGCAGAGGTTAACGCCAGCCTTAATGCAGCAGGTTGCTTACGACGAATGGCGTTCTAACATGATTATCCCACTGCGTGAACTGCGTTATCGCTGCGATAAAACCCGTGATGCGGCTTTGCGAAATGCCTTGTTAGCCGCTGAGCTTGCAGCCGAAAAGCGTGGTATCGCTCTGCTGTATGCTGGGGTGGAGGGCAATAATGACATTGTGCCGGTGGAGAATTGTGATCTGGAGGAGTTGGTGCAGAGAAATTTGAGCGTACTGACAGATAGAGGCCAGTGGATTCATGCGTTGGCCCAGTTATGTTGGAAAAGTAATGGCTGATGAATCAAACATGTCCAATCGCTCCGTGATCCGCCAACCGCTGTTGCGATTTGTAGTGTTCACTTGCGGCTGGTTAAGTTTGGCGTTAGGGGTTGCAGGTATATTTCTGCCGGTGCTACCTACGACGCCATTTTTACTGCTATCTGCCGCCTGTTTTATTCGTACCTCTCCACGTTTTTATCACTGGTTAATTGAGCATCCGCATTTAGGAAAATACGTGATTTATTACCTAGACGGTCAGGGGATGCCAAAGAAGGCGAAGGTTTATACCTTACTGTTGATGTGGACCACCATGTTGTTAACGGCTTTTGTTTTTACTGACAGGCTGATGTTGAAGATATTGTTGCCGCTCATTGGGCTTGGTGTGAGTATTTATATTCTTAGGTTACCAACGTTAGTACTAAAGGACATTGGAAAGGGATGATGACTTATGCTAGCCAACCCGAATCTTTGCAAGAATGGCAGGCGCACGGGCAGTATTTTGATTTCGCCGGGCATAATATTTTTTATAAGACCGCAGGTGGGCGCGATAAACCGGTGGTTTTGCTGATTCATGGGTTTCCAACCGCGAGCTGGGACTGGCGTCATCAGTGGTTGTTATTAAGCCAAGACTATTTTGTAATTACCGCCGATATGCTGGGTTTTGGTTTTAGTGATAAACCGACGACTGCGCAATATTCTATTAGTTTGCAAGCCGATCTGTTTGACGCTTTGCTCGATAAACTAGATGTAGAGCAATACCATCTGGTCGCTCACGACTATGGCGATACCGTAGCGCAGGAGCTATTAGCACGTCAGGCTGAGCATGCTAAGCAGAGAATTCTCAGTGTGCAGCTATTAAATGGTGGTTTATTTCCCGAGACTCATCGCCCGGTACTTGTGCAAAAATTATTGATTAGCCCGCTAGGCTCTTTATTCTCTCGTTTATTTAATGAACAAAAACTTCGCAGTACCTTTGCGCATATTTGCCGCCAGCCTCTCAGTGATGAGGAATTAGCGGGGATCTGGTACTTGTTCAGTTTTAATCACGGTGCGCGGGTGATGCATAAGTTAATTCGTTATATGCAAGAGCGGCGCGAACATCGAGCACGCTGGGTCGGTGCTTTACAAACATGCCAAGTACCTATGCAGATTATTAACGGTGCAGATGACCCTATTTCGGGTCGCCATATGGTGCAGCGTTTTACCGAAGTGGTGGGCGATAAGCCGATTATTTCGTTGGAAGGGGTTGGCCATTATCCGCAATTAGAAGCCCCTCGGGCGGTTAGCGATGCGCTAATCGCCTTTTTAAAGGGCTTATGATTACTGCTTTTTCCGAATTTATTCCGGCGTTACGATTGCAAATGATGTCGCTGGTTTTTCAAATAACGAGAAAAATCGCACTAAATCAATACGACTGCCATCTACCGATAAATCATCAGAAAATAGCGTGTCTTTTAGACCTGCCTCTCCGGTTAACATACTGGCAAATAAGGGATGGGTAAGATTGAGCGTGGCATTAACGTCACTTTCGCTATTGGTTTCTTTGGCGTGATGCAATACCGAGTTTTCTAGCCAAAGTAGGTAGGTTTCTTTCAAATCAGTAAAGTGCAGTCTTATGCGCCAGTCTTTGTCTGTAGCATCTTCGGCTTTTAAGCGCACGGCCATGCTATCGAAAAAGTTCTCAATAGGAGTCAGTAGAAGCATATCTTTCATCGTGGCGATATTAATGCCTTTTTCTGGTGTGCCATGACGCAGTTCTAGTGCACCGGTTAAATATACGTCTCGCCAAGGGCCAGATTCAGCTTGATAACCTAACTGGTCATAATTAGCGGCGAGTAATTCTTTTGCTAGGGCGTTGTCCGGTTGGGCAAAAACCAGATGGTTTAATAATTCGCTCGCCCAACGATAATTACCTTTGTCCATCGCGCGGCGTGCTTCTGCAATTAGTTTGTCGGCTCCGCCTGCAAGGGCAACATAGCCTTTGGAGCGTTCAATATTGGGCAGTGGATCTAAATGTGCAGGATTGGCGTCATACCAACCCAAATAGCCTTGGTATACTGCGCGAGCATTGTGCTTAACCGTACCGTAATAGCCACGGCTGGAAAACGCTTGAGCTAGGGATTCGGGTAATTGTAATTCTTCTGCTATATCATCGGGCGTTTTACCTTTATTCATCAGGCGTACGGTTTGATCATGAATGTATTTGTAGGTATCACGCTGTTGTTTGAGAAACTCTTGAATACGATCGCGCCCCCACATCGGCCAATGATGACTGGCAAAGTAGATGTCGGCTCCGTCGTATAGCTGACGCATTTCTTCGATATAGCCACTCCACTTTAATGCGTCACGCACTTTTGCGCCGCGCAGTGTATAGAGATTGTGCATGTTGCGAGATACCACCTCTCCACCACAGAAAGCCTTTAATTGTGGTAAGTAAAAAGTGAATTCTGCCGGTGCTTCCGATTCGGGGGTGTATTGAAACTGAAAATTGACGCCGTCTAACGTGAGTTCAGTTACTGTTTTTCCAACTAGGGTGTTAGGCGCGACAATGCTGAATTCACCAAAGGCTGGGCCTTTGCCTAAACCAGAATCAACATGACCCCGTTCATTACGTGGAAGGTTTTTACCGTACATAAATACGGCTCGGCGGCTCATGGCCGTGCCCGCGATCATATTTTCGCTTGTGGCCTCTTCCATAAAACCTAGTGGTGCCACTACCGGTATATTTAGGCGCTGAATGTCGTCGGCGCTGAGAATGCCGAGTACGCCACCGAAGTGGTCAATATGACTGTGGGTAAAAATGATGGCACTGATGCGCTGTTCGTTATCACCACGCGCGGCAAATTGCTGCATAGCAAACTGAAATGCGGTCGCGGCAGTTTCTTTGGCCGTGAGTGGATCAACAATAATCCAACCGTTTTTACCGCGAATGAGGGTCATATTCGATAAGTCGAAACCGCGTAGTTGGTAAACGCCGTTCGTTACTTCAAACAGTCCGTTAATATTATTGAGCTTGGCTTGTCGCCATAGACTTGGATTAACTGAGTTTGGTGCATCACCTTTTATAAAGTCATAAGCAGGTCTATCCCATACGAAGGTTTCAGACTCTCGAAGTGAGGCGGTCTTTAGTGGCGATAAGCTTGCAATTAACCCACGATTAGCATCTTTAAAATCTTGTTGATCGGCCAGTGGCAGTTGTTCTAATACATCTTGCTGCGCGGCTAAAGTAAAGCTGCTGGGTTCGGTATTTCCCCAAGCACCGATATCAACGTTGGGCGTATCGCCTATTGGCGATTGATTCGTCTGTTCCGGTGGTTGGCAGCCAATAAGAGCTAGCAATGAAACACTCGTTAGAAAGAAGACTGGCCAATATTTTCTTGGATCTGATTGTGGTTAGTCGCCAAGGCTTAGCGGTGAATGGCGTTGCGTGGGGGAAGGTTTTTATCATTAGTGGCTCCTCATAGTACTTTTAGTCTAGGAGAAGTTGTGCGAACTCACTCATTTGAGGCTAATAAAGTCTAATTCTTGTAGATCTCCTAAGTTGAGCCATCCGAGTTTTTGGGTCGATCATGTCAGCGCTGTGTTGATTTTTCTGCATTGACTTTACTAATGGTGTTGTTTAGCCACCTCATTAATGGCACCCATTCTTCTAAATCTTTTTCGTGTTGGCGATCGAAATCAATTAAGCCAAAGCCATGTTCACTGGCGCGTACGTAAAACTGGGTATCGCGCAATGTGGCGATAAAGGGAATTCCCAAGCTTTTTAAAAATACTTCGAGCTTGCCGTATACCAGAGTGTTGCGTTTTACGCGGTTTGCTATCACGGCTATGGGTTTAGGTTGTTTACGATACGACTGAGACAGCAAGACGTCGCGAATAAACTCAGTTGCTGCGCGGATATCAATGGCAGAGGGAATAACTGGAATCAATAAAATATCGGTATGGGCAATTAAATCGGAGAGTTCATTACCATGCAGTCCGGCAGGAGTGTCAATCACCACGCGCTGAGTCGATAGCGGCACTCTTAAGCGCCAACTCAGAGTTCCTGCACCACCATTACGCTCGCGATAGGCGGCAATCCCGTTGATGATGGGGAGATTGCTGCCACGGGCTTTTAGCCATTCCGTTGATGACCCTTGGGGATCGTAGTCGAGCAGCGTCGTGACTTCGCCTTGGCGGGCAAAGTAGCTGGCCAAATTAGTTGCGAGTGTTGTTTTGCCACAGCCGCCTTTGGCATTGGCAACCAATACGCGAATCGGCCGAGCGTAGCCGACAACACGAGTGGTGCTTTTGATTTCTTCGGGCATTGCTGTCTGACTCACAGGGTTTCCTTGTTAGACTTTTACAGACTTACACTAAGCATAAGCTATAATTCGCTGAGTTGACGAATATAAAGAAATTCCAAGGAAGGCGGCATGCGCATTCAATTTATTATTTTTATTATCGGTTTACTTGGGTTAGCAATGGCTACTCCCTACATCATGCAGCAAACGGGCGTTGTACCGAGTGTTGGAAGTTCTAGCACTGGCGACATTCTGCCCAGTTTTAGCCCAGATATATTATCGACAAATGACACTCGCCAAACTTTTTATAAATGGCAGGATGCTAAAGGTACTTGGCATTTCGGTGACACGCCTCCTAAGGGTACGACGGCGATAGAGGTGAGCGTTGACACTGCCGCTAACGTATTGCGCCCTGTTGCAGCTCCTGAGGCGCCTGCTGCCGATACTAAGACGAGTACCGGGGCAAGTTCGATTGTTCCTTTACCTATGACGGTGAACCCCGCTCAGATCGGTAAGTTGATTGATGACGCTAAAAATGTGCAGCATCTTATGGATGATCGCGTAAAAAGCGTTGATGCGGCGACGCGTTAAGAAACGTTATCGCAGGTGATAAATGCGTCCATTGGCACCTGCTGCCAGCCAATGATCTGCGGCGAAGGCAACGTCTTCGACCTGAACATTGCTGCTAATCCATTTATCTCTAGCGCTGGCTCGCCACGTTTGTTTCAGGGTTCCATCGGTTAAATTCCACAATTGGATTTGACCTGAGGTATTGCCTGTTAGCAGCGTTTTTTCGTCGGTGCTAAAGCGTGCAGCACTGAAATGTCCACGTCCGCCCGGCAGTTCGTACAATAACTTACCACTTGCGGCATCCCACACTCGTCCGCTTTCTCCCATCGATGAGGTAAATACCAGTTTTCCGCTAGGCGATATTTCTGCAGTACGTACCTGATTTTTATGGCTAAGCACTTGTAAGCGTTTACCGCTTTGTAAGTTCCAGATGCCTGCGGTCAGGTCTCCACTAGCCGTCGCTGCGATTAATCCGTCGGCACTCATGCTGACATCGTAGACGATCCCTTCATGGGTTAGCCGTTTCCGAATACCGCCATTTTGAATATCGAATAGGGTGGCGGTGTAATCCGCCATGCCTAACAACGCAAGTTCCCCGCCAGCGGAAAGCGCGATATCTTCAATGTCGCCTGGTGCATTCCAAAACCACACCGCTTCACCACTTTGGCGCTGCCATAGAACGATGGTGCGAGTATCGGTCGTTGCGACAAAGTCGTCGTTGGGCGCAAAGGCGCTACTGGTAATGTTGCTGTAGCCGTCTGGGCGATGATTCCAATCGAAAATACGCTCGGCAGGATTCAGTGTCCATAAGCTTCCACCATGATGAATGCTACCGACAGTTGCGCTACTGCCGTCGTGCGACAATGCGATTGAATATGCGCCTTGAGCGGTGACATCGGTTGTATTACTTGGAGGTGTCGCGTCGTCGCAGCCACTGAGTGCTACTGTCGCCAATGCGGTGATCAAGAGGCGATTGAGAAGATGTCGATTTTGCGGGAACAACATGGCGTTTCGTCCGTGATCGGTTCACTGAAAGAAGACGGTGCTATCAAGCACCGCTATCTATCATGGTTAGATAATCTTTACAGTGTAGACGCCGATGTGACGTTTGGCTTATTCGGTCACGAGTTCACGGTGAATATTATGCAGACGCTCAATAAGCTGATCTTCAAGCTGGAAACGTTCTTCCAGGTTTTCGCCCATCGCGGACAGGTCTTCGGAAAGCTTTCCGAGCTGTTCTAGGCTGCAATGTTTGTCGTAGGTATCGTTAAAATCAACGCACTGGGTAGTGAGCGCATCAAGGCGTGGAACCAACTTGTTGGCTAGATCTAAGCCACCATCATCGTATTCTTTTGCTTCGTTGATGAGTTGTTCGTAGATTTCAAAATGCCCTGCAGAGCAGTAGTCCATCATCATTTCGCAAAAATTCTGAATGGTCGTACCTAGTGGTTCTTCGTTTGATAGCGGTTTGCTGGCTGATAAGTTGCAGAACACAACGATCAGTGATTGACGAGAATTTAGCCAGTTATCAATTAACTGATGAACTCCGCCCCAACGTTCCTTAGCTGATTTGCATTCTTCTAACATGGTTTTCCCCTTAAATGTCTTTTTCTCACAATCGGCAGATTGGCACGATTATCATCTTTGTTTGAAGACACTATAGGCGCGCTAAAATGGCTGGCGCAAGCAGCTTTTTTCAGTTTTTTTGCTTGAAATTTGGGGGTGTTGTGCTTGTGTTGATGTGAACCGGAGGCGCATACGATGCGGCTCCGGCGGAATTCGTGGCTTAAAGTGTCTCAGCGACGCTTTAATGTGCTCGCTAAGGCGACTACTGCAGCAACGACAAAACCGAAAAACCAAATGCGGGTCCACTCGGGCATGCTCAAGCCCCAAAAACTCCAAACGACGTCGGCACAACTGCCATTGCCCCGCAGCATCGTCGTGATGAGCTCATTGAGAGGGAGAGTTTCTATCATGTATTCCAAACTGGTTCCGCACGAAGGAACTTGATCGGCAGGCAACCCTTGAATCCAAACATGGTGATCCGCCACCCACGTACCAAAGATGGCAGAGGCTAAAATAAAGACTAAGGCGATCAGGTGTGAAATCTTGCCGTTACGGGTAAAAAACGCCGCTAAGCAGCCTAAACCAATCGCCAGAGTGGCAATGCGCTGCATGATGCACAAAGGGCAAGGGTCCAAATAGAGTACGTATTCAAAGTAGTAAGCCGCTGCCAGTAAACCAACGCAGGATAAAAAACCTACGAGATAACCAATGCTCAGCAGTGTTGGGTGTAATGGCAATAAGCCTGTTTGGGTCGAAGAGGACGTCATGTCTTGGTGTACTCCAAACGTACAAAATGAATTATTGCCGCAGTGTATCACAGCGTTTGTTGTGACTTTCATAGGCGGTTATCTGGTCTAAGCTAAATACAGACTTGGAGAGAGAGGAAGGGTTCCTCGGCTCGCAGACAAATAACAGGAGATATGCATGAATTGGCGTGCTGTATGGTTGTGGTGTGGCTTAACTATCGCGGCAATGATGTCGCCACTGGCTTGGGCCGAAGATGCGGCAGTAGATGCGGCAGAAGGCGAGGGGGAGGCTGCAGGACCGCAAACGCGGTATATCTACATGGAGCCTGCATTTGTGGTGAATTATGGCAGCACGGGACGGATGAAATATTTGCGTACGGAAGTAGCGTTAAAGGTATCCAGCGCTGAGGCGGCGGGCAAAGTGAGTGAGCACAAACCTTATCTTCGCAATAATTTAGTGATGATGTTTAGTGCCCAAGAATCAGAGATTATGAATAGTTCCCAAGGGCGAGAGCAGCTACGCAAGTTAGCACTCGATGAGGTGAGAGCGGTGATGGAACAGCTTGAGGGTATGCCGTATATCGACGACTTATATTTCAGTAATTTTGTCGTGCAGAACTAGTTAAAGTCGCACTGTAACTATAAAAAAGCCGCTGTCATTTTCATGGCAGCGGCTTTTTTTTGAGCAATTAATCACTTAGTCGCGCTTTAAATACTCTTTTAGGTATTGCTCAAACGGTAGGTTATCGTTTTCCTCAAGTGCACGCTGGTTGCTCAATGATTCCTGTGCCATGGCTGTCCATTGCTGGCGCACTGTAACGCCCAGAGGTTCAGATAAAGTCTTACGATGCTGCAATGCTTGATCCAAGGTTAGTTCACTAAATTCCTTACCGGTATCAATCAAAGCGGCCAGCACCTGCGCTGACGGTGTGCGGCTACTATCCACCAACTTGAGGCGCTGTTGGTATAGTGAATCCAAGTGGAAATTGTAGCTATGCGCTTGGTCGAATTTCTCTGCTAACGCCATCATGTCATCGATTAATTCAATGCCCCATGCTTGTAGAGATATTTCCGTATTGTCGCGTTTTAGCATTAGCCCAGGACGTCGGCCTTCCATTACCGTGCTTTGCAGGTTGTCCTTTAGCTGTGCACAGTCAGCATCGCTAATGTTCGGGCTGTCGTGCAAGGCGCACCATGTTAAGAACACGTCCATGAATTGCATATGTGGAATATCAATACCTACCGGCATAAATGGATTCACATCGGTACAGCGCACTTCAATGTACTGAATTCCAGCTCGAGACAGGGACTCCAACGGTTTCTCTCCAGATGGTCCAATACGTTTAGGACGTACATCGCTGTAAAATTCGTTTTCGATTTGCAGCAAGTTGGTATTCAGCTGCTTGTATTGGCCTGTCTCATCTTGCATGCCAATCGCTTCATACGCTGCAACTGGTACGGAAATGGCTTCCCCTAAGGTTTCGATATAGCGCGCTAAAGAGTTGTGACAGACGGTCAGTTCTGATTGCGCATTATTCTGGTAGCCAAGGTCGCTCATACGCAACGACGTGGCGTAGGGCGCATACAAGGTGTGTTGATGGAGCGTATCGAGTGTGTGTTTGCGACCAGCTAAAAAGCTGGAGCAAACGGCTGGCGAGGCACCAAACAAATAGATCAACAACCAAGAGTAGCGCCGGAAGTTACGAATTAAGCGCAGGTAACCCGCTGATATGTAGGTCTGATTGGCTTCCTTGCCTTCCGCCTTGGCAATTAATTGCCATAATTCTTCCGGTAATGAGAAGTTGTAATGGATACCGGCAATGCATTGCATCGTGCGACCATAGCGGTGCCATAAACCATGACGATAAACATGCTTGAGCTGGCCGAGATTCGAACTACCGTAATACGCAATCGGAATGCTCATTTCGCCTTGCAGAATACACGGCATAGAACTTGGCCAAATGACTTCAGCATCCATTTGGCTGTAGGCGAAACGATGAGCTACATCGAGGTAAGCATGAGCTTCATGGGCACTGGCCATGACTGGGGTAATAAATTCCAGCAGCGACTCGGAATAATCCGTGGTGATGCTTGGATGCGTTAGTGCGGAGCCTAATCCTTTAGGATGTGGCGTTTGGGAGATGATTCCCTGATTGGATGCACGCAAGCCTTCCTTTTCTATACCTCGGTTTAACTGGGTAAGAAGTGGGAGATTTGTAGGAAGACTCAATTGAGCCAGTAGGTCGTTGTAGGTCGCCAAAGTCGCCTCGGGAATGCATCAGGTTTTGGCGATTATAGGGAAAGGCGGTTGTACACGTAAGCGATAATTGCGCCTGCCATGAAGTCTATTAACCCATGGCAGGAACAGTTCGTTTTAGATTACTTCTTCGCTTTGGCGAAAGCCGCCGCTAAGGCCCCTGCCATCGCACCTTGGCCGTTGCTGTTTTTATCAGCAAAGCTGGTGGATTGCTTATGGCTTTGTTGGCCGCGCGGATTGCGTTGCCCTTGACGCTCGCCCGGTGTTTTTTCGTTGGCTTTTTCTGTAGCGTCGTCGCTCATGCGCATGGACAAGCCGATACGCTTGCGCGGAATATCCACTTCCATCACCTTCACTTTGACGATATCACCGGCTTTGACCACATCACGAGGGTCTTTGACGAACGTATCCGACAGCGCAGAGATATGCACGAGGCCGTCTTGGTGTACGCCGATATCGACGAAGGCACCAAAAGCGGCAACGTTGGTAATAACGCCTTCAAGCACCATGTTTGGCTTTAGATCATTGAGGGTTTCAACGCCGTCTTGATACTGCGCGAACTTGAATTCTGGGCGTGGGTCACGGCCCGGTTTTTCTAGCTCGTTAAGAATATCTTGAATGGTGATTACACCAGCGCTTTCGGTCGCGAACTCAGCGGCATTCACTGACTTTAAGAAGCTGCCATCGCCAATCAAGCTGCTGACATCGCGGGAGAATTTATGCGCGATATTTTTCACCAGCGGGTAAGACTCAGGGTGAACCGCCGAAGCATCGAGCGGGTTTTTACCATTCATTATGCGTAAGAAGCCAGCGGCCAGTTCAAAGGTCTTTTCGCCTAGGCGTGGGACTTTTTTCAGATCGCTACGGCTATTAAAGGCGCCATTGGCATCGCGGAAAGCGATGATGTTACTGGCTAAGGTGCTATTTAAACCGGACACGCGAGTCAGCAGCGGCACCGATGCGGTATTCAAATCCACACCGACTGAGTTCACACAGTCTTCGATTACGGCGTCTAGTGTACGTGCCAGTTGGCTTTGGTTCACATCGTGCTGATATTGGCCGACCCCAATCGACTTAGGCTCGATTTTCACCAGCTCCGCTAATGGATCTTGTAGACGTCGAGCAATCGATACGGCACCCCGAATCGTGACGTCTAAGTCTGGGAACTCTTTTGATGCGAGTTCAGAAGCGGAATAAACCGATGCGCCAGCTTCGTTCACCATAATTTTCTGTACGTTTTTTAAGCCTGCTTGCTTGAGCATATCGCCGACAAACTTATCGGTCTCGCGGCTGGCGGTACCGTTACCAATCGCGATTAATTCAACATTATGCTTTTGGATCAATGCCAGCAGGATGGCACCGGATTCAGCAATTTTATTTTGCGGCGGCGTTGGGTAAATCGCACAGTGGTCCAATACTTTACCGGTGGCATCAACCACCGCAACTTTAACGCCGGTGCGCATACCAGGGTCGAGGCCAATGGTGGTTTTTGCCCCGGCTGGAGCAGCCAAAAGTAAGTCTTTCAGGTTGTCGGCGAACACTTTGATTGCGGCTTCTTCGGCACGTTCACGCAGGTTGCCTACTAACTCGGTTTCTAAATGCGTGAGCAGCTTGATGCGCCATGTCCATTTCACCACTTCCGATAGCCACTTATCGGCGGCACGACCTTGGTTTTTTACACCAACATGATCGGCAATCATGGCTTCACACGGGCTGGCGGCGAGTTTGTCTTCGGGGTCACCAGTCACTAGGCTGAAGGTTAAAACGCCTTCATTGCGCCCGCGTAAAATAGCGAGAGCACGATGGCTCGGTACGTTTTTAAGCGCTTCGTCATGTTCAAAATAATCGGCGAACTTAGCGCCTTCTTGTTCTTTGCCCGGCACCATACGTACCGATAGAGTCGCTTCTTGCTGCATAAACTGGCGTAAAGAAGCCAGTAAATTCGCGTTCTCAGCAAAGCGTTCCATTAGAATGTACTTAGCGCCATCTAACGCCGCTTTGGCATCGGCAACGCCTTTCTCGGCGTCGATGTATTTCGCTGCTTCGGCTTCTGGATCAAGATTCGGGTTTTCGAACACGCCATCGGCAAGCGGCTGTAGTCCGGCTTCGATTGCAATCTGGCCTTTTGTACGGCGCTTTTGTTTGTAGGGCAGGTATAAATCTTCAAGACGGGTCTTAGTATCGGCGCTGTCGATTTCACGCGCTAACTCTGGCGTTAACTTGCCCTGTTCTTCAATGCTTTTGAGGATAGAGATACGGCGATCTTCCATCTCGCGCAGATAGCGCAAACGCTCTTCCAGATTACGCAACTGAGTGTCATCCAATGAACCTGTGACTTCCTTACGATAACGAGAAATAAACGGCACGGTTGCGCCTTCATCTAACAAAGCCACAGCGGCAGTAACTTGCTGTGGACGAATACCTAGTTCAGTAGCGATGCGTTGACCAATATCTGCGTGACTCATAACACTCTCTAAAGCGAAAAAACGTGGAGGGAGTATAGCGAAAAATGGGGTGGGCTTGTTATAGGTGATTTGCGGCGGTCGTCACTGTTCCTTTGTAGGAGTTACTCCGAGAGCGCCAGCGAGCAGTGACGAACAATGGGGTGAAATAGCGTCGCGACTACGAACAAAAAGCGTTCGTTGAGTCGCTCCTACAGATCTTTCACCCACAAAAAAGCCCCGCATGGCGGGGCTTTTTTACAGGCTTAGCAGCAAATTATTCTGCTGAAGGACCTGCAGCTACGATGGCATCAGATACATCGTATTTCTTAAAGTTTGCAGTGAACTGAGCTGCCAAACCTTTTGCCGCTTCAGTCCATTTTGCTTCGTCGCCCCAAGCATTGATTGGGTTCAACAGGTGAGTGTCTACACCACTAACGGCTTTAGGTACGTTCAAGCCGAACACTGGAAGAGTCTCAGTTTCCGCATCGCGTAACGCGCCAGTTTGAATAGCACTGATCACGGCACGAGTGGTTGGGATAGAGAAACGCTCGCCGCCTGCGCCGTTAGCACCACCAGTCCAGCCGGTGTTTACTAGGTACACTTGTGAGTCGAATTCAGTAACACGCTTCATCAACAATTCAGCGTATTCACCCGCTGGACGTGGGAAGAATGGTGCGCCGAAACAAGTAGAGAAGGTCGACTTAAGGCCTTTAGATCCACCCATTTCAGTAGAACCAACAAGGGCTGTGTAACCACTTAGGAAGTGATAAGCCGCTTGTTCTTTGGTCAGTACTGACACTGGAGGAAGAACACCTGTCATATCGCAAGTTAAGAAGATAACCGCTTTTGGCTCGCCACCTTTGTTTTCTGCAACGCGCTTTTCTACGTGCTCAAGTGGGTACGCACAACGACCGTTTTCAGTCAGGCTGACATCGGTGTAATCGGCAGTACGAGCTTCGTTGATTACGACGTTTTCAACGATGGCGCCAAACTTGATCGCGTTCCAAATGATGGGTTCGTTTTTCTGAGACAAGTCGATGGTTTTTGCGTAGCAGCCACCTTCGATGTTGAATACTGTGCCTTTGCCCCAGCCGTGCTCGTCGTCACCAATTAGGTAACGCTCTGGGTCAGCAGATAGGGTGGTTTTACCAGTACCTGACAAACCGAAGAACAAGCAAGTGTCGCCGTCGTCACCTACGTTGGCAGAGCAGTGCATTGGTAGCACGTCTTTTTCTGGCAACAGGAAGTTTTGTACAGAGAACATGGCTTTTTTCATTTCACCGGCGTAACGCATGCCAGCTAATAATACTTTGCGTTGAGCGAAGTTGAGGATCACACAACCGTCAGAGTTGGTGCCGTCACGCTCAGGTACACATTCAAAACCAGCCACGTTCAAAATCTGCCACTCTTCTTTAGAAGAGCTATTGTAGCTTTCTGGGCGGATGAACAAGTTGCGGCCAAACAGGTTCTGCCAAGCAGTCTGAGTGGTCATTTTAACTGGCAGGTAATGTTGTGAATCAGAACCTACATGGACATGAGAAACGAAGCTGTCGTGCTGCGACAGATACTCTTCCACTCGCTCCCAAAGGGCGTCGAACTTGTCGGCGTCGAATGGGCGGTTGATGTTGCCCCAGTCGATGGCGTCTTTGCTGCTCGGCTCTTCAACTATGTAGCGGTCCATTGGCGAGCGGCCAGTACGAGCACCAGTTTCTACAACCAGTGCGCCATTGTCCTGCAATTGGCCTTCGCCACGCAGAATCGCTTGTTCTACCAAAAATGGTGTGGATAAGTCGGTGTAAACAGTCGTCATATCGGTGCCCAGAGGGGTCCTCATTAATCGGGTGTGGCTTATGGCCGCACGCAGTAATCTCTATATGTTGCCCTGAGGGTACAAGGGCAAATCTAGAATCGAAGGCCCGCAATTATGCCAGAAAATCTGACTCACGCTAAGCCCCCTGTTCATTAATCAGTCTATGCGTTGGAAGTTACTGATTTTATTAGACTTTGTATGTCAATGAGGATGTCTTTCAGGGAACATCTCTTCAATTTCAGGGCGTTCAAAGGCATAAGCCTGCTGACAAAACTCACAAGTAATCGAAATTTTGCCAGCTTCTTTGAGTATTTCGTCCAGTTCGGCATAGCCTAATTGATGCAGTGCATTAGCTGTGCGTGGCTTTGAGCAGGTGCAGAAGAACGACAGTGTCGATTCGGGGTAGAGTCGCACTTGTTCTTCGTGATACAGGCGATGCAATAGCGTTGCGTTGTCTAGATGCAGCAACTCTTCATCCTTTATCGTGCTCGCTAGATGGCCAATTCGATCCCAAGCATCGGTATCATGACTGTCTGTTCCGGGCATTTTTTGCAGCATAAAACCGGCAGCAATGCCGTCTTTGCAAACCAGCCAAAAGCGACTGTCGAGTTGTTCGGATTGCACGAAGTATTCTTCTAGCGTACTAGCAATATTGCCACCTTCGATGGCGGTAATACCTTGATAGCGCTGCCCTTGTTCTGGCTCTATGGTGATAATGAATTGGCCATTTTCTAGCTGGAGTTCGGTGGCGGCAGCATCTTCGTCATAACGAGCGATGGCTCGCAGTTGCCCCTGTTCGTTGGTTTCCGCTTGCAGTAGTGACACATTACCCGCAAGGCGTATTTGTAAGGTCAGGCGCCCAGCAAATTTTAGGTTAGCGCTCAGTAGGGCGGTTGCCGCCATGAGTTCGCCCACGGCGGTGGCAATGAGAGGCGGGTACTGGTGGCGCTTGAGTACATCTTGATAGCTGCTGTGCAAATGCGTGATTTCACCGCGAATATCGGTGCTATCAAAGCTAAAGCGTTGCAATAAATCGGCGCTGCCGGAAGGATGGCTCATGTTTAGTAATCCTGTCTTTGCTTAAAGCGACTGATATCTCGTCGCTCTTTTTTGTTGGGTTTGTGGTCGGGTGCCATGCCGGCGGCATTAATAATGCGGCGAGTTTCCGCTTTATCGATCCGCTGTTTAATACTTTCTGGTGTTTCTTCGTAGAGTAGTCGAGCTTCTGGTGCCCCACGTCGTTGTTCGGATAGCCCAGTTATTACCACGGTTTTTTCGTCGAAACCTTGGCGAATGGTCAGTTTATCGCCGACATCTACGGTCTTGCTGACTTTGCAACGCTGACCTTGGAAATGAACCTTGCCGCCATCGATGGCCGTTTTTGCTGCCGCGCGCGTTTTAAAAAAACGGGCAGCCCAAAGCCATTTATCGATACGAATTTTACTAGTGTTGCTGTCTGTGGCGCTCACAGTTGCTCCAATTTCGATTAACAACGTGTCGTTGCTCTACCAATCAAGCTCATCGAAGTGGTCGATGCCCGGAAATTGACTGTCTCGGCTTGGGGCTTTTTTACTATCTGGGTGGAAGATGGTTAATAAATAACGAATACCCCAACGAGATGCCGATTCTAACACAGCCTGGCTGTCGTCTATTAGTAGTGTGCGCTCTGGGTCGAAGCCTTCATCACGTTGTAAGTGATCCCAAAATGCTTGGCTTTCTTTGGGTTCGCGATAATCATGGGAGCTGATAATTCGATCGACGAGCTGATCTAAACCGGTGCGTTGTATTTTGAGATTAACGCTATCGCGGTGCGCGTTGGTAACAATGACGCGACGCTTGCCCATGCTTTGCAGGCGTTGCAGAAAATCTTGCACATGTGGGCGAAAACCGATTCTATCTTGTACATCGCGTTTAAGTTCTGCGATGGGAAGGCCGGTCAGCTCTGTCCAGTAATCTAGGCAGTACCAGTCGAGGGTGCCACGCAGCCCAATAAAGCTTTTATTGAGTTCACTCAGGGCTTCTTCTTCGCTGAGGCCGTGATGACTGGCATAGACTCCTGGAAGATGATCAAGCCAGAAGTAATTATCGAAATGGAGATCAAGTAAGGTGCCATCCATGTCGAGCAGAACAGTATCAATTTGTTGCCAATCAGGCAGGTTCATGGGGTTATACTCCAACATAGCATTGCAATTACTCCTATTAAAACAGGCTCACCATGGATAAAAAACCACAGATTTTGCATCGTTCACTGGTGGCGGAAAGCCGCTTGTTTCGTATTGAGTCGATTGACCTTCGTTTTAGTAACGGGGTGGAACGCACTTATGAGCGATTAGTTCCCGGGGGGAGTGGTGCGGTGATGATGATTGCGCTGCTGGATGATGACACGTTCGCCTTGATTCGTGAGTATGGCGGCGGAGTTGAAGATTACACCCTTACATTGCCAAAAGGCGCGGTGGATTTGGGTGAAAGCATGCGCGATGCCTGCAACCGCGAGCTACAGGAAGAAATAGGTTTTGCGGCGCGCGAGTTTATTTATTTAAAGAAAATGAGTTTGTCACCAAGCTATATGCGCGGTGGTATTGATGTTGTGTTAGCGCGTGATTTGTTTCCGTCTAAGCTTGAAGGCGATGAGCCTGAGCCGCTCGAACTGGTGCCTTGGAAATTTTCCGATTTGCCTGAACTGTACGCTCGCGATGATTTTAACGAGGGCCGCGCGATTGCTGGTTTGGCACTGGCGATTGAGTATTTGGCCGGAAGGTTTGAAGGGGCGGTGTTGTAAGCGGGATGAGATGTTAGCTCTCGGATTTATCTTGAGTTGCGTTTGGCAGCAAGCTTGCGATGGCTGCACGTAAACTATCCATTCGAATCGGTTTGCTAATAAAACCGTTCATTCCGGCATCAAGGCATCGTTGACGATCTTCCATCATGGCATTGGCGGTGAGTGCCAGAATAGGAATTGTACTTTTCGCAGCTCCTAAATCACGAATCTGTTGTGTGGCGGATATGCCGTCCAAAATGGGCATGTTTACGTCCATTAAAATCAGGTCAAAATTGCTTTTTATTACCGCCCGCACGGCCTCTTGCCCATTGTTTACTGAAGTGCAGCGTAACCCCATTCGCGTTAACATTTTTTCGGCAATCTTTTGATTCACGGGATTATCTTCGGCCAACAGTATTTTGGTTCTAAAATCGATAACTGGTCGAACGGTAGACGGTTGTAATATTTGTAATTTATTGGCATCGCCCAGCGGTAATGCGAGAGATAAGGTAAATGAACTGCCTTTGTTTGCCGCTGTTTTTAAAGTGATGTTGCCGCCCATGGCCACCGCTAAGTGACGGCAGATGGTTAAGCCAAGACCGGTGCCGCCGTATTGTCGACTGGTACTGGTATCTGCTTGGCGAAATGCCGAGAAAATCTGTTCTTGCTTAGAGGGGGGGATGCCGATGCCTGTGTCGTTAACATGAATCTGCAGTTGATAGCTGTCACCGTCTAATCGCTTACCTTCAGCATGAAGCTCAATGTGGCCTTGATGGGTGAATTTAACGGCATTACTTAGTAAGTTGGTTACTATTTGACGTATACGTTTTGGATCTCCTCGCCAAATGGTAGGGATCTGATTATCAAAGCGGTAAATAAGAGCGAGCTCTTTATTCCGTGCAGGCTGATGGAATAAGTGAAATAGATCGTTTAACAATTGGTTTAAATCGAAGTCAACGGCTTCTATTTCGAGTTTGCCTGATTCGATCTTTGAGAGGTCTAAAATATCATTGATGATATCGAGTAACACATGACATGAGCTGTGAATGATATCGACGTAACCGCTCTGTTCTTTATCTAGGGGCGAGTCTAATAGCAGTTCTGCTGCTCCTAGCATTCCGTTCATGGGGGTGCGAATTTCATGACTCATACTGGCCAAAAAGATGCTTTTAGTGCGGTTAGCATTTTTAGCGGTATTTAACGCTTCGCGGATTTGGCGGTTAGCCACTTCTAGAGCTTGTTGATTGGCTATGGATTCGGTGACATCGAGACCGGCCATCAAGATATCAATATGTTCGCTGTCAGGATAACGCACGACGGTGAATTGCCAGTTGATAGTGGATTCTTTGCCACTCGACGAGATTAGTGCAAGCTGATCCACTGGATGACCGTCGATAGTAGGTAGGCGTTGCCACAAGGATTTTAATCGGTCGCGATCGTCTGTGCGCAGCAAGGACCATATCGGTTGTTTGTGCAAACTTTCGCCGGGCATGGCGATGAGGTCTTCTGCCTGCTGATTCATGCGCAATACATTACCGTCGTGATCGCAAATGATAAGTAAGGTCTGCATGGCATCTAGATATAAGTTTACTCGCTCTTGTTCTGCTTGAAGTTCTAAAGCCATACGATGGTGACGAGTAATATCGTCTCCATACAGGAGTATGGATTCTTGACCATCAAGGTCCCACGGACTGGCTGACATGGCCCAATGACTTTTTACGCCTTGGGTATCCACTAAAACACATTCGAATTCTATGACACTTCGTTCTTGTAATGCTTGCAGTACATAAAAAGCCAAATCACTGGATTTCTCTTTTGATGTTGCATCGCTTAAGCGGTCGCCGGTCGTTAACTCGAACATGGATTCGAAGCGAGGATTGGCATCCAAAATATATAAACTTGAGCTGATGCGCAGGGCAATGCCACTCATGCTTTCCCAGCTCAGGCTGTGTTGCAGAAGTTGGCGCCGAATTTTTTCGTTGATAGGGCGTACTATGTGCTGGGATAGCACACCGGCGATGATCAATAAAATCGCATTAGCGATAACAATAAGTGCCCAAGTATGCAGGGTGATGGTGCGAATTTTGGTTATTGGTTCACCGACAACTAGACCTAATTGTTGATTGATCGGCAGTAGGTAGAACATGTAAGTACCGGAGCTTAATGTAACTCTTCGGAAGCCTTTGCTGCCAGCGATGGCATCGCGTAGCAACGATGCCGGAATATGGGTTTCGGTTTTATTTTGTTCGTACCAAAAATAAAGTTGGTTGTCTTGCACTTCAGCGATTTGCAGTGTTTGCCCTGGACTAATCAATGAGGGGCGATCAAGGGGGCCAATATGTTGGCGATTGAGAGTCGGCGGGGAGTAATCGTGGAGTTTTTCGAATGCCGCCTTCGCCCATGCTTCGATGCGTATTGTTTGGCTGTGAATCTCATTGGCGTAAATCACAACGCCTGACACCAGCACCATACTCGTCAGTGTGCCGATTCCTAGCAGCAGCAGAGATCGTAGGTGGCGGGTCATTTCTATTCCTTAAGGGACAACTCCCTTAACCATAGACGCTGACGCTCAAACTAGCCAAGGTAATGCAATCGCATGCAGCGTTGCGGTTAAAGTCATAGCCATTGCGGCGTAGGCGGATTCTCGCGTTCCCAGCTCAATGGCGCGACTGGTGCCAATGGCATGAGCGCAAACACCTAAAGTGAGACCCATGGCTTGCGGTTGGTTAAGTTTTGTAACCTTGAGAAGGGGCGGTATCAGCAGCGCGCCAAAGACGCCAGTCACAATGACAAAGGCAGAGGCGAGCGCACTAATGCCGCCCAATTGCTCACTCAATGTGATCGCAACAGGAGTGGTAACGGACTTCGTTGCCATTGTCGCGGTAATGGCCCGATCGCCAATCCACCAATCAACTAACAATACCGCAGTGCCAACGGTTGTCGCGCTGCCTAGGCTCACCGCCAAGCTAATGCGTAACCATTCTTTACGCATGGCATGAATAAACTGATACAAGGGCACGGCGAGCATCACAACGACCGGTCCGAGCATAAGGTGCAAGTACTCACCGCCTTGCATGTAGGTTTGATAACTCGTGCCGGTGAGCTCTAAGGTTACGCAAATTAATACGATGCCAGTCAGTATCGGTGGAATGAAAGCGCTATTGCCGAGTTGTTGATAAAGGCGCTGGCCCAATAAAAACGATGCGATGGTGAGCGCTGTCCAAAACAGCGGGGTGTGCAGTAAGGAGACGATCATGAATCTGATCTCTTCGTCATAATAAATGCGCAGACCAGTGCCCCTGGTATCAAGCTCACGGCGAGAATAATCAGCAGAGCGATGCCGTGCTCATTGAGCAATTCTTTTTGGGTGATGATGCCAACGCTAACCGGAACAATAAACAGAGGTAGCAAGGGCGACAGTACGCGGCTGGTGCTTTGCAAGGTTTCTGGGGTGCGACGCAATAGCATCAATACGAACAAGAGAGTGAGCATACCGACGATGGAGCCGGGAACAGGAAGATCTAACCAAGTTTGTAACGAGATACCTGTTAATAGAAAGACTAACAGGATAAGGAGGCCAGACATGGACGACTCCGTAAATTGGTGCGGAAAGAGAGACTCGAACTCTCACGCCTTGCGGCACTGGAACCTAAATCCAGCGTGTCTACCAATTTCACCACTTCCGCATTTCAGGCCGCGAATTCTATAGAAAATTATTCTACTTGCAATACCTTTGCACAAACAATTCGACAAAAGATGTAGAAAAGTACCAAAAACATCATTCGATTGCTTAAAAAACGACCGATAATGCGTTTGGTCGACGTGTAGATGGTGCTGCTCGACTCCTGTATGGTAGCGCAATCGTCCTCTCAGCTTGCATGGAGCCATCATGACGTCGTCTGAAAATCGCGTTGCCGGGAATGTAGTATTGATTTTAGCCGCGATTGTTATTGTGATTGCCGGTGTTAAGAGTGCAGCCAGCATGCTGGTACCTTTTTTATTGGCGGTTTTTATCGCTATTTTAGCGGCACCTATGATGCGCTGGCTGACACGCCATAAAGTGCCCACTCTTATTGCACTTATTATAATTTTGCTTGGTTTTACCGTGGTTGGGACTCTGTTGGCGACCTTTATTGGCAAGACGTTGAATGCGTTTTATGCCGACGTTCCGGTTTACGAACAAAAGCTGCAAACCCTCACCACGCAGTCGGTAACTTGGTTACGCGGTCAAGGTATTGAGGTTGCCGATAATGTTTTGCGTGAATATGTTAATCCCGGTGTTGCGATGAAAATGGTCGCAAGCGTCTTTAACGGGCTAGGCGGGGTATTGGCTAACACCTTTTTGATTTTGTTTGCGGTCATTTTCATTCTATTGGAAGCATCGTCTTTCCCCGATAAAGTGCGCAAGGCCTTTGGCGATCATACTCAAGCATTCACGCACTTTCAGCGCTTTACGGATTCTGTACAGCAGTATTTGATGATTAAAACCCTGATGAGTTTGGGCACCGCGGCGATGGTTGGGATTGCCTTGGTGATTGTCGGCGTCGACTACGCACCGCTCTGGGCATTAATAGCTTTTCTGTTGAATTACATTCCCAATATCGGCTCTATTATTGCGGCAGTACCCGCGGTGCTGGTGGCCTTAATTCAATTGGGTGTGGGGGATGCTCTTATTACCGCCGCTATTTATGTCGGTGCCAACACTTTCTTCGGTAATGTGGTTGAGCCGCGAATGATGGGGCGTTCTTTGGGCTTATCGTCCTTTGTGGTGTTCGTCTCTTTGGTGTTTTGGGGGTGGGTGTTGGGGCCGGTTGGGATGCTGTTGTCTATTCCTCTGACGATGGTGGTCAAAATCGCCTTAGAAACACGTCCGCAAACGCGTTGGATGGCGACTTTACTGGATCATTAGTGTCGGGAACGTTGGGTTCTTGGTAAGGAAGGGTCAATAGGGCTACCGCGTATTGAGTCGCAGGGGTAATCTGCCTAAATTAGAGGTGAATCATGAACTCCATTTTACTTATTGATGATGATTTTGAGCTGGGTGAGCTATTGCAGGAATATCTGTCGATGGAAGGCTTCCAGTTAACAGCGGTACAAGATGGTGAGACGGGCTTAACAGAAGCCTTAAGCGGTAAATACAATCTGATTCTATTGGATGTTATGTTGCCCAAACTGAACGGCTTTGAGGTTTTGCGCAAGCTACGCGCCGAGTCGAATGTGCCTGTTATTATGCTAACGGCGCGGGGCGAGAGTGTTGATCGCGTATTGGGGCTTGAGCATGGAGCGGACGATTACATTCCCAAGCCATATCATCACCATGAGCTAGTTGCGCGTATCAAAGCGCTGTTTCGTCGCATCGAGTTGTCGAGCGATGTCACTCCTCAAGTATCCTCAGAGTTGCATGTCGGCGATATTGCATTGAATCCTACGACCAGAACGGCAAGATTGGACGGCGTTGAGTTGCAAATTACCGGTGCCGAATTTGGCGTGTTGCAGTGTTTGATGGAACACGTTGGTGAATTAGTCGACAAAGACACGCTGTCTATTGCCGCGCTTGGCCGGCCATTAATGGCTTACGATCGCTCAATTGATATGCATGTTAGTAACCTACGTAAAAAGCTCGGAAAACGTGACGATGATTCTGATTGGATCAAAACCGTGCGCAGCCGTGGCTATCTCCTTGTTAATGTTTAACGGCAATTGTAAGAACTACACTGAGTTAAAGAGGTCTTTCTAAATGGTGCGCTGGTATCGTTCGTTGTTCTTGCGCATCTTTCTTTGGTTCTGGAGTGTGGTGTTTATCGCTATGTTTACAGCGGTTCTCACTGGCTTGTGGATCGAGGATGATTACTTACGCCAAGCCACTCCAAACGAAACCCTTCTGTTGGTGCGCATGATCGAGCGCCAGCGCCCAGTCATGGTTGAAGATCGTAAATTGTGGCGACGTATTCGCCCCGGCTGGAATCTTGTTGCCGCGCCAATGGATATGGTGAGCCAGCTCCCACACGACCTTGAAGAGTTTGTTGATGAGGCGGCTGATCGCAGTCAGGTTTTGCGCGGGCAAAATGACGGTTGGTTATTGGTTGGGCCTATTCGCCGTGGCGATTATCTATATGTGGCCGTTTCACGCATTGGCTGGCAAAGCATCCTAGAAGATGAGGAGCGTTGGATGCTACCCGCAGCAATGGTGCTGGTGGTGACCATATTATGCTTTGTACTCGCTTGGAGCTTAACTCGTCCAATTCGGCGCCTGCAGTATGCGGTAAAACAGCTCGGAGGCGGCGATTTTGATATGTCGGCATTGAAGGTTGATGGTCGGCGTCGCGATGAAATTGGCGCGTTAACTAATGAAGTTGTCGATATGGCTGCGTCATTACAGCGCTTGCTGCACAGTCATCAGCAGCTGCTGCGTGATGTCTCTCATGAATTACGTTCACCATTAACGCGCCTGCAGATCGCGCTCGGTATTGCTCGTAAAAAAGACACTGAAAATCGACTTGGAGCAGAGCATGCTCGTATTGAGCGGGCGGTTACTCAAGTTGATAGCTTAATTGGTCAGATGTTGGATTTAGCGCGCCTGCAAGAGCAAGATCAACATCAGCTACAGCTCAGTGATGGTGTGGTGCAGGAGCATCTCGAGCAATGGCTAGCCGATGCGGATTTAGAGATGGCGGCGCGACAAGTAAGTGCTGCGATTAACTGGCCTGCAGAGCCCATATCGGCGATGTGGGATTGGTTGTTGATTGAGCGGGCATTCGATAACTTATTGCGCAATGCTATTCGCTTTGCACCAGAAGGAAGTGCACTCACGATTAGCCTGCAGCACCAACAAGATGAGTTAGTGATTAATATTCGAGATCGCGGTCCCGGTGTGCCAGATGATCAGTTAACTCGTATCTTTGATGCCTTCACTCAAGTTGATACCGCTCGAGACCACGCAGCGGGTGGCTATGGTATTGGCTTGGCATTGGTTAAGCGCATTGCTGAGCTGCACGGTGGGCGAGTAATTGCAACGAATGCCATGCCAGGTTTATCTGTCAGTTTAGTGATACCGATCATCTTTTCAGAGGCCTAATACCTTATTTGTATAGAATTTGGTAGCGCTTTTTGTTATAACTCTCGGCCCTTTGCCTCTGTGCCCGCTTGGTAGTTCTGGTGCGGTCGGCATACAACACTCATTGCGATGGAACTGGACAAGCACTATGTCAGAAGATTTCAAACAAGCGGCGTTGGATTATCATGAGTTTCCAAAGCCAGGCAAAATCAGTATTGAACTGACTACGCCAGCTCAAACCTCACGCGATTTGTCGTTGGCCTACAGCCCAGGTGTGGCAGAGCCAGTGAAGGCAATTGCTGCCGATCCTGAAAATGCTTACCGTTATACAGCGAAAGGTAACTTGGTTGCTGTTATTACTGATGGTACGGCGATTCTTGGTTTGGGTAACTTAGGTCCATTGGCTTCCAAACCAGTAATGGAAGGCAAGAGTCTTCTGTTCAAGCGTTTTGCTGGTGTTGACTCAATCGATATTGAAGTTGAATCAGAAAGCCCACAAGCTTTCATCGACACCGTTCGTCGTATTGCCAATACTTTTGGCGGCATTAACCTTGAAGATATCAAGGCGCCTGAGTGTTTTGAAATTGAACGCACTTTGATCGAACAATGCGACATCCCAGTATTCCATGATGACCAACACGGTACGGCTATCGTAACCGTTGCCGGTGCTATGAATGCACTGGAAATTGTTGGCAAAAAGATCGAAGACGCAAAAATGTGCGTACTTGGTGCCGGTGCTGCCGCAATTTCTTGCTCTAAATTGATGATTTTGGCGGGTATGAAGCCAGAGAACATCTTCATGTGTGACCGTAATGGCGTGATCCATTCTGGCCGTACTGATTTGAACCAATATAAAGCCGGTTTCGCGGTTGAGACTGACAAGCGCACAGTGGATGATGCACTTGAAGGTGCAGACATCTTTTTGGGTTTATCTGGCCCTAACATGGTGACTGGCGAACAGATCAAAGCAATGGCTAAAGATCCAATCATCTTTGCTTGCGCAAACCCAGTTCCAGAAATCATGCCTGAAATCGTGAGCGAAGTTCGTCCAGATGCGATTATGGCAACTGGTCGTTCAGACTACCCGAACCAGGTTAACAACGTTCTTGGCTTCCCATTCATCTTCCGTGGTGCATTAGACGTGCGTGCTAAGCGTATTAACGAAGAGATGAAGTTGGCTGCAGCAAAAGCATTGGCTGGTTTGGCGAAAGAACCAGTAGCTCAGGAAGTGTTGGATGCCTATGGCTTAGAATCTTTAGAATTCGGCCGCGAATACATCATTCCTAAAGCGGTTGATACTCGCTTGTTGGGTGTGGTTTCTTCGGCTGTTGCTAAAGCAGCAGTTGATACTGGGGTGGCATCAAAGCCTTACCCAGCAAACTACCCACTGAAAACTTTGGCAGATATCTAATAGCTGTTAAATAAAAAAACCGGCTTCGGCCGGTTTTTTTATGTCTGCTATTCGCTAGGTGTTTACTGAATCAGGTACCGCGACAGCGTTTGTTCGTAGCTATTAATAATATTCTCATAGCGTCCATTGCTACGCAGCGTAGCAATGCCTTCGTCGAAGGCATTGCGGTATTCTTCGTTACTGAACGCCATAAAATATTCACTAGGTTCAAACAGCTCTACCGCCGTATAAGAAGCTTGATAGCGCATATCTGGCGGATTTCTATGACGTAATTTGCTGAGGTAATAACGGAAAATAAGACGATCCATAATAATGGCATCGCAATCCCCATTGTAAAGCGCTTCTACTTGTTCGATTTGCTGTGTGTATTCTATATAGCTGGGCGCCAAATCCGCGGTGATGGCGAAGGGTTTCGGTAGCAACTGTTTGGCTAGGCTAAAAGCCCCTATGCGCAGATCGCTTAGATCACTTACTTTTTCAATGTTATAGCCTGCGTCTTTTAAGGTAATGATGACGTTATGGAAGATCATCACGGGTTCGCTTGAAAAAAATGCTTTGGGTGTTAGTTGTGGTTGAGTTACTAACAATGCGTTCAATTTTCCTAGATTGAAATCGTCAACGTTCTCGGCATTGCTACTGTAATGAACGTCGCTGTCCAAACCGCTCGCAGCCAGCGCTTCACTTGTTAGGTCTAGGGTGATGCCACTATTGTTGTGGGGAATAACGTACGGAGGTATTGATAAGCTAGTACCAACATGCACGACCACGTCCGCTTGCGCTGGATACAAGAAAAGTGCGGCTAATGTTGCGATAAAAGAGACTGGGATACGCATTGGCTAAGCTTCGTTAAGACTTCTTAATGATCATAGATCAATGTAGCGATATTGAGGTAGAAGGAAATAAAAAAACGGGCCATAAAGGCCCGTTTGGCTGGTAAGGTGATCAATCCTAGGGACTGATCAGCGTCACCTTAGCTCTTCTTAGTCTTCGAACGCTTACGCTCGTTCTCAGTTAAGAACTTCTTACGTAAACGAATGCTGGTAGGTGTTACTTCTACTAGCTCGTCGTCTTCGATAAATTCCAACGCTTGTTCTAGGGTGTGTTTCACTGGTGGCGTCAAGTTGATCGCTTCGTCTGTGCCTGATGCACGAACGTTGGTCAGCTGCTTCGCTTTGGTTGGGTTAACCGTTAGGTCGTTATCGCGGCTGTGTAAGCCAACAATCATACCTTCGTACACTTCTAAACCTGGCGCTACAAATAAGCGACCACGTTCCTGCAGAGTGAACAAGGCATAACCTAAGATTTTACCTGGAACCATTGATACCAGTACGCCGTTGTGGCGAGTAGAACCTAGTCCAGATTGTACTGGGCCGTAATGATCGAAGATGTTGGTCAGGATGCCTGAGCCAGAAGTCATGGTCATAAACAAGCCACGGAAGCCGATCAAGCCACGTGCAGGCATGATGAACTCAAGGCGCACACGGCCTTTACCATCTGGAACCATGTTGGTCATTTCAGCGCGACGGTTACCCATCTCTTCCATGATCGAACCTTGGTGCTCTTCTTCGATGTCGATAACAACTTGTTCGTACGGTTCTTGAACTTCGCCATCAACGATTTTTTGCACAACTTCAGGTTTTGAAATACCCATTTCGAAGCCTTCGCGACGCATGGATTCAATTAATACTGATAAGTGCAATTCACCGCGGCCAGATACTTTAAATTTCTCTGGCGAGTCGCCGGGTTCAACGCGCAATGCCACGTTGTGGATCAGTTCTTTGTCTAAACGGTCTTTGATGTTGCGGCTAGTAACATATTTACCTTCACGACCAGCAAACGGTGAATCGTTTACCTGGAAGGTCATGCTAACAGTTGGCTCATCAACGCTTAGTTGTGGTAATGCTTCAACATGACCAACGGCACATAGCGTGTCAGAGATGTTTAAGCCATCGATACCAGAGATACATACGATGTCACCAGCGTGTGCTTCAGGAACATCAACGCGTGTTAGGCCGTGGAAACCTTTCACTTGCTGGATACGACCTTTGCGCACATCGCCTTCAGCAGTGATTAGCTGAATGTCAGTGCCCGGCTTTAATGTACCGCGAGAGATACGGCCAACCCCGATAACACCAACGAAGCTATCATAATCCAATGCAGAAATTTGCATTTGGAATGGACCTTCGCGATCCAATTCTGGCGGAGTTACGTGATCGACGATCATTTGGAACAGTGGCGTCATGTCATCAGCCATTGCTTCTGGATCTAGACCTGCAATACCGTTTAACGCAGATGCATATACAACAGGGAAGTCTAATTGCTCTTCGGTCGCGCCAAGACGGTCGAAAAGATCGAAGATTTCATCCATAACCCAATCAGGGCGAGCACCAGGGCGGTCAATCTTGTTGATAACAACAATAGGACGCAGGCCGCGCTCAAACGCTTTTTGAGTTACGAAACGAGTTTGTGGCATTGGACCGTCAACGGCATCAACCAACAAACATACTGAGTCAACCATCGACATAACACGCTCAACTTCGCCACCGAAGTCGGCGTGTCCAGGGGTGTCTACGATGTTGATTGGGTAATCATTCCAACGAATGGCGGTGTTTTTCGCCAAAATGGTAATACCGCGTTCTTTTTCTTGGTCGTTCGAGTCCATGACTCGCTCGCCGCCCTGATCTTTACGATCTAGGGTGCCAGATTGCTCTAAAAGTTTGTCTACCAGAGTAGTTTTACCATGGTCAACGTGGGCAATAATGGCGATGTTTCTTGGAATGTTGCTCACAACAGTAGCCTTCGTGATGGGAGTGTCTGACGCCGTCACGTAATTGGAAGGTATCAGGGTCCGGTGTCAGTTCAAAAATCGAGGCCGGATTATACCTGAAGTTGAGCCTTTACGGGATATCAATTTTTGTAAGAGGAAAGCGCTTTTTTTGTGCCGATTTTCATGTACTGACGGTACGTTGTGAACCTATAATGTGCGGGCTTGTATCGCGTTACGCATATAAGAGCCTTATTTGCATCTTATTGGTGCATGATCGCTCATTTGTGCTCTAATTTGGAACAAAGTGGTGATGAGTGGTCGTTAAAAACCCAGTATTTACGCGGGTCTTTAGATTGATGGCAATGGCACACTACTTGCTCAGCGAAAGGGCATGGCAAGCCGGGTTTAGTCCCGAATGAAATTGAACCAGCATCTGGAGACGTTAAGATGTCAGAGAACACTCTGAATTTGATCAAAGAAAATGATGTACGTTGGGTTGACCTGCGTTTTACTGACTTTAAAGGTAAAGAGCAGCACGTAACTATCCCAGCGAGCTATGTGAACGAAGAATTCTTCGAAACTGGCCAGATGTTCGATGGTTCTTCCATCGCTGGTTGGAAAGGCATTAACGAATCAGACATGATCCTGATGCCAGATGACGACACGTCATTCCTTGATCCGTTCACTGAAGACGCTACCTTAGTATTGCGTTGTAATATTGTTGAACCTTCAACTATGCAAGGTTACGAGCGCGATCCACGCTCTGTTGCTCTACGTGCTGAGCAGTTCCTAGCATCTACTGGTTTGGGCGATACAGCATTCTTCGGTCCAGAACCAGAATTCTTTATGTTTGACGATGTACGTTGGGGCGCAGACATGTCTGGCTCTTTCTGCAAAATCAACTCTGACGAAGCTGCTTGGAATACTGCAGCAGTGATGGAAGGCGGCAACTTAGGTCACCGTCCACGCGTTAAGGGCGGTTACTTCCCAGTGCCACCAGTTGATAGCCATCACGATATCCGTGCTGCTATGTGTAACACTATGATGGCCATTGGTTTGGACGTAGAAGTTCACCATCACGAAGTGGCGAACGCTGGTCAGAACGAAATTGGTGTGCGTTTCAACACACTGGTTAAAAAAGCTGACGAAGTTCAAATGTACAAATACGTTATTCATAACGTAGCGGCTGCTTACGGCAAAACTGCGACTTTCATGCCTAAGCCAATCGTTGGTGACAACGGTTCTGGTATGCACGTTCACCAGTCTTTCTGGAAAGACGGCGTAAACCAATTTGCTGGTGATTTGTATGCTGGTTTGTCTGAAACTGCCCTGTTCTACATCGGTGGTATCATCAAGCACGCTAAATCACTGAACGCTTTCACTAACCCAGGTACTAACTCTTACAAGCGTTTGGTTCCAGGTTTCGAAGCTCCAGTAATGTTGGCTTACTCTGCGCGTAACCGTTCAGCGTCTATCCGTATTCCTTACGTAGCGTCGCCAAAAGGCAAGCGTATCGAAGCGCGTTTCCCTGATCCAATTGCTAACCCATACCTAGCATTCGCTGCTATGTTGATGGCTGGTATCGACGGTGTTAAGAACAAGATTCACCCTGGCGATGCAGCTGATAAAGACTTGTACGATCTAGAGCCAGAAGAAGCGGCTAAGATCCCACAAGTTTGTGGTAGCTTGCGCGAAGCAATGGACAGCTTGAAAGCTGACCACGCTTACTTGACTGAAGGTGGTGTTTTCACGCCTGACATGATCGAAGCGTATATCAATCTGAAGATGGAAGAAGTTTACCGTGTTGAACAGACGACTCACCCTGTTGAGTTCGATCTGTACTACAGCGTGTAATACTCTACATTGCTAATGAAAAGGGGCTCTTCGGAGCCCTTTTTTATTGTCTAACTGCTACTATAGAGCGGTTATCACCATGAGGTTGTTGTGTGAACTGGGATCGCCAAGCGCTGTTGGAAGAACTGCGAGAGTTTGACTGGTCGTTTAAGACGACAGAACTAAGCCCTAACTTGGCCGCTTATTGTCGTCACTATAAGCTGAATTTTGACGATACTGGCCTAGCTTTGCAGTATACGGCCGGATTGGTATCGCTTGCAGGATTTAGTATCGCGGTTCAGAGTTGGCGCCAGCCTGAGGCTCGAGGAACTGCGATTCTGGTTCATGGTTACTATGATCATATTGGGCTTTACGCCAGCTTGATCGATTTCTGTTTGCGTCAGCAATTCAACGTCATTGTTTTCGATCTGCCAGGGCATGGCTTATCGAGTGGCGAGCAGGCGGCGATTTCTAATTTCCAAGAATATGACGATGTTTTTAGTCATTTGTTGCAGCTGGTTCAAGCTCACGACTCTAGTCCCTTGTATGCGTTTGGCCAGAGTACCGGTGGCGCGATTCTTATCAATTATTTATTGAAGCGACAGTTAACCGCGGCGCAATCGCCATTCGAAAAAATCGTGTTATTGGCTCCGCTAGTGCGACCAACCGGTTGGCAGAAAGGGCAATTGTTGCATTCCGTTGTGAGCATGTTTATTAGTCGAGTGAAGAGAAAGCATGGAGACTCGTCATCAGATCCTGACTTCTTAAATTTTGTCCGTACCCAAGATCCACTGCAGTCGCTTTATCTGAGCGTTCAGTGGGTTGGGGCATTACGTCAGTGGGTGCCATTTATTGAGGCACAATCACCATTGGATTTGCCGCTATTGATTATCCAAGGTGATAACGATGGTACGGTGGAGTGGAAGCACAACCTTGAGGTTTTGGCTGAAAAATTCCCCAAGGCTGAGGTCTTTATTTTGCCCGACGGACGTCATCATTTAGTCAATGAGTCGCTACCTCAGCGCGCGATCGCCTATGGCCAGATTGCGGACTGGCTGAATCGTTAATTTACGCTAAACTTGTAACTGCTTGAGCCAATCAATGGTGTTGGCTTGTTTGGTCGTGCAGATCGCTACGGATTTTGCAGGGATGATCGATATGCTATGACAGTTATTGTCATGCTCTCGTTAACAGGGATTGCAGCTAATGGATAACAAACGACTCGTTCGTCATTTTATAGATCTCACTTGGAATCAAGGTCGCCATAGCATAGCTAGATCTTTGCTACGTCGAGACTTTACCTATCACGCCAGTATGATTGACGAGCCAATGGATTTTGATGGTATGGTTGCTCTCATCAATACCATCAAGGCAGCCATGGACGATTTTTCGGTCTCTGTTGAAGAGATTTTAGCCGAGGGAGATAGAGTCGTTACTCAAAGTACATTCACCGGTACGTTGGTGCGCCCCTTATTGGGTTTTGAACCCAGTGATCGGTTATTATCGTTAAGCGCGGTGACGTTTTGGAGTATTGCTCGTGGCCAGATTGTGGATGGGCAATCACAACTTGATACTGCTGAACTAGCACGTCATATTCAGCGCTCTAGTGTCCGTTTTACTGCTTAATTAAATTCTTTTGTCTGAGTGTGCATTACATATTATTTAATAAGTAATGCCACTCGTCCGCCCTCACTGGCTGTACGGATAATCGACTACGGTTTAATAACACCATATTGGCCAATGCCTCGTGCTGGTGCATCTCTTTCAGTGGAATGATCTTAGGTAATGCCTCGACCGCCTCTACTTCAATGGTGATCCACCGTGGCTTTTCTAGACTCGACTTTGGGTCAAAATATTTTGATGATGGATCAAGTGAACTTGGATCGATAATGTCGGTCTGAGTGACGCGACAAATTCCGGCAATGCCGGGAATGGGACAACTAGAGTGATAAAAAAATACTAAATCACCTACCTGCATGTCATCACGCATGATATTTCGTGCTTGATAATTACGCACGCCGTCCCATACTGTGCGCTTATTAAGTGCGCGTTCCAAATCGTTAAAGCTGAAGCTATCGGGTTCTGATTTCAGTAACCAATAATTCATAATAAAACCTTAGATTGGTCTAGTCGTTGCTAGGAAGTCTGGGAATAATAGCGGCTTAGCTTTTTATTGGGAATGCGTGTGTAAGCCGCACAAATAATAACGACAGAGCGACTCTATGCTTGGGGCTTAGGGGCGTTTCTGAAATAAGAGTAACCGTTTTCTATTTTGGGGTTGTTGAGGACGATGAAAAAACCAGATGTATTACTTTTTCTGGCGATTGTGGTCGCATTGGGGTCGGCTATTACCGGTATGGCAAGTGAGGAGCGTAAGTCTCCAACGGTGCTGGCGTCGGAGTACAGTATTCGATAGTCGCTAACATCTAACTATTAGTCGGCGGGTGTCGTAAATGTTAACAAGCGATGCAGGGATGCATCGGTAGCGATCAGTTTTAGTGGGATATCCCACGACTCTGCTGGCAGCATGGAAATTCGTTGGAAGTCATAGGCGCAGCCAACTAATAAAGGCGTTTTACCTTTTTCGTGCACAAATTCCAGCGTTCGATCATAAAAACCACCGCCCATTCCCAAGCGATTTCCGCGATCATCGAAAGCAACTAACGGTAGGCAGATTAAGCGTATAAAGCGCGCTGATACGGCTTTATTGCGGCTAAAACTTGGCTCCGAAATACCGAAGCGGTTGCGGCTCATTACGGTGTTCTTCTGATAGCGAATAAATGCCAAATGTCCTTTGCGCAATGGGTGAAGAACCGGCAAATAAATCTCTCTGCGGCGCTGATGCAAATCTTGAATTAACCACTGAGTATCAATTTCACCATCATTGGTGAGATACACGGCTACGCGCTTAGCGGTCAGGTATTCTGGCGCGGAGCGCAGTTGGCGCAGTAATCCACGACTAGCGCTTTGGCGTTGCGCTTTTGATAAGCTGCGACGTTGCTGGCGAATCAGTTTACGTAATTCAGATTTATTCATCGAAAGGCCGATATGAAAAGGGAGCTCCCCACTGTGCCGCTGTCTAAAAAGGCCTTGAACCCAGAGGTTCAAGGTGGCGGGTTCGACACTGAATAAGGCTTTCCGGAAACCGGACATGCGCAACAACAGCGAGCAGAACCCTCCAGGGTAGTACGCATCGGCTCGAGGTCTTTATCGACTGGCCAACACCCCAGGGAGCTGAACTAGTATAGCAAAGCCGCCCCTATTTCGGGCAGCCTTGTTAACGAATTGAAACGGAAAAATTTAGCTTGGTTATTCGCTGATCAGTATGCCGCGAACGTTCATCACTAAAGTTCGAGTTGAACATCCTGATCGAGAGCGGCATCAATACTGGCATGTAATTTCTTCAGCTCGGTATCAATAGTATTTTGCTGAGTTTCTATCTCAAGCATATGGTGAGTAATATTGAGTGCAGCAATAACTGCAATGCGGTCGGTACCGATGACTTTACCGGCTGCTGAACTCGCATTCTTAATTTCTTCCATTTTATCATTGAGATGGCGTGCGGCATTGCGCAGCTCTTCTTCGGCACCCGCAGGGCAATTTACGCGATATTCGCGTTCCATAATCGTTAGTGCCAATGTTTTCGGTGCGTTAGCCACTATTGCGCTCCAGCGTTTGCAGGCGGGTAATCATTTCGTTCACCTTGCGGCGAGCCATTTCATTTTGCTGTACTAGCTTGGCGCGTTCAGCTTGCCAGCTTGCTTCGGAAATACGCATAGCACGATTTTGCTCACGTAATGAGTCGTGTATTGCTAGCAGCTTTTCAATTTTGCGCTGCAGTTTTTTTAGTTCTGATTCTTGCATCGCTATTCGACAGGGTTATGAAAACTGTACCTACTATAAGAGTGGCATGCTGGCGAGGTCAATGGAGTTAGAAGACACTGCGCAAGTATATGACGTTGATAGCGATAATGAAGTTCAGTTTTCTGCGCAATATTAACTGTCTTTGCGGCTGGCAGTGGTAGAATTAAAACGTTTTCAAAGCTCTAGGGGCCATTATGACCATCGAATTTGCCAGCGCTGCCGACCAGTGGCTGGAATCACGTTGTTACCAAACTCCATCTGCCTTGCATGGCTGGTTAGCGGGATTTCTCGCTAGCGGTGCTCGTTTAACAGCGGAAGCATGGATTGGTGAGGCTCAAGATTATCTTGAATTAGAAGAAAACGCAGACCCGGCTCTAGCGGCATTGTTGCTTACTATGTATGAAGAAATGTTAGCGTCACTAAGCGCCGAAGATATGACCTTCCAGCCGTTACTGCCCGAAGACGACGACGCCGATGTTGATGAGCAAGTTGATTGTTTAGCTGAGTGGAGTAAGGGCTTTCTTGATGGTTTCGGTGCCTCTGGATTGGCATCCGGTAAGTTACCGGACGATGTCGTCGAAGTATTACGCGATCTTGATGCGTTTTCTCAAGCAACGATTGATGACCCTCAAGACCCGCAAAATCCGCAGCTTTATTTAGCCTTGACCGAACATGCCCGTGTCGCTGCGTTAACCGTGTTTTATGCTTTTAACAAACCGGCAGAGTCAGCGCCGGGCATTGTTCACTAAGGGGATTGATATGGTGAAACTGGATCCGCAAGAATACGCTCGTCGTCGCCGTCAATTGATGGATTTAATGAGCCCAAATAGCATTGCGATTATTCCGTCGGCTCCTGTGACGGTGCGTAATCGCGATGTTGAGCATCCTTTTCGCCAAGATAGTGATTTTTATTACCTCAGTGGCTTTGCTGAAGAACATGCCGCCTTGGTGCTTATTCCCGGACGTGAGCACGGCGAATATGTGATTTTTTGCCAAGAAAAAATCAAAGAACAAGAAATTTGGACTGGTCGCCGTGTTGGTCCTGAGGCCGCACCCGAAGTACTTGGTGCAGACGATGCTTTTCCCGTAACCGATATCGACGATATTTTGCCGGGTCTTATTGAAGGCAAAGATCGTATTTACGCCAGTCTTGGCGTTAGCCCTGATTTTGATCGCCAGCTAATGCAGTGGGTGAACCACATTAAAACTCAGGTGCGTAATGGTGCGACTCCTCCACATGAGTTCTCTGCGCTAGATCATCTTTTACACGAAATGCGTTTGATAAAATCACCCGCTGAAGTTGCTGTGATGCAAGCCGCAGCCGACATCAGTGCCGAGGCACACACGCGGGCGATGCAAATGGTTAAGCCGGGAATGATGGAATATCAGTTAGAAGCTGAAATCATGCGTACCTTTATGGCGGCGGGCAGTCGTTGGCCCGCATATCCATCAATCGTCGGTGCGGGTGACAATGCTTGTATCCTGCATTACACCCAAAACAACCAGATGATTGCCGATGGTGATTTGATTTTGATTGATGCGGGTTGCGAGCTGGATTACTACGCCTCGGATATTACCCGTACCTTTCCAGCTAACGGGCGTTTTAGCGATGAACAGCGCGCTCTCTATCAGTTGGTGTTGGATTCTCAATACGCCGCTATTGCAGAAGTGAAAGCAGGCAATCATTGGAATCAACCACACGAAGCAGCGGTGAAGGTGTTAGTGACAGGCTTGATCGAGCTGGGCTTGCTTGAAGGCACAGTCGAAGAGAATATCGAGTCACTCGCCTATCGCCAATTTTATATGCACAAGACTGGGCATTGGTTGGGTATGGATGTGCACGACGTGGGTGAATACCGCATTGATGGCGAATGGCGCATCCAAGAGCCGGGCATGGTTATGACCGTTGAGCCGGGTCTTTATATTGCCCCTGATGACGACAGCGTTGATGCCAAGTGGCGCGGTATTGGCATTCGTATCGAAGACGATGTGGTGGTGACCAAAACAGGATGTCATGTTCTGACCTCTGGAATAGTGAAAGAAATCGCCGATATTGAACGCGTAATTGCAGGTTAATAGGTAACTGATGACGACACTAACTGCCGACATAACGATCATTGGTGCTGGAATGGCCGGTGCCAGCTTGGTGCATTTGCTTGCTCCCGCGCGCGCTGCTGGTATGTCGGTTGCGTTAATTGATCGTCAACCGCTGCAATGGCAAGACGACAGTGATGCCCGCCCGCCCAGCTTTGATGGTCGTGCCACGGCGCTATCCTTTGGCACTCGAGAGATTCTCAATCAATTGGGTTTATGGGATGCCATTGCGTCTCACGCTTGCCCGATCGAACATATTCAAGTGAGCGATGAAGGACGTTTTGGGCAGGCGCATTTGCATGCCACTGAGCAAGGTACGCCTGCGCTCGGTTACATCATCGAAAATCACCAGCTCGGCCAAGCCTTGCTGCGTGATATCGTCAATGCCGACGATCTGTTGCAGTTAACCCCACTTAGTGTTGAGCAAGTAAAAATGAACGCCGACGGCGCTTTGCTGCAATTAAGTGATGGTCGAAAGTTGCAAACGCGCCTCTTGATTATGGCGGATGGCGGACGTTCACCTTTGATGACGCAGTTGGGTATTCAATCTAAGCGTAACGATTACGGTACGCATGCTTTGGTAACCCAGGTTGAGTGTGATCAGCCCCACAACAATTGGGCTTACGAACGTTTTAGCCAAGATGGCCCTATCGCTTTTTTACCTTTGCATAAAAATCAGTATGCCGTGGTGTGGACGCTTGATGCCGACGTGATCGACGCCATGCTGGCATTAGATGAAGCGACCTTGCTCGCCAAGCTGCAACAACGGATTGGTCATCGGGTTGGGCGTCTCACCCGTATTGGCTCGCGTGTTAGTTACCCTCTGGCCTTGGTCAAAGCTTCCGAACAAGTACGTCGTTCTCTGGTGTTGTTAGGGAATGCAGCGCATAGCTTACATCCAGTGGCTGGCCAAGGATTTAATCTAACCTTGCGCGATGCCGCGAGTTTGGCCGAGCATCTGAATAAAGCGGCACTAGACGGATTAAATCCGGGTGATTTGAATGTATTAGAGCGGTACTTAAAGCAGCAGGTTACTGATCAGCGCAATACCGTCACCGCCAGTGATTGGCTGCCGCGACTATTTGCACAGCCGAATGCCTTGGTAGCTTGCGCTCGTGATGGCGGCCTATTGGCGCTAGCCGCGATGCCCACTGCACGGCGTTTATTTGCTCGTCATGCTATGGGGCAAGGTCAGCGTGCAGCACGTATCGGTTAGTGTTCGAATACTCTGGTTGAACAGTCAGCAGTCTTTCTCGTAGTAAAGAGCGTTAGGGAATCAGTATGCAATACGATGTAGTGATAATCGGAGCCGGTTTAGTAGGGCAAGCGGTGGCTGCTGCCTTAGTAAAAGGTATGGGGAATAAAGCTGTGCGAATTGCGCTGGTGGATCCGAGTTACAACCCCGACGCTCCTGCGCTAACAACCTCTTTGCAAACCGTCGATATACGGGTAAGTGCATTGACCGCTCAAACTCAAGAATTTTTAACCCAAGTGGGTGCATGGCAACATCTTCCTCGTGCTGCGTTGAGCCCTTACACGGGGATGCATGTTTGGGATGCCGAAGGTACGGGCTCCGTCACTTTCGATGCAGCTGAACTGCATGTTCCTTGTTTAGGCCACATCGTTGAAAACCGTCAAACGTTGTGGGCATTGCAGCAGGTTGTGAACGCTGCAGAGAGTATTGATGTTTTCCCCGTAGCGGTTCGTTATTGTGATAACCCAGATAGTGATGGATTTGTGCCTGTGGTGTTGGAAACGGGTAAAACTCTGAACGCTAAGTTAGTTGTTGGTGCTGATGGTGCTTTGTCGCGCGCGCGTCAATGGGCCGGACTTTCAACTAATGAGTGGGATTACGATCATCACGCCATCGTTGCCACGGTCGAATGTGAACAGTCGATAGCGGCAACGGCATGGCAACGCTTTCGCCCCGAAGGCCCATTGGCCTTTTTACCGGTAGCTCATCATCCGCATTTGGCGTCGATTGTTTGGTCGACCTCTCCAGCCGAAGCGAAAGAACTTTTAGCGCTGGATGATGAGGCGTTTTGCCAAGCATTAAGCACTGCGTTTGAGCATCGCCTAGGTGCAGTGATAGCGGTATCTAAACGTGCAAGTTTTCCGCTTCGTCAACGTCATGCGCGCGATTATTTTTGTCGCGGGATTGTGCTGGCGGGAGATGCGGCGCACACCATTCACCCGCTGGCTGGCCAAGGGGTGAATCTTGGCTTCAAAGATGCGGCAGTGCTAAGCGAAGAGATTGTGCGTGCGCTAAAGCGCGGAATTTCACCAGGTACAGATGCAGTACTATCGCGTTATCAGCGCCGTCGTCAGGCCGATAATCTCGCAACGATGGCGGCGATGGAGGGCTTCAAACGCTTATTTGCCGCTGATATGCCCATGGTTCGTTGGTTACGTAACGAAGGTATGCGCTTGTTTGATCGTTGGTTACCGGTTAAGCAGCATGTCGTCATGAAAGCGATGGGGTTGGATCGACTCTAACGCGAGATGTCTTTCAGGGGAGCGTTTTAGTGGCGATAGTTTTGCAGCCCAATGCCATTTTCTGCATAGCTGTCTTGTAATAGCTCAAGGTCAAATTCGCCTATACCTAAATAGGCGAGTACTTCTTGCCCGCAGGCTTGCCATTCAAGGTCTTCGCTCTGACGACCTAAAATCCGATAATTACCACAGATATGCTCGGCGACTTTTAAAATCGCCAAAAGGGTTTTCTCGTCGCTATCTTGCTGGTTGGCGGTATTGAAGTAGCGCGTGGCATTGTGATGCTCGGCAATGACATCACACAAGATACGTGGCAGACGCCATGATTTTGCTGTGTAGTAGCCAATCACCGCATGATTGGTGTTGAGTTCTCTGTTTTCGATATCGACGACTCGTAATTCGGGATCGGCATACGACATTTCCATCACATCAAAATAGTTATCAAAACGCATCATTAGTAATGGGATGCCACAATTGTGGAATAGCCCTAGCAGGTAGGCGAGATCTTGGCGGCTAAAATTTAATTGATTGGCCAGCGATGCGGATAGGTGAGCGATATCGGTAGCGGTATCCCAAAAGCGATTGAGTTGTGTGATTTTGTCATCACTCAGTTGGCTTTTAATGGCGAGGCCATTGATAACGTTAATCACACTGTTTAAGCCGATTAGACTCACGGCCTGACTCACTGAGGTGATCTCATTGGGGAGTGAATATAGCGGTGAGTTCACTACTTTCAGCACGGTACCACTCAAGCCAACATCTTGGCCGATGAGTTGTGAAATGCGTTTGATGTCAGGGGCGGGCGCAAACTGTTCCATCTGCAAATCGACAAGAATCTGTGGTTGCGGTGGAATGCGTATGCCCTGCATGACAGCCATTATTTGTTCTTCGGTGAGATCTTCAGCCATGATCCGCCCAATGGAATAAGAAGTTCTAATAGTGTAGATGAGCTTATGGATTGTTACCGAGTAAGTTGCGCAACTCGTGGGTATAATGTCGGTAATTTTGTAATCAATGACCATCCGAGTGTTTCGGGCGGTATCTGTACTGAGGTTTCCATGCACAGCACCTTGAGATTAAACGCCAAGGCAGAGCGCCGCCTAAAAGGCGGACATCTTTGGATATACAGCAATGAAGTGGATACGGTAACCACACCGTTAAAACTGATGGAGCCAGGCTCTCAAGTCGTGGTTGAAATGGCTAATGGTAAGCCATTGGGAGTTGCTGTTGTCAGTCCTGAGCAGCTTATTTGTGCGCGATTGATCAGCCGTAATCCGCAGCAATTTCTAGATGCATCGCTTATTGTGCATCGTTTGCAAGTGGCGATGAGTGGTCGCGATTTGTGGTATCCGCACCAATGTTACCGCTGGGTATATGGCGACAGCGATGGTTTGCCTGGCCTAGTAATCGACCGCTTTGGTGATGTGGCTGTGGTGCAGATTTCGAGCATCACGATGGAAATGCATCGCCAAGAGATTATTGATGCGATCCACAAAGTTGCTAAGCCAAAGACTATCGTGCTGAAGAACGACGGTAAGTTGCGCGCCGTTGAAGGTTTACCTGAGTACGTAGAAATTGTGCATGGCGAGCTGGTGGATGATTGTGCACCGCTGATAGAAAACGACACTAACTTCATGGCGCCAGTGATTCATGGGCAAAAGACGGGTTGGTTTTATGATCATCGCGAGAACCGCGCCCAGCTGAATCGCTTGGTAAAAGGTAAGCGCGTACTGGATGTGTTTAGTTACGTGGGCGGTTGGGGAATTCAAGCCGCGAATCATGGCGCGGCAGAAGTGCATTGTGTGGATGCATCTGCGCAAGCCCTAGACTGGGTCGAACAGAACGCCATGTTGAACGGTGTGGCCGACAAGCTGCATTGCTGGGAAGGCGATGCCTTTGAAGCATTGCGTCAGCTAAAAGATAACGGCGAGCGTTTCGATGTGGTAGTCGTTGATCCGCCAGCCTTTATCCCACGTCGTAAGGATATTAAAGCCGGTGAGTTGGCTTATCGTCGTTTGAATCAAATGGCGATGCGTTTGTTGAACAAGGACGGTATTTTGGTCAGTGCATCTTGTTCTATGCATTTAGCTGAAGATCGCTTACCGGACATGATTCGTATCTTAGGTCGTGAGCTGGATCGAGAAGTCATGATTCAGCATGTTGGCTCACAGGGTGCGGATCACCCTGTGATTCCAGCGATTCCAGAAACACGTTATTTGAAGGCTGTTTTTGCGCGCGTATTACCTACCCGTTAGCGGGTAGTTTTACGCCTAATGTCCGTGCTGAACGTTCGAGTACGGCCATGAGTTCGATAACGCGCTGGCGACATAGCTGGCGCGCTTCATCTTCGTTTGGTAGGTGGTCATGCCATTGCACTACGCAGGTGTCGATGTTATCCCAGCTGCTATTCCAGTTGGCCATCAGGTCGGCGTGATCGCCTAGCAACATGTTTAACCCTGAACCTTCAGTCGCGGGGAAATACAACTGCTTCAAGCCATTAATAACGGCCGCAACATCCGCAGGTGTTGATTGGCTGTAGGGGCTGCTGTAATCCGTAAGGCGACGCTGCAGTACTTCATTACGAAGTAAATTTTGCCCAGCAAGCAGTGATGCCTGTAGTACTTTTTCGGCGGTAGTCGCTTGTACTACGCTAGCGTAATAGCCATTGGCGGGTTCCCAGCGGCGCTGCAATCGTTGCAAATGTTGCTGTAGAAGTTGGCTGGCGAGTAACAGGTAATTGCGGCGGCGCTGATGATTACTGGCACCATCCTCTAGGTTTTGATATTCCATTGCATGGCTATCGGCAGTGTCATCACTATTGTTATGAGTGACATCGGCGCGCGCATCTTTTTTATCGTCAAAGTCAGTTGCTAGGCGTAGCCCATCTTCACCCCAAAGCATGAATTCGAGCGGGTGATAGCCCACGCTGGCATAGCTTGGATCCGAAAATCCGTGTTGGTCCAGCAGGGTTTCGGCACTGATCGTCAGGGTTAAATCATTAACAATGCCACTCAAGGCATAACCCGGCACGTAATCAATATAGCCACCTTCGATTGGCCAGCTATCCAGTAATGCCTCGACATCTCGGTAGCTTAAGTTGGCCTGCACCCATTCTGGCGGATCGTTCACGGGAATGCGGGTTGAGGCGAGTGACGATAAATAACTGGAGTAGGCCGAACGCCACTGATCTTGCGCTAAGTGCAGATTTTCGTCGTTTGGCTGCTCTAACAGGTTAACGATGCGGCTTTCTAGTTCAGTGGCCTGTTCTAATGCATCGGTTAGCGCCTGATAAGCACTCAAACTTATGTGTTCAGCGTATAGAGTCGCCTCGGGAATTTGCGCCGGAGTTTCAAGTTGTTTTAGCGCAGGCGCTAATTCTACTTTTGGTGCCTCGGTAGTATCACAAGCCGCTAACAGTATGGCCGTACCAATAGAAAGCATTATGCGTTGCAGGGTGCGAACCGCCATGAATTACTCCGCCACTCGCAAACTAATAATAGGCCAGCCTGCCGCTTCTGCCGCTGCTTTTAAAGTATCGTCAGGATCGACAGCCACAGGATGATCGACAATGCGCAGTAACGGTAAATCATTATGCGAGTCGCTGTAGAAGTAACTGCCTTCAAGAGAATGCTGGTGTTCCGCAATCCAGTCGTTTAGACGAGTGACTTTGCCGCCCTGAAAGCTTGGAATGCCAACGGTTTTGCCGGTATAGCGTCCATCCACGACTTCAGGATGCGGTGCGATGATGTGTTCGATATCGAGACGCGCTGCAATCGGATAGGTCACGAAACCATTGGTGGCAGTAATGATGAGGAGTACATCGCCTGCGGCGCGATGCTTTTCAATCAAGTCGCGGGCATGTTGGGTAATCAGTGGGTCAATGCGCTCGATTAAAAAGCGTTCCCGTTCAGCCAGCATCTGCTCAATGTCGTATTGCGTAAGTGGGCGCATAGCAAATTCGAGATATTCGTGAATATCCAGTGAGCCTGATTTGTACTGCTCATAGAAATGATCGTTGCGCTGTTGGTGTATAGCGGGATCGACTAAACCGCGGTCAACAAGGTATTGACCCCAAGCGTGATCACTATCGCCAGAGAGTAGGGTGTGGTCGAGGTCAAATATCGCGAGTGCCAATGTTTTTCAGCCATGTCGGGGCGCAGCCAGTGGGCGTCGAGAGGGGGTCCAGCTGGGCGCAGAGATTACAAAATATATCGCTATTCTACGGGGATCAGCGCATACTTTCCTCAAAATTGTGCGGCAGATGGTGCGTTTTTACCTCTGTATTTCGCATCCGTATATGAATGGTTCCAACGCTGTTTCGCAAGTCAAACTCCAGCTAGCTTATGGTTAGTCCTGTTGAGACTTGACCTTTGTCTCGAAATCAGCAAATTTTGGAAGCAGATAAAACGATTTGGATGGCATTGTGATTGATGAACACGGTTACCGCCCCAACGTCGGTATCATCCTTTGCAACGGCAATGGACAGGTACTTTGGGCACGGCGGATTGGTCAAGATGCCTGGCAGTTCCCTCAGGGAGGGATCAAACAAGGTGAATCGCCAGAAAAAGCCCTTTACCGCGAACTTGCGGAAGAAGTAGGGCTGGGGCCAGAGCACGTGCAGATTATAGGTTGCACGCGTGGCTGGCTGAGGTATCGTTTGCCTAAACGCATGGTACGTCACGACAGTCACCCTGTGTGTGTAGGACAAAAACAAAAATGGTACTTGCTGCGCTTGGTTGGAGAAGATGCTCTGATTAATGTTGCAGCAACGGCAAAACCAGAGTTTGATGGCTGGAACTGGGTAAGTTACTGGTTTCCGCTTGGAGAGGTTGTTGCGTTTAAACGCGACGTTTACCGTCGAGCATTGACGGAGCTGGCGCCCCGGATAGCCAGATTGCAACGAAAAACCGGATGAGGACGTATGCTCGATATATTGAGACGCATAGTACAGGAGGTCAGCTCAGCTACAGATCTGAGTGATGCCCTCAAGGTTGTGGTTGCCCGTATTCGCGAGGCGATGCACACCGAAGTGTGCTCGGTATATTTGTACGACCCAGAATCTAAGCGTTATGTCTTGATGGCGACCGAGGGTCTTAATCAAGATGCAGTAGGCAAAGTGAGTCTAATGAGCTCGCAGGGCTTGGTTGGTCTTGTTGGTACGCGTGAAGAACCGCTCAACATTGATAACGCTCCAGCACATCCTCGTTTCCAATTTTTACCTGAGACTGGCGAAGATCCATTTTTGTCATTCTTAGGCGTGCCTATTATTCACCACAAACGCTTAATGGGCGTTATGGTGGTGCAGCAACGCGATAGCCGTCAGTTTGATGAAAGTGAAGAAGCGTTTCTTGTCACTATGTCGGCTCAGTTGGCCGGCGTTATTGCTCATGCAGAAGCCACCGGCAATATTCTTCACTTACCAACCGAAGCTAACGAAAAAAAGAAAAGTGCTAAATTCGGCGGCGCACCGGGTGCGCCTGGCGTTGGCCTAGGTGAAGCCGTTGTAATCACACCTGCCGCCGATCTTGGTAGTGTTGTCGATCGTATTCCCGATTCTATTGCTGAGGAAATCGAACGCTTCGATATTGCCTTGGATGCTGCTCGAAATGAAATTCGTAAGCTCGGCGGGCAACTGCGTGGTGAATTACGCCCCGAAGAAATGGCCTTGTTCGATGTTTATCTCAACATGCTTGATGACAATGCCTTGGGTGCCGAAGTCAAAACTGCCATTCATAAAGGCAACTGGGCGCAAGGCGCTTTGCGCAGTGTGGTGATGGAATATGTCGGCCATTTCCAATTGATGGAAGATGCGTATTTGCGCGAACGCGCAACTGACATTATGGATTTAGGTACTCGTATTTTAGCTCACCTTGAAGGCGCTGAAATTGAGACCAACGAAGACGATTACCCGGCGAATACCATCTTGGTGAGTGAGGAATTAACGCCTGCTATGTTGGGTGAAGTGCCGACCAGCAAGTTACGTGGTTTGGTTTCAGTCAAAGGTTCGTCTAACTCTCACGTAGCGATTTTAGCGCGGGCAATGGGTATTCCTACCGTCATGGGTGTGGTCGATGTGCCTTATGCACAGCTTCAGGGTATGGAGCTGATTGTTGATGGTTATCGTGGCTTGATCTTCTCCAATCCGGGAGACGAGCTGCGCGAGCAATACCAAGCAATTTTTGAAGAAGAGTTAGCGCTCACTGCCGATCTTGAAGGTCTGCGCGGCTTGCCTGCCGAAACCCTCGATGGCCATCGTATGCCGTTATGGGTTAACACTGGTTTGATTACCGATGCCTTGCGCAGCCTTGATCGTGGTGCTGAAGGCGTGGGTTTATATCGTACTGAAGTGCCTTTTATGATGAAGGATCGCTTCCCAAGTGAAAGCGAGCAGCAAAAAACGTATCGTGAGCAGCTAGAGACCTTTAGCCCTGCGTTAGTGACTATGCGTACTTTGGATATTGGCGGCGATAAATCGTTAACCTATTTTCCGATCAACGAAGCCAACCCCTTTTTAGGCTGGCGTGGCATTCGTGTGACCTTAGATCATCCTGAAATCTTTTTGGTGCAAGTGCGCGCCATGATGAAGGCGAGTGAAGGCTTAAATAACCTGCGAATCATGTTACCTATGGTGAGTAACGTCACCGAAGTTGATGAAGCGTTGCATCTTATCTATCGAGCTCACGTTGAAACGTTAGAAGAAGGCTTCGATGTCGAGATGCCAGAAATTGGCGTCATGATTGAAGTCCCAGCTGCGGTTTATCAAATTCGCGAGTTAGCACAGCGGGTTGATTTCCTGTCTGTAGGCAGTAACGACTTAACGCAATATTTGCTTGCAGTGGATCGCAATAACCCGCGTGTTGCCGACTTGTATCAAGCCTTTCATCCTGCGGTTTTGCACGCTCTAAAGCTTATTGTAGATGGCGCTCATGCCGAGAATAAGCCAGTCAGTGTTTGTGGTGAGTTGGCGGGAAACCCTATGGGGGCTGTATTGTTGATGGCGATGGGTTATGACGTGCTATCCATGAACTCAACCAACTTACCGAAAGTGAAGTCGGTGATTCGCGGTATTAGCCGTGAATGGGCGGATAACTTATTGGCAGAAGTGTTAACGATGGAAAGTGGTCAGGTTATCGCTTCAACCATTCAGCTGGTACTGGAGAAGGCGGGCTTCGGACGCATTATTGGTCCATTGTCGAAAGGCTAAACGAGTAGGCGCAATACTTACTCGTGAAGGGCTGTCTAGTCGTTAGGCTGTCCACTGGCGTACGCGGCCAGTATCTATATGTACGAATCCACTCTGCGGATAATAACCAACTCCACCCTTTCTCATTTGCAGCGCTGCTTTTTGCAGGTCGCGGCAAGAAATTCCAGGGAAACGAATATCTAAGGCTCGGCCTTCCATGTGTAAACTGTGTTTAGCAACACCATTGCTTGCAGCGCGCAGCATTTGATTGGTTTGTGGTGAACGATAGCCGGAGATGATTTGAATTGGCTGATTAGGATTCAGCGCTTGCTGTAGCCGATATAGATTTAGATAAAGATCGCGTTGCATCGCTAAGGCTTGATTAGCGCGGTGGTCACGCATTAACAGGTCAATGTCTTGCACTTCACTGTCAATGAAGCCGCCATCTGCCCAAAACGTCGCTTTTAAGGATTCGCCAGTGTGTATGTTGTATAGACGCAGTGTTTTTTCTTCTTGGCTTGCGGCATTGGCCAATGGGCTAATACCAACCAATCCGGCAGTTCCGACTAGTGCGGCCTGTTGAAGAAAACGACGACGATCCAGCATACCAAGGACACCTCAGTTACAGTTCGGTTACAAGAAGTCGTCAGTATGCCAAAGGATTGCCGCTCTGGCGCATTTGAGCAGGTATTGATAGTCGCTAAGGACAGTTATGTCAGGATGATTAGTGTAACCACGCTCGGTTAAGCCCGCCTTAGGCATGATTACGGCGTGCGAAATAAAGATTACAGACTTGCTTGGCGATGCGAGGCCATACCGGCGGTTAAATCGCGCTGATAAACATCTTCGCGAACTTGCAGGACACCATCGTCATCGACCCAAGTAGTCCAATACATTAAGTAGACTGGTACGGGTTGCTCTAAGCGAATACGTGACGTGCGGTTTTGATCAATAGCAGCATCAATGTTAGAGCGCTGCCAGCCTGTTTGACGTGCGAGAAGTTTCTCCGCCAGTAATCGCGGTTGTTCTACACGAACGCAGCCAGAACTGAGTGCTCGCTTTTCCAAAGCAAATAGCTCGCGATGTGACGTATCGTGAAGGTAGATGTCTTGTAGGTTTGGAAATAGGAATTTAACGGTTCCTAGTGCATTATCAGGTCCCGGCTGTTGCACTAAGGTATATGGGAAATACTTGCTGCTGTATTTATTCCAGTTGATGTCTTTGGTCGATACATATTTAGGCGCGCCATCTTGGTACGTGATAACTCTAAAGCCTTTTTGTTCGAGGTAGGCTGGATTACGTTTAATTTGTGGCAATAGGCTAGTAGCAGCAATGCGAGCTGGCACAGTCCAAGTGGGCGAAATTTCTATCGTGCTCATCATTTCGCTCATGACGGGCGTACGGCGTTGTAAATTACCGATCACGACTTTCATATCGAGTGTTGGCGTATTGCCATCCATCAAGCGTAAACGGAAGTCAGCCATGTTGACCATGATATGGCGCTGCCCAAGTTCGCGTGGCAGGTGACGCCAGCGCTTCATGTTCAGAGCGATACGCTGTGCGATCTGGTACGGCGGAATATTTAGTTGTAAGCGGGTTTCATCGTTTAACTCGCCAGTGACTTCTAATTTGTGACGTTTTTGAAAGTGCATTACGGCTTCTTTTAAGGGTTCGTCAAATAAGAAGCGTGGTTCTTCCATATTGATCTCTTCACCTTCCAGCGGCCATTGGCTGTGGCTTTCTTTCTCCTTGAAGAGCCAAGACAAAGCCCCTTTAGGCATGTCGCCATACTGACCTAGCACCCAACGCAGATAAGGCATCATTTTATGACGCTGACCTTCACTTACTTGCATATCTGCCGGCAACTCTTCCCAAAGACCCGTTGCATCAATAGATCGATAACGATTCAGCTGTTCACGTAGTTTGAGATAGCCAGGTTGGTTTGGAGTTAGCTGGGTCAATAGTTCGTCAAGATTGTCGTCTTCAACCGATTTTTGTAGCAAGCGCACCACATCCTCAGTGGTGATGCTCGATAAAGGTTGCTCCGACGATACTTTGCGAATCGGGTGGTCGAGTTCGCCCGTGTCGGGAATAAGCTCTGAGTTTAGTGATTGTTGAGCATAAGTAATGAAGGCATCGGTGAGCAGAATATCTACCGCAGTTGCTTGCTTCGGTACATTCGATAGACGGTTGGTTTCACGCTCTAACGTTGGCAGAGCGTAGCCATAGTTACGCCAATCGTCGCCTGCGGTTTCGCGCAGCACTTGAATCAGTTCTTTAGCCGCAGGTTTTAACTCATAGCTGTCCATCCATACCGGTTGATAGTCGCGGTGTAGATAGAAAGGTTCAATGTTTTGAATGTGCTTTAAACGAACTTCACCGGCAACATGGCGCGACGATTCTATTAGCCATTCTTCCATATACTTTTGCGCCACATTCGGTGGCATGTAAGGCTTGGTGTTCACACTTGCTGCCAGTGCAGCGAATAAAAGACCGACGCACAGCAGCCCGATCACGGCAGGGATCGCTAGATGTTTATTTGAACGAGGCGTGCTCGTCATGCGGTAGTGTGTGTCGTATCTCATACATTGAGTATGGACAGAGATTTTAAAAAATGTGATTCAGATCGCTATTTCATCGCAATGATTTGTAACCAGATGTTGGCTTCTGTTGCGCCGCGCCCGTGAGGTAAAGGAATCGTTACAAGATGACGCTGAATTGTTCCGTTTGTTGCTCGTTGCCTTTGGCATTCCACGTTGTTTCGGCTACATGCAGTGTATTCTTTTGGCCGACAAGTGCGGTGCTAGAACGGGTTCCATAGCCCGGCGCTTGAATAAACTGTGCTGATAATAACCGCTCCCAAGCAAGTGGTACGCCAGTATTAGGGAGTTCGTGGTCTGGGTAGATCTCATGACGAGATAATAGTTTGGTGAGACTGCTCAAAGGTATGGTTGAGTCTTGGCTCTGCTGTTCTCGCCAAGTTGCCAATTGTTGTTTGGCTAATATGGCTTTTGGCCAAGGCGTATCGAGTTGCGCATTGCTGACCACATAGAGTCCGGGCTTTAGCTCGGTTTGATAGCGGTCTGGGTGATTGCGCAGATAGAAAAGTGAATCTGTGGTGCCGACGATGAGATTGAATGGCGCATATGCGCTGGTTGTTAAGCTATTTAGCCAAGCTTCTGGGGCTAGATTAGACTTCAGGTAATCAAGCACAAGATGTCCGCGTGATACGGGGTGTTCTGGGCCAGCATTCATCACACGTATGTTGGTTAACGCAGCAAAGCGTCCCGAGCGACTAATGCCCAGCCAAGTGCCACCTTGCTCTAAATCCCGGCCAGCGATAACCCCCGACGCATCGTCCCACTCGGCTAGTGGTAACGCAGGCCGCTGAAAAAACTCATCACGGTTGGCACTTAAGGTTAGCCATTGTGATTGCTTGGGTTGCCAGTCGAAGACGATTAAACACATGCCGCTAGTGTACCCAAAAACTGGTTTTTTAGCCTGCTTGGCGTAGCGGTGAGGTTCGTACACCAGCCCGTTTTGCGCCATAATGCCCGCCCTATTAAATTACTGAGTTTTGCCGCATGTTTTTGCTGTATCTCATCGTTGGCGCAATCGCTGGCGTGTTGGCAGGATTGTTTGGTGTTGGCGGTGGCATGGTGATCGTGCCAGTACTTATTTTTACCTTTGCAGCTCAAGGTGTTAGCGATTCGGTGGCTACTCATATGGCGGTAGCGACCTCGTTGGCGACGATTGTATTTACGTCTATGAGTTCGGTCTGGGAACATCATCGCAATGGTGCAATTGACTGGAGCATCGTAAAAGCCATGACGGCGGGTATTGTTGGCGGCACATTCGTAGGCGTGTTGCTAATTACCTCAGTGCCGGGGCCGGTATTGCAAAACATCATCGGTGTGTTCGCATTACTGCTTTCTATTAAGATGTACTTCAATATTGAACCTGGCAGTACCGGCAAGCGTCCAAGTGCGGCTGGTTTAATGAGTGCTGGTGGTGTGATTGGCTTTGGCTCGTCATGGTTTGGTATTGGTGGCGGTACCTTCACAGTGCCTTATTTGAGCTGGATGCGATTTCCTATGCGTCAGGCGGTTGCCACATCGGCAGCATGCGGTATTCCGATTGCACTGACTGGCGCTGTTAGTAATGTCTTAACGGGGTGGGGTCATGCTGATTTGCCGGAGTGGACAACGGGCTTCTTGTTTTGGCCCGCCATCCTAGGTATTGCCATTACCAGTGTCCCGTTTGCTAGAGTCGGTGCGCGCTTAGCGCATCGCCTCGATGCGGTGCTGCTAAAAAAAGCGTTTGCCGTGTTACTCTTCGTCGTCGGAATTCGCTTCTTGGCTTTTTAAGGCCCAGCGTCAGGTGCGATTTTTACTTATATATTCGTCGATTCGTCATCTTGCTCCGGCAAGCTTATTGCCCATTTGACGTCTCGTTGCAGGGAACTCGTTATGCTTACATATCCAGAAATCAATCCCATCGCCATTGAGCTTGGGCCGCTGAAAGTGCATTGGTACGGCATCATGTATTTATTGGCATTTGGCACCGCCTGGGGGTTAGCTAATTATCGCGCGAAAAAAAGCAGCAATAATTGGGATGCACAGCAGGTGTCTGACTTGATCTTTTTTGGTGCTATGGGCGTTATCTTAGGTGGCCGTTGTGGTTACGTATTGTTTTACAACTTCGGACAATTTTTAGACGACCCTCTCTGGCTGTTACGAGTTTGGGAAGGGGGTATGTCGTTTCATGGTGGCTTGTTGGGTGTTGCTCTGGCGATTGCCTACTTCTGTCGGAAGTACAAACGCAGCTTCTTTGATGTTGCTGACTTCGGCGTTCCCTTTGTACCGCTTGGTTTAATGTTTGGTCGTATCGGTAATTTTATCGGCGGCGAATTATGGGGTCGTATGGCTGATCCTGCGGTCGTCCCTTGGGCCATGGTGTTTCCGCACGGTGGGGATGTTCCGCGCCACCCATCGCAGCTTTATCAGGCGGCGTTGGAAGGCTTCTTACTGTTTGTTATTCTGTGGTTTTATTCGTCACGTCCGCGCCCGCAAAAAGCGGTGAGTGCTGTATTTTTAATGGGGTACGGTATCTTCCGCAGTTTTGCCGAATTTTTCCGCGAGCCCGATGCACAAATTGGTTTTGATGCATTTGGTTGGATGAGCCGCGGCCAGCTGCTTAGTTTACCTATGATTATTATTGGCGCGATCTTGCTGGTGGTGGCCTATCGCAGCCCGAAAACCGAGGAACAAAAAGCATGAAACAATATCTCGATTTGATGCGTCATGTGCGTGAGAACGGCACCTTCAAAGAAGATCGTACCGGTACGGGCACGTACAGCTGTTTTGGCTATCAAATGCGGTTTGATTTAAGCAAAGGCTTTCCTTTGGTGACCACCAAAAAACTGCACCTGCGCTCGATTATTCACGAGCTACTGTGGTTTTTGAGTGGCGATACCAACATCTCCTATTTAAAAGAGAATGGCGTCAAAATTTGGGATGAGTGGGCTGATGAAGACGGTAACCTCGGCCCTGTTTATGGCTCGCAGTGGCGCAGCTGGCCTGCGGCGGGTGGTCGTCATATTGACCAAATCACCCAAATCGTTGAGCAGATTAAAAGTAACCCAGACTCGCGCCGTTTAATTGTTAGTGCGTGGAACGTGGGCGAAATCGAAAACATGGCGTTACCACCGTGCCATGCTTTTTTTCAGTTTTACGTTGCCGATGGCAAATTGTCTTGCCAGTTATATCAGCGCAGTGCGGATATATTTTTAGGTGTGCCGTTTAACATCGCTAGTTATGCATTGCTGGTGCATATGATGGCGCAACAATGCGACTTAGAGGTCGGTGATTTTGTTTGGACTGGCGGCGATGTGCATTTGTACTCGAACCATTTAGAGCAAACCGATTTACAACTAAGCCGTGAGCCACTACCGTTGGCTAAACTCGTAATTGCACGTAAACCTGACAGTATATTCGACTATAAATTCGAAGACTTTGTAATCGAAGGTTACGAATCCCATGCGCATATTAAAGCGCCGGTTGCGATTTAAACGGGTAGCGTAAGGAATTATTTGTGAAATTATCGTTAATGGTCGCTGTTGCCCAAAACCGTGTGATCGGCCGCAATAATGCATTGCCTTGGTACTTACCAGAAGACCTAAAGTATTTTAAAAAAACGACCTTAGGTAAACCCATTATTATGGGTCGTAAAACCTTCGAGAGTATTGGTAAGCCATTACCGGGACGTACCAATATCATTATTACTCGCCAGCCTGATTTCACCGCTGATGGCATTAAAGTTGTACATACGGTTGAAGCGGCACGTGAACTCGCCGAAAGTATTTGCTTAGTTAATGGTCAAGACGAAGCTATGATTATTGGTGGTGCAGAAATTTATGGATTAACCTTGCCGCATTGTGATCGTTTGTATTTGACCGAAGTACATGCTGATGTGGAAGGGGATGCTTTTTTCCCAGAGTACGACAAAGCCGCATGGCAAGAAGTAGCACGTGAAGACTTTGCCGCCGACGGCCCTAACCCATATGACTACAGCTTTGTTGTGTACGAACCGGCATAACATTCATTCCGATAAATGACCAAAATACTCTGAGTATTGCGTCTTTAACTCTTTTAGCGGCAGGATGCTCACGGTACAACTAAGCCTCAATATAAAGCTTGAACGTTTAGGAGTTAAACCGTGACCCCGCCCGCCTTAAAAATTTTTGCCGGTAGTGAAGCCCTCGCCCATATTCGTGCGAATGGATTACAGCCAAGTGATATCGAAATGCTGCTGGCAGCGTCTGGTGGGCCTAAATGGCTAGCCCTAGCCTCAATGGATCGCTACCTCCTGACTCATTGGTTTAACGAGCGTACCGAGCCTTTGCATGTACTGGGCACATCCGCTGGTGCTTGGCGCATGGCCTGCTTTGCTCAACAAAACCCCCTTGAGGCTCATGCACGCTTTCAAGAAGCCTATTTAAGCCAACAATATTCAGCAAAGCCTACCGCGCAAGAAGTGGCAACAGAATGTCGCCATGTATTAGATGTGATTCTAGGCGATAACGGCATTGCCGAAATTATTAATAATCCTAATGTGCGTTATCACACCCTTGTGGCGCGCTTTAAAGGACTCGCCGGTATTGATCAAAAATACGTGCAAATGCTCGGTATTGCTGGAGCCATGACGGCTAATTTGGTTTCTCCTGCAGCCATGCGCCCGTGGATCGAACGGGTTATGTTTCATCATCCAGAAAAACCGCCCATTGATCACTTTCCGCATTTACCTGCGCGCCATGTCGCACTTACCGCCGAGAATTTAAAACCGGCTATTTTAGCCAGCGGTGCAATTCCATTAGTGATTGCCGGTGTGCGTAATATTCCCGGAGCGCCGAAAGGCACCTACCGTGATGGCGGCGTAACCGACTACCAATTTGATTTACCTGTTATGCCCGAAAAAGGCTTTGTGCTGTATCCGCATTATTTTGCCCAAGCCCCCAAAGGCGGCTGGTTTGATAAAAAATTACGTTGGCGCGTCGCGTCGCGCGAATATTACAAACGCACCATTATTATCGCGCCGTCATGGGAGTTTGCTGCTACCTTGCCCGGTGGGCGTATTCCGGATTTAGATGATTTTTATGAATATCCTGATTACAGCATCCGCAGAAAACGTTGGGATGAGGCAATGGAAAAGTGTGAGCGACTGGGTGAAGAATTAGCCGAGGTGCATGATGGCCAAAAATGGGCGGAAGTAGCAGAGCCGTTGCCGTGGTGATGTGATTATTACTCAGCGTGATTGTTGAGTATTTTAATCTGGAATAATTATAAACAAGGACAGTAAGGTGTTAGTTAAAATATCGTTTTTTTTATTATTGCTTCTCCGCAGTACTATCTCTAGTGCTGATACTATTGATTCAGATTTTTTGGATAATGAATTACCGCCGCCGCACACGGGCACGTCGATGGAATATCGCACGGGTGTATGGTTGTTAAAGATAGAAGATGTAGCGAATTACGAAACGGTAAGTGGCTCAGATTATACGGTTTCTAAATTAGAGGTAAAAACCACTGCGTGGGTTTATGCGTTGCTTGAAGGGGCGTTGATAGGTTTTGAAGATAATACATTCATCTATGACTTTATTAATCATCGGCCTTTCTCGTTCTACTTTGACGAAGATTTAAAAGATGGCGATGCTGCAGATATCGAAATTACAGATTCTGGTTATCGCCTGAAAAATTATTACAAAGAATCGAGTACCGATAAGCAGATTGTAACTGGAGAGTTGGTTGTCTCATTTTCAGATGATGGACGATTGCTCGGTTATGGCGAGTATGGTTTTCATCCTAAAGGTCTTGTTAAACGCTTCGATGGTGAAAATTTGCTTGGTCATAAAAGGAAAATAACGGGAGTTAAGCTAAGTGATACAGCTTCGTTTGATGACAATTTAGATATTACCTTGAATGGTAGTCAGTACCTTTTGAGCCCTGTAGGTATTAAACGAGTAGAGCGACTACTAGATGGCAGAACCTCTACTACCGCCGTCGAATTAATCTGGAATCAAAGTGGTCTTGATTCGTTTGTTCAACTTCCGAGATTTGATGGCTATGATTTTAGTTTTTCTATTTTGACGTCTGATGATGAAGTCGTTGATTATTCTTTAACTTTTAATGAAAACTAGATCATGAAATATATCCTATTAATTACTACCATCTTGATGATCTCAGCTTGCTCTGAAAAAAGAAATGAACCTGACAGCCTATTAAGTCATGAAGTTGAATTCAGCGATTACGGTACGTATGGTCGCACCTTATACTTTGAAGATGATTCAGGCGATCAATGGTGTTTCTATAATGTTCTTAAAGTTGAAAATCCTAACTATGTTGACGTCGTATATTCATATCCTATAAAAGGTTCATGTAATCTCGATACTACCTTGTTAAGTGCGAGCTTTAGATCCCTAATTGTTAATGAAAAAGTGGATGGTGATAGTGCTTATACCTTGCTTGTGTCAGGCACCAATGTGAATGAGTATTTATACGCCAGCAATGGGGATTTCTCAGAAGGTAATGAAGAGTATCAGCAATATTTTACAGCACCAATAAATCCTCTTGCTATAAAGTACATTCTTCCTCGTAATGGCGAAGAGCCTACAACTGACAATTCAGTGTATGAGTTGAAACTATCGTTTCGAGATGGTTTTTTGATGTCGAATGTTTTACCACTCGTGCCGTATTTCGAAGGAAATGCATACTTGTCTATTATTGTTACCTCCTATTTAGACTTACTCGATATGCTTGATCCTTTTTACGAGTATGGAAGAAGCCTCCCTGACACATCACTGCCTTTTCCTGAAATGGCGAGCGGTGGTAATGATCTTAAACTGATTGATGATCAGCCTTATACTCGCTTGTATCCGACGGACAATGATCCGTTTGTATTTAATCAGATTCCGGTTGTTAACGAGTGAGCGTGTTCGTTTCCTGCAAAAGCTTGCTTCAGGCGGGCTTTATGATACCGACACCGGCTTGATTCGATTCAGGTATCGTGACTACGATCCAGAAACCGGACGCTGGACAGCGCGAGACCCAATAGGCTTTGATGGCGGTGATAATAATATGCTGGCATCGTATTTACTTAAAGTTTGTTTTATTGGCAAGTACTTATCATGCTAAGAAGCATTATCAACTAAATGGTTATGTTCATGATCGTCCTTATTAGTTACTATCAGTTCATTCGGACGTAACTAACACTTTAAAAGGACTTTATATGAATATCACTGCTCTTATTATCTCTCTCTTCGGTTTTTCTATCATATACGGCGGCATTCTGATGGCACGTCGAGTTGAAGGTAAGCTTGCTGCAGCCGCCTTACGTTTAGGCGCAATGCTCGTTGGTTTTTTGTCTATTCCTATCATACATATGCTGCTAAATTCGCCTGTGCAAAGTACGTCGGAATCTGGGAAGTATTTTCTATTTATCGCGATTTTAGGGTTTGTTGCCGATCGAGTTTTCGTGAAGAAAGCATCGGCTTAAATGCTGTGAAGGTGTTGCGAATTAAGTGATGTGATCATGCCCATGTGTTGGGCACGATCAATCGAGATAGCGTTTGTTTCAAATCAGTAGCATTGCACTGTTAAAAAGAAACTCATGTTAATGAGTTTCTTTTTCTTCTTGCGGTAAATAGTGATCAGCCATCATCTGAGTGACCTTGCTACGGCCTTTAAAGAAGGTGTAGTGATCGGCGTCGAAGAAGTATTCAATACCTAGGTATGGTTCTTTGTAGATATCGACCACATCCACACCGGTGGCGGCAACGACTTCAGCCAACGCCTTCTTGAAGTTCTCTTCCCCTTGCGGCGATACGTGCACGATATCTTGGTTTTGCGGCATAACAACGATGTCGACGTCTTTAGCGATAGACTGCGCATAACGAATCGTTTCAATGACATGCGCGATCATTTCTGGACTCATTTCTAGCCCAAGTATATCGCAGCATGAAATACGCTGTTGTAGTGCAGATTCCATGCGCACAGGATCTTGCATGCGCTGCATAACTTGATCCGAAAGTTCGAGTGCTCTAGGGCTTGCCGTGGGTGGAAAGCCACCACGGTATTGAGCTGACCAACCGCCAAATGGAATACTTTCTGGCCAGTCTTCTCGTAGCTGATTGAATAGATCCCAGCCGAGGTTATCCATAGGCACTGGCTTTGGTCGATCTTTAACCGTGTCGTTGATTTTTGCCATGGTAATCGGTGTTGCTAGCATATGGGTGATGGCTTCAGCCGGCACGCCACTGCGGAATAGTCGGGTATTGGCTAAGGCAAATGCCTCTTCTGGGTCGTCTAATAAGGTCTGACCTATGTCGCCCCAACTGCTAAGAATCGCCGTGGTTGCATGATTTAGCTGGCCACTGGTGTCGGCACGACGCTGGGTTGCACCATGGGGCGCAAACTCGTAAATCACGCGGTCAATTCGACCGGGGTGATCAGCAAAGGTACGCGCTAATTTGCGGGCAAATTTCGCGTGGATTGACGGATCAGCGTTACCGAAGCCAAAGTTATACGATACGGTCGGTACACCCGCAGCATTCAATTCTTCATCGAATAGATCGGGTGAAAACCCAAAGTGAATGAGCGAAGAGCCGAGTACGTATACCACTTCTCTTGGATCATCTTCTGGTAGTTCGAGGGCTGCACCTAAGTTGTCGCCGGTCGCTTGAATCCGTTCAATACTAAAAGGATTCAACGAAGAATAACGCAACGATGCGATACCAATGTTAACTAATCCCATTGAGACGAGAATCATTAGGCCGCCGCAAATTACGGTATATAAACCGATTTTTCGTCTTCCTTGGGCGTTGCGGATATCCTCTTCTCGTTCGATAGACGCTTCGCTCTGCGCAGAGTTATTTGGCTTAGAATTGGAAGTAGATGAAGTCATGACCAAAATCTCCTACGGTAAAGAACAAAGTAAAACCAATCACAAGTAGCGGCCAGAAGAACCATTGGCGATTGGCCAGCGCGTCACCGTATCGAATACGTAAAGCATCAACGAAATGCATTAAAAATAACCCTGCTACTACCAGCGCCATCACGATACCGGCACCGGCTGTGACCGCTGTTTCTTGAGGGATGTGCATGTCAACGATCATTGTCCACGCGGCTTCTAAGCTAGAGCCGCGGAATAAAGGCCAGCTCAATACAAATAGGTAATGAGTAACGACAATTTTAATGATCAGGGATATCCAGTTTTTACTATTGACCCATTTGGCTAATGCCGGTCTTTCGTTCAGCCACTGAGTAACAACAACGATGACACCCATGTACGCGCCCCAGACAACGAACGTCCACGACGCGCCGTGCCACAAACCGGCGAGCAACATGGTAATAAATTGGTTACGTGCACGTTTGCCGTTGCGACTGCCGCCCAGCGAAATGTACAAGTAGTCTCGTAACCATGACGATAATGAAATATGCCAGCGTCGCCAGAAATCGACTGGGGACGTGGAGAAATACGGCAAGTTAAAGTTCATCGGGATGTAGACGCCGAGCATTAATGCAATACCGATAGCAATGTCAGAATAGCCACTGAAATCGCCATATAGCTGAGCAGAAAACGCGAGCAAACCAATCCATGTTTCAAAGGTACTGACATCGGCTTGGCCATTAAAGGCGACACCAACTGGGCCAGCCATCAGGTCGGCGGTTGTCTTTTTAAGTAACCCGAGGAGAACCAAAAGCAAACCTATACGAATATTGAGCGCCGTTGGTACTCGCATATTGACTAGCTGGGGTAGGATTTCTTTGGCACGCAGAATCGGGCCAGCAACAAGCTGAGGGAAGAACGAAAGTGTGGCGAGAAATACTAAAAAGCCACGATGCGCTTTCATGTCTCCACGGTACACGTCAATGGTGTAGCTCATGCTCTGGAAGGTATAAAAGGAAATACCAACCGGCAATATAATGCTTAGCATAGGGACGCTAATATCCCCACCGAACAGGCTTACGAATTCCTGTACGCTCTGCAAAATAAAATTATTGTATTTAAAGATGGCCAGAATGGATAAGTTGAGGGTGATGCTCGCGATAAGTCATCGTTTTTTCATCACTGGATCGTGATTGTTGGCCTCTACTTTCTGCGCTATTAGGTAGTCGGCGAGCGCACTAAAGACCAGCAAGGCAATAAAGTTGTAGTTCCAAGTGCCATAAAAGATAAGGCTGCTGATAACTAACAACCAAATAATTTTTCTGCGATCAACAAATACAAAATTGAAGAGCACAAAGAAGCAGGCAAAAAACCAGAAGAAAATCGCAGAGTTAAAAATCATATGCGATCCCTCGGTACGGGTGTTTTATACAGGCACGAAGCGCCTTAGATTGTAAGGGATCCATAAAGCTTTTCTTCCTATTGGTTTTTTTCTTAGAAGAAATGAATTGGCTTGTTAGTACCTGATGAGATAACTAACGAATTATTTTTATTCTTATAATTTAACAATCGTTCTTTTTAGATCGTATCACTTCGCAGTGAAAACTAAAAGTAGCGAGAATCGTATCGGGCGGATTAGAGCAAAAACTACCTAAAACTTCAAATGCTAGAATATTTTGAACTACTTATAAGATTGATCGTGTTTACAACCGTAGAATAATATACCGGTAAACTCGCGTATTTAGTCCATTTTTTATATAGGTTGTTCTTTTAGGCCATCATTTTTTCGGCAAAGTGTACGATACAATTAACTTAGGTTCTTAACCATGCCTAAACTACGCCAAATTTATTGCTTTTAGCGTTGAAATTTAAGTGTGGTCATATGCTGCGGTATTTATGGCGTCAAAAAAAGCGCCATTGGCGGCGCTTTCGTCTATTCAGTTTGCTGCTATTACCGCGACTGCGGCGTTGCTTGGGCATGACGATCTTTGCGTAATACCAGCATAGTAAACACACTTGCCGTCACAAACATCAGTAGGCTGTATATGCTAGGTGCGATCGACATTTCAGGGCTGTTCAAAATCCCTGTAGTCACTAACAGAGCCAGAGTTCCATTTTGTAAGCCAACTTCGAGGCTAATGGTGCGAGCTTGGGCTTCAATGTGTAGAAATGCACGTCCCGCGAAATAGCCAAGTGCCATGGTACTAATGTTAAGTAGCAATGCTGCAGGCCCAGCTTGAACAGCAAAGCTGATTAACTTCTCGCCTAGGTTTACGCAAATAGAGGCGATTACTAGTGCCAATACGATAATAGAGAAGCGCGATACATAAGGCTCGGCAGCGATGGCAAAGGCTTTCCATTTGGCGCGGATGCCCATACCGATAAGGACTGGAATAACGGTAATGACGATCAGCTTAATCCATGTGGACAATATCGGTAGTTCAAAGGCTGTGCCTGCATCGCTGTAATAGCCAATGGCCCAAGCACCTAACAACGGAATGGTGAAGGGGGTAATGAAACCAATTACGGCGGTGAGTGATACCGAGAGTCCAACATCGGCTTTGGAAATTAAGCTAAATAGATTTGAAGTTGTTCCGCCTGGGCAGAGAGCGAGTATAAACAAGCCAATTGCAATCTCACCATGTAAACCGGTTGCGGCAATAATCCCAACGGCGATTAAAGGTAGCAACAGCATTTGGCAAACAGCACCAATCAAAAAAGCACGAGGCTTTACGAATACGCGTGTGAAGTCTCTAGGGGTTAATCCAAGGCCTACACCGGTCATAATTAATATCAGGGCAAGTGGCAGGCCAACTTGGGTAAGTGTATGAAACATGAAGTGCTCTTATTATTGTCGTCAAAAAGTAGAATAGACAGGACGTTACTGTAAGGCGGTATTTGATACAAGGCTAAAAAAATCGATAAAAGCCTTTTGTCACTTGCCAGAGATTAAACCCCATTTGCTCGGATAAACGCTTACATATGAGCTGCGCACCGCGTTTGTCGGGGGCGGCATTAGCGTTCGGACAGGCCCAAATAATCCAGTTACCGTCGCTGGTGGTGCTGTGTAAAACGGTTTGAAATTGAGCTTTTAGCTGGGGTAAAAATAGGCCATCTTCACGGTGTTCTTTCCATAAATTCAATACTAGCCAACCATCATTTTGTACGACGCGGCGGCATTCGCTAACAAACTCAGGTTTTAGTTGGCGTGTATCCAGTCCGTTGGCTAAATACAAATCACTGAGCAATAGACCTTGGCTGTTAGTTGGGCACGCATTGAGGTAATCCATGGCACTTTTGGCGTGTGTGGTTAAGCGCTTATCGCGTGGTAAACCAAAATATTGATGAGCGATTTGAATAACGGCGGGGCGTAAATCAACAGTATGAACCTGAGTGGTTGGCAGCTGTTCAAATAAACAACGTGCCATGAGTCCGCCGCCGGTGCCGAGTACACTGGCCTGTTGCACCGCTTGGTCGGGTTTTAATAGGCAGAGTGAGGCCATCATTGCACGGGCATAACCGTGTTGCGGCTGGCCTGGTTTAGCTTTGAGCTGGCAGCTTTGTTCATCGGCGGTACCGAAGCTTAGGTAGCGTTTATTGCCGTCTTCATAGACTTGAATAATGCCTAAGTCATCGTAACGCCGATGTACTTCTTTGCCTAAATGCGGCAGTGCCAGAATATCCAATGATGAGCTTCCTGTGTTTTACAGGGTTTTGAAAAACACTTTGGAATTACGTTGGAAATTGTACAAGCGTTGGCGTTCTTGCGGTAATTCGCTTACTGCCCCAGCAACAAAGCCATTTTCAATAAACCAATGCGCAGTGCGCGTTGTTAATACAAATAGTTGTTTGTATTGACGACGCCGTGCTTCTTGCTCAATTTGCTCCAGCAAACGATTGCCACGATTGCTACCACGATAATCGCTATGCACCGCCACGCAAGCCAGTTCGGCTTGATCATCGGAATAAGGATAGAGCGCTGCGCAGGCCGTGATTAATCCGTCGCGTTCGATGACATTAAAACGATGAATTTCTGTTTCTAATAATTCACGCGAACGCCGCACTAAGATGCCTTGTTCTTCTAGCGGCTGTAACAGCTGCAAAATACCCGCTACGTCATCAATATTGGCAGGCCGTAATTGATCGTAGGCTTCTTGGGTAATCAGCGTGCCGCTACCTTCGCGGGTAAATAGCTCTTGTAGCAAGGCGCCATCAACTTGATAACTTAAAATATGTACGCGAGGCACACCTTGGCGTACGCATTTAAGTGCGGCGTCGGCATGGCAACGTTCACTGCCGGTTAATTCGTGCAAAATTTGCTCTAATTGGCGACAGGTGATTTCGGTGTGGGTATCGCCATCATCTGGCAGACCGTCACTTTCGCCCAGAATAATCAGTTTGTCGGCACGTAAACTAATGGCGGCTTGTTGGGCAACGTCTTCAACACTGAGGTTAAACATTTCACCCGATGGCGAATAGCCCGCGCACGACAGCAGCACAATATTATGCTGATCTAATAAATTGCTAATCGCTTGGTGCTCAATACGCCGTACTTCGCCGGTATGTTGAAAGTCGACACCGCCGATCACACCGAGTGGCTTTGCTGTGACGAAATTACCACTCACGACGCGAATGCGTGCGCCGTGCATGGGGGAGCCGGGTATACCAACAGAAAGACGCGATTCGATATCCGCTTTAACCATGCCAATAGCCGCTTTTACGGCGTTAAGTGCATTGGCATCAGTAACGCGTAAGTCATTGTGAAATTGACTTTCGATGTCTAAACGCTGCAGCACCGTATCGATTTGCATACGCGCACCGTGGACTAATACTAAACGCACACCCAAGCTAGTAAGTAGGGCGATATCTTGCACTATGCTGTTGAAATTTGGGTGCAGGATGGCATCGCCATCAAACATGATGACGAAGGTTTTTCTCCGATGCGCATTAATATACGGGGAGGAATTACGAAACCATTGCACGTATTCGGTGCTGTCTGCTGTCACTGTCGGGCTCTCTTCTCGGCGTTCTATCTGGATTTAATCACGACAGGCGCGCTAAACCAATGTATTGGGCTTGTTTGCTCGCTTTTGTTATCCGCGAGGCGTTAAACAAAAGTGTTCGATCAATTGGCTGAGTAAGTTTACACAAGGGTCGATTTGATCCTGTGCGATAAATTCATCCACTTGGTGCGCCTGATCAATACTGCCTGGGCCAAGAATAATGGTTTCCATTCCTAGGTTTTGCAGGAAAGGCGCTTCCGTTGCGTAGTTCACAGCATTGCTGGTACTGGCCGTTAGACGCTCGGCAATTTGCACGAGTTCGCTATTTTCACTTTCGGCAAACGGATTAATGCCCGGGAATAACGACTCTAGTGTTAACTCAACGCGATTTTCAGCGGCAATGGGGTTAAGTCGTTGCAGAATTTCAGTGCGTAAATCGTCGTTACTCATTCCCGGTAAGGCGCGTAAATCGAACGCCAGTTCGCAGCTGCCACAAATACGGTTGGGGTTATCGCCACCGTGCAGGCAACCCAAATTGAGTGTTGGCGTATTAACGGCGAAATGCGCGTTTTGATAGCGACTGGCGAGGTCAATGCGTAGCTGTTTCAATTCGCCCATGACGTTATGCATCGCATCCATTGCACTAACACCGAGGCTTGGATCGGACGAATGCCCAGCTTTACCGACTAGGCGAATCGTTTCCATGATGATGCCTTTGTGCATTCGAATCGGCTTCAGGCTAGTGGGTTCACCCACAACAGCGTACCGCCCTTGGGAGAACTGGCTGCTACTTAGCGAACGCGCACCGCTCATCGAACTTTCTTCATCAGCGGTTGCGAGTACGATTAAAGGCTGATGAAAACTCTGGGTGTGGTATTTCTCTACCGCGGCTAATACCAAGGCGAAAAACCCCTTCATATCGCAAGTCCCCAATCCATAAAAGCGATTGTTGCGCTCGGTAAGAGTGAATGGGTCAGAGGCCCAGCGCTCAGGGTTACATGGCACTGTGTCGGTGTGGCCGCTCAATACGAGACCGCCAGTACCTGTGCCTAAGGTGGCGATTAAATTGTATTTTCCTGGGTTGTCGGCGATGGCGATCACTTCGCATTTAAAACCGAGATCGCCAAACCAGCTGGCCAGTAATTCAATAACGCCGAGGTTGCTGTTGTCGTAGTCGGGCAGTACCGAACTCATGCTATTTGCAGCAATAAGCGCCCGCAGTTTTTCAACCGTATTAGGCATTTGAATACCAGACATCACACACCTCTACTTGCGTTATAAGGACCGGCTCACGACAATAGCGCCATGACTAAAGAAATCGAACTCAAAGTACGCCTCAGTGAGGCAAACCTTCCGGCATTAACCGACTTTTTGAACCAAGTTGCGATGCCGGCCGATCATTCTACGCTGAAAAATGACTATTACGATACGCCTGCCTGCGCGCTTTCTAAGGCGAAAGCCGCGTTGCGTATTCGTCATACCGAAGGCGGAGCTGAGCAGACGTTAAAGACTCGTGGGCAACCACAGGCCGGACTGCAAATTCGTGGTGAATGGAACTGGCCGTTAAGTTCACCGGCGCTGGATGTAAGCTTATTTGAGCAAGCGGAAGTTCAGGATGCGTGGCCAGCAGGGGTTGATGCTAAGACGTTAGCCGTCGTTTTCGGTACGCACTTCGAACGCCAAGCTTGGCTTTGGACGGATGCGAGTAGCGATACGACTATCGAAGTGGTGATTGATCAAGGCCTTATTGTGGCGGGCGAATTAGAGCAGTCATTATTAGAAGTTGAGTTGGAATTAAAGCAAGGTAATGCCAATTTACTCTGGACCCTTGTGGCACAGATGCAAAGCGTCGCGCCCTTATGGATCAGCGATATTAGTAAAGCTGAACGTGGCTATCGCTTGGCCGACTTAGCGCCGCAGTGGCAGGCCAAATTGCCAGTGTATTGTGATCAACGCATGGCCGAGGCTTTACCGCAGTGGTTAAACGCTGAGATGAATGCGTTGCAACGCACGTTAGAGCAGGCGATTTGGGCAGAAGAACGAGAAGCTGCGGTTGCCGCGATTCAGCATGTCCAAGGTTTACGCCAAGTATTGTCTTGGAGCGGTCGTACACTGAAACGCAGTGCTACGAAAGAATTGCGCACAGCACTCGAAACCCTGCGACTCGCTATTTGGGAATTGGCCAAAAACGCAGCTCAACTCGAAGACTCTAGCTGGTCGGCGGAATGCGCAAAGTGGCAGCAAAACTCAACACTGGCGAGCGCTTTATTAAATGCTTCGCGTGCCTTGTATGAGTTACCTTGGCCAGAAGTTGAAGAAGCTTCCAGTCATGTCGGCCGTGCTCTGTTGCGCCATTGGCTACCTGACGATTTAGCGCGCCGCTTTGAACAAGCCAGCGCCATTAATAACTGGCCCGATCTGCATGAGGCCATTGTGCAAATGTTGGTCATAACCCGCTATGCCCAAGCGGCGGATCGGAAAAGTGGTTGGATAAAGACCGCGGTTGCCACTCGCTTGGTATTAACAGGTATGCTTGAATGCTATTTGTTCGATGAAGAGCCGAATGCTGACGACCTAAATTTAATGGCCAGCGAATTCCGTCATTTGATAACCGCGTAGAGAACCAAACTTATGCAAGCCAAGGCAGATCACCCCATCGCATTGCTCACCCTGTTGGAAGACATGCGTCGAGATGGTCTGCTGAATGATGAGGATCATCAGATGTCGTTGTCGATTCGTCGCCAGCACGATGAAACTCACCTGCATCCTATTACCTTAGTGGCGCGCCAGGGCTATGCCGATGCGCGCGTACAAGGATCGAGTAAAGCACGCGTCCTTAACGAATATGCCATCGTCGAGTGGCTGGCTGAACGCTTTAATATGGAGTCGTATCAAATTGATCCGCTCGAAATTAATGTCAGCTCCGTGACCGACGTTATGTCTTATGCTTTTTCTGATCGCCATCAAATTTTGGCGATTAAGGTCAGTACCGATGAAGTTGTCGTCGCTACTGCAGAGCCGCAAGTTCGTAGCTGGGTTGTCGATTTAGAACATGTCACCCGTCGTCAGGTGAAATGCGTGCTGACATCGCCTGCGGATATTCGCCGTTATCGTGTTGAATTTTATCAATTGTCGAATTCCGTGACGCGAGCACGTAAGCACCACGCTGGCATGAGCGCAGTGCAGAATCTCGAATCTATGTTGGAGCTCGGCCAAGCTAAAGCGCCGGATGCTAACGACGAGCACATCGTTAATATTGTGGATTGGCTGCTGCAATACGCGTTTGATCAGCGTGCCAGCGATATTCATTTAGAGCCACGGCGCGAAGTCGGTCATGTGCGTTTCCGCATTGATGGTGTGCTGCATAATGTTTATGAATTACCGGCAGAAGTGGCTTTGGCTGTGGTGGCGCGGATTAAATCCTTAGGGCGCATGAACATTGCCGAAAAACGTAAACCCCAAGACAGCCGTCTGAAAACCAAAACCCCAGACGGCCAGGAAGTTGAATTACGCTTATCCACATTGCCGACTGCGTTTGGCGAAAAGTTGGTGATGCGTGTGTTCGACCCGCAAGTGCTCATGCGCAGCTTCTCGGAAATGGGCTTTGGCAAAGAAGATCGTCGTCGCTGGAATCAGATGACCACCAACAATCACGGTATTGTGTTTGTGACTGGGCCAACCGGCTCGGGTAAAACCACGACGCTATACTCGACCCTACGTCAGTTGGCGACGCCAGAAGTAAACGTTTCGACCATTGAAGATCCGATTGAAATGGTGGAGCCGCTGTTCAACCAGATGCAGGTGCATCCGGGTATTGATCTCACGTTTGCCAGCGGTGTACGTGCGTTATTACGCCAAGACCCTGACATTATCATGGTCGGTGAGGTACGAGACTTAGAGACCGCCGAGATAGCGGTGCAGGCGGCATTAACCGGGCACTTAGTGCTTTCTACTTTGCACACCAACGATGCGCCTTCGGCGTTTACTCGACTACAAGAATTGGGATTACCCGCCTATTTGATTCGCACCAGTGTGCTGGGTGTGATGGCGCAGCGACTGGTACGTACTTTGTGTCCGCACTGCAAAGTAAAAGAACCGGTCGATGAGAAAATTTGGAAGCAACTTACTGCCCCTTGGTTGGTCAAAACCCCGCCTCATGTTTATGGTGCTAAAGGCTGTTTAGAATGTCGCGGTACTGGCTACTTAGGGCGTATGGGGATCTATGAAGTCATGCCGATGACTGAGTCGTTAGAGCCTCTCATTCATGAGCAAACGGATCACCAAAAGTTACGCCAAGCGGCAATGAAAGAGGGTATGCATAGTTTGCGTTTAAGTGGTGCGCATAAAGTAGCCGCCGGTTTAACGACAATGGCCGAAGTTATGCGTGTTGCCCCCGCAGCAAAATTAACGAGTCATAATTGAATCATAAAATTGCAGCGTAAAATTGAACATTACCCCTTAACCGTTCAGAATGCGTCCCAATTGAATTACTGATGCGGATTTAAAGAGTGTGCGCTGATTCATAGAGCCCCACGCAAACTCTGTCTACACTGTACAAAATGTCCAAACATAAGTAGGAATCGAGTGACCATCCAAATACCACCTATCATTGATGTCGAAGCATCAGGCTTTGGCCGCGGCAGTTACCCGATTGAGGTGGGATTCGCGCTGGAAGATCGTGAGGTGCAGAGCTATCTGATTAAACCTGCGCTTGGTTGGGATCACTGGGATCCAAAAGCTGAACTCATCCACGGTATTTCCCGTGAGCATCTGCAGGAAGAAGGCAGTACTCCTAGGGAAGTCGCCCTTCTTCTTAATGAAAAGTTACGCGGCCAAACGCTGTATTCCGATGCTTGGAGCTTTGATAGCTCTTGGATAGGTCGCTTGTTTGACGAAGCGGAGTTGGTCCAGCGCTTCCGTATCGAGACGATCAACAAGCTGCTGGAGCCTGCCGAAATGGAACGCTGGCACGATACCAAAAAATCTCTCTGGAGCGACTTTGGGCTTGAGCGCCATCGCGCTGCGAACGATGTTCGCGTGTTACAAGAAACTTTTCAACGCGTCACAAAAGCGTAAATTTCCAGCCATAGTTTCTACATCTAAAGTACTACTTTGTCTGTTTTATGACCATTTCGAACGTGTGTGCCGTCCTTAGCTTTGGCGCAATAAGTTCAGTTTCTCTAACAATTGTTCCTTACTGTTTGATTTATAAGCATTTTTCATGGCCTGTTTTGCGTTAGGTAAAATGCGCCCATGAAAAAGTACTGTCCTCCGTTTTTTGTAAATATCTGTCATTTTTGCATCTCTTTATAACCTGAGACTCATTTGGCCACACGTTCGATCTTGTATCGATGATTCACTTTACTTCACTTCGTATGCCTGAACTTTCGACTTTAGTCGGACATGCGACGCGTGAAGCAAAACAAGATGGCTTGTCATCTATAACAATAAAATAGGACTTAAATATGAGTAGTATCTGGGTAACCTGGCCAGCATTGGTGAAATACGGGACGCTCGGTATCACCGCGGGGTTGTTAACCTTAGCTGCGGAACGCCAAGAGCTTTTTGAGAATAATCTATTCGATTTTGAAAAATGGGAGCAGTACAACGCCGAAGTGAGCTGTGATGAACGCAGCATGGGCGCTCGTACTGAAGATGGTACTTGTAACAATCTTGAAAATCCTTCTGAAGGTTCTGTGCATCGCCGCTTTGGTCGTAACGTAGAGCTTGAAGCGGTATACGCCGAACAAGAATCTGGTATGTTGCTAACGCCAAACCCGCGTGAAGTTAGTAACACTTTAATGGCGCGTGGCGATGACTTTAAGCCCGCTACATCCGTTAACTTTATTGCTGGTGCATGGATTCAATTCATGACCCACGACTGGTTCAGCCACGGTGAAAATACTGCGGATGATCCAATCTTGGTAGAGCTACCAGAAAACGATGCGATGGGGCCTGGCGTAATGTCAGTACGTCGTACTCAAGCCGATACTTCTCGCACAGCCGACGAAGAAGGCCTACCGTTAGCTTATCGTAACGTGAATACCCACTGGTGGGATGGTTCGCAAATTTACGGTAGCGATTTGGCAACATCGAATAGCATTCGTGAATTCGAAGGCGGTCGTTTAACGGTTAACTCCGATGGTTCTTTACCAACAGAATTCTTCTCTGGCATCCCGGTCACTGGTTTCAATGACAACTGGTGGGTTGGCCTAAGCATGTTGCACCAGTTGTTTGTGCAAGAGCATAACTCTATTGCGCAAATGCTAGCGTCTAACAATCCTGATAAAGATGATCAGTGGTTGTACGATAAAGCACGTTTAGTTAACTCGGCATTGATGGCTAAAATACATACTGTTGAATGGACTCCAGCAATCATCGCCAACCCAGTAACTGAACGCGCTATGTACGCTAACTGGTGGGGCCTTGTGGGCAACACGGCTGAGCGTGATAAGTATGCTGGCGAGTTTGAGAAACTAGCAGAAGACTTGGCGAAAACGGATTCTTGGGTTCGTACTATTTTAGGTGTTGATTCAAATCTAGAACAATCACTTAATGATGGTACCGCTTTGGAGTGGGCTGTTACTGGTTTGGCCGGTGCTCGTAATTCGGATAATGCTGGTGTGCCGTTCACTCTGACCGAAGAGTTTGTGGCGGTTTACCGTATGCACCCTCTAATGCGCGACAATATCGATGTGTATGACATTGGCTCAAACATTGTTCGTGAGTCGATTCCTGTCGTAGACACGCGTGATGGCGATGCGGAAACAATTCTTGATGAGCAAGGTATCGATCGTCTTTGGTACTCGTTCGGTATTACAAACCCAGGTTCACTAACACTGAATAACTTCCCTGAATTCCTGCGTAATTTGGATTTGCCGGTTGTTGGTAAAATGGACATTGCGACCATTGATATTCTGCGTGACCGTGAGCGTGGTGTGCCGCGTTATAACGAGTTCCGTCGTCAAATTAATTTGAAGCCAATCACTAAGTTTGAAGACTTAACTGATGATGCAGAAACGGTTGCGAACCTCCGTCGCGTATATAACGATGATGTTGAACAGATTGATGTGTTAGTGGGGATGTTAGGTGAGACTGTTCGTCCTGAAGGCTTTGCTTTCGGTGAGACAGCATTTCAAATCTTCATCATGAATGCGTCACGTCGCATCATTACTGACCGTTTCCTAACGTCGGATTACACTCCAGAAATGTATACCCAAGAAGGTTACGATTGGGTTGAAAACACGACTATGGTTGACGTATTGAATCGTCATAACCCAGAGTTGGCTGTGTCTTTGACGGGTGTTGAAAACGCGTTCAAACCTTGGGGCCTAAATCTTCCTGAGAACTATGAATCGTGGGATGCATGTACTAAGCAAGATCTTCTTTGGACTAACGGTGCCGTGCGCACTCAATACGATGAAGGCGAACTGCCAGCGATTCCACCAATCGATATTGGCGGCTTAATCGATGGCGTGCTTTGGGACAAAGTAAACTATGTTGGTGACGTAGCGCCTGTTGGTCATACCAAGCCAATTCACCCACACGGTGTTATGGCTAAGGTCGCGTTCAATGCAACGTCTAACCACCCTTATACCGGTGTGTTTAAAGGTAACGAATGTGGACTGTTACGTTTATCTGTAACCGGTGATCCAGCGGATCGTGGTTTTGCTCCAGGATTTGCGTGGAAGACGTTTATCGATGGTAAGCCATCAGAAAACGTATCTGCGTTGTATACCTTGTCTGGTCAAGAAGATAACTACAACTTCTTCGCTAATGAGCTATCTCAGTATGTACGTGTTGAGTCGAACATTACTCTAGCCACAACCACCTTGTTCTCATTAGTATCGTCTAAGCCTACGTTAGTAATGGTTGATGCAATGGCCGGCGTTAACTCTGACGGTTCTGCGGTTGCAGCACCTAAGTCTCCAACTCAAGTGTACTTCGTACCAAGTGCCGAAGTGGCTGGCTTATTCTCTAGCGATGAGCATGATTTCCGTGCTGATCTTATGAGCTTGCCAGAAGGTACTAAGTTGTATGATGTCTATGCTACTGATAAAGAGATTAAAACGTCTATTTGGAGCAGAACATCACAACGTTATGCTGACGAACGTCGCGCCAGTGCTGTGAAAGTAGGTGAGTTAGTAATGGATTCTAACTTTACTGCTTCTCAGTTTGGTGACTCTGGAGTGTTCTTCAAGCACCAGCGTTACGAAGATAAGTAAGAAGTACGTCGATAGCAGTTTGCTATTGACGTGAAGGAAGCCGGGACTTGTTCCCGGCTTTTTTTTGTCTGAAAACTGATCGAGGTTATCTAGATGTGGATGTCCTGTCTATTTCAGTGCAATGCTTTGCTTTAAGCATCATAACGGGGCGCTAGCACGAACTCAGCGGCTGTAATGCCCGAATATTTCATATAAAAAATCATATAAATCAATAAGTTGTCCGTCTTTTCTGTGTTTTCGCTAAGTTGGCACAAGTGTCGCTTACGCCTTGTATACAAGATTGAATTCAGGCGGAATGTGGGATGTCAGCAACAAAGAGTGTCGAGCAAAAAACAGCAGGATTAGGTTGGAATATCAAGCAGTGGGCCGCGGCCTACCGACAAGGATCTGAGCCTGTCGAGCTATTGCCTCTTTTACGAGAACAGATTGCCGCATTGGAAGCCGATGCCGGTAGTTCTGTATGGATCCAGCTCGGTACTGAACAACAACTGCTAGCGCAAATTGAGAACCTGCAAGCGAAACGAGCAAATGGTGACTCGTTACCCCTGTACGGCGTCCCGTTTGCTGTTAAAGATAATATTGATGTTGCTGGATTTTCAACCACTGCAGCCTGTCCTGAATTTGCGTATCAACCAACCGAAGATGCAACCGCCGTTCATTTGTTGAAACAAGCGGGTGCGATTGTGATCGGTAAAACTAATCTCGATCAATTCGCGACGGGTTTGGTTGGCACTCGTTCACCGTATGGTGCAGTTAAAAACAGTTTTAATTCAGATTACATCAGTGGTGGTTCCAGCTCTGGGTCTGCTGTTGCTGTGGCCAAGGGTTATGTTGCTTTTGCGTTAGGCACTGATACGGCAGGGTCCGGTCGTGTCCCTGCTGGCTTTAATCATATTGTTGGTTTAAAGGCGAGCGTCGGTGCTATTAGTACCACTGGCGTTGTACCTGCGTGTCGCAGTTTGGATTGCGTTTCTATTTTTGCGCTCAATAGCTTAGATGCTGAGCGCGTGTTTGAAGTAGCAGGACGCTTTGATCGTACCGATGCCTATTCTCGCTCGCGCACTATGATTCGCAATACTCGCATTCAGCGTTTGGCTATTCCTACTGAGGCACCTTGGTTTGGTGATGACACACAAGCCGCTGCCTATGAGCAGGCATGTGAACATGCCGAGGCGTTGGGCTACGAATTAGTAAAAACAGATTTTTCGCCGTTATTTGAGTTAGCTAATTTACTTTATCAGGGGCCTTGGGTTGCTGAGCGTTACGCTGCGGTCGGCGAATTTCTAGCGCAAGACTTACCGGGCATTAACCCTGTGGTCAAAAGTATTGTTGCAGGCGGTATTAACGGCACAGCGGTCGATGCTTTTAAAGCTGAATATCGTCGTAAAGATCTAGTACGAAAAATAGATGCATTATTTACCGATATTGATGCCTTGTTTGTACCTACGACTCCCCGCTTTCCGACGATGACGGAGGTTAATGCTGAGCCAGTTTTGGTGAATAGCCAACTCGGCACTTACACGAATTTTGTTAATTTAGCTGATCTTTGTGCCATTGCCTTACCCGCGAAATTACGCAGCGATGGTTTGCCATTTGGTATTACCTTAATTGCACCTGCGTGGCATGAAATAGCATTAGGACAATTTGCTGCGCATTGGCAGGCGTTTATGACATTACCAGAAGCTCCCGTTTTGCTTGGTAATAAATCTGACGAATCGATTGTTGTCGCGGTTGTTGGGGCGCATTTAACTGGGATGCCATTAAATCATCAATTAACCAGCCGCTATGCAACCTTGTTAGAGCAAACACTCACAGCCAATAAATACCAGTTATATGCTTTGGCCAATACCGTTCCGCCTAAACCTGGTTTAGTTCGGGTGAGTGATAGCGCCTTGGCGCAAGATTCAACGCTTGGAAATCAATTAATTGTTGAATTATGGCGTATCGACTTGGCTGGGTTCGGTAGTTTTGTAGCAGAAATTCCTCAGCCTCTAGGAATAGGTACTTTGGAGTTGGCTGATGGTCGTTTAGTAAAAGGCTTTATCTGTGAACCGGAGGCGGTCGCAAGTGCCACCCATATCAGTGAGTTTGGCGGCTGGCGTGCTTATATAAAGCACCTTAATTCAACCAAATAATATTTTAGAATTGTTTTAACACTGGATTTTTTATACCTACTGCCAGCGTGGATGAGCAATGAACGTAGCCGAAAAGATATATCAACAGCTTCGCCAAGAGTTATTTGATTTTCAGCTACTGCCAGGAGATCGGTTTAGCGAAACCGAGGTGGCTAAACGCATGAATGCAAGCCGTACTCCGGTACGAGAAGCTCTGTATCGGTTGGAGCGAGACGGTTATGTGCAAGTTCAGTTTCGTAATGGCTGGCAGGTTAGACCATTTGATTTTCAGTATTTTGAAGAGTTGTACGATGTCCGAATTTTGCTCGAAGTTGAGTCAATACGGCGATTAATTGCTAGCACGGATGTTGAGGAAAAGTTAGCACCACTATTGTACCTCTGGTGTTGCGATGAAGGTGACAGAGTCAGGGACAGTGCGCAGGTTGCAGAAATGGATGAAAACTTTCATTTCTCACTAGTTGATCTGAATGGCAATCAGCAAATGAGTGCTATTCATCGCCAAATTTGTGAGCGCTTACGTATTATTCGTCGTTTAGATTTTACTCGTGTAAGCCGTATTGATGTGACGTATGAAGAGCACGGAAATATTTTAGGTTTAATACTTTTAGGAAATGAAGAGCGAGCGGTCGCCGCCCTGAAAGAGCACATTGAAATCAGTAAAAATACGGTCAGGGAGATCACGTTGCACAGAATTCAAACAGCAAAAAGCGAGTACAGCATAAATATAAAAATGAATCACTCTGGTGCGTAGTGCTCCAAATAAGAACACGTAGGATTTTGCTCGGTCTATATTGGTGCAGGTATATTTTAATCGTTCTTTTTATTAAGGATAAGGGCCTTCTATTGCTGTAATTCAGGGATATTTATCTATTTTAAAGTTGGTATGAGGTTTGCTGTAGTGAATGCGGAATTTAAATATAAAGCGCCAATGATGGTGCGAATAAATAAAGTTTAATCACTGTTGAAGGAAAGAAACGATGACAAAACTGGGCATGAAATATCTAGCAAAAACCACGGCCGCTTTTGGTATCGCTGCACTTGCGGCGGGCGTTAACTTAGCCAATGCTGGTGACACAATTAAAGTTGGCGTATTGCACTCACTGTCAGGCACGATGGCTATTTCAGAAACAACGCTGAAAGACACTGTGTTAATGATGATTGACGAGCAAAATAAGAAAGGCGGTTTGCTTGGCAAGAAACTAGAAGCCGTTGTGGTTGACCCTGCTTCTAACTGGCCATTATTCGCAGAAAAAACGCGCGAATTGATTTCTAAAGACGACGTTGATGTTATTTTCGGCTGCTGGACATCGGTATCTCGTAAATCCGTACTGCCGGTTATTGAAGAGTTGAACGGTTTATTGTTCTACCCTGTGCAGTACGAAGGTGAAGAGTCTTCTTACAACGTGTTTTATACCGGTGCAGCGCCAAACCAACAGGCAATTCCTGCGGTCGATTACTTGATGAATGATGTTGGTGTTAAGCGTTGGGTTCTGGCGGGTACAGATTACGTATATCCACGCACTACCAACAAAATTCTTGAAAGCTACCTGAAGTCAAAAGGCGTAGCTGAAGCCGATATCATGGTGAATTACACACCATTCGGTCATAGCGATTGGCAGACCATCGTTTCTGACATTAAGAAATTCGGTAGTGCCGGTAAGAAGACTGCAGTTGTATCGACTGTAAACGGCGATGCTAACGTACCTTTCTACAAAGAGTTAGCAAACCAAGGCGTTAGCGCAGAAGACATCCCAGTAGTTGCATTCTCTGTTGGTGAAGAAGAGCTTTCTGGTTTTGACACTAAGCCATTGGTTGGCCACTTGGCGGCATGGAACTACTTCATGAGCGCTGACAGTAAAGAAAATGATGCCTTTATTAAGCAATGGCACACCTTTACTAAAGACGATAAGCGCGTGACTAACGATCCAATGGAAGCGACTTACATTGGTTTCAATATGTGGACTAAAGCAGTTGAAAAAGCGGGTACCACCGATGTCTCTAAAGTAGAAGCTGCCATGATAGGTATCGAAGTACCGAACCTAACTGGCGGTACTGCGGTTATGAATAAAAACCATCACTTGTCGAAGCCGGTATTAATCGGTGAAATTCAAGAAGATGGTCAGTTTGAAATCGTATGGGCAACGGATGCTGAAGTAAAAGGTGATGCATGGACGGACTTCCTACCTGAAAGCAAAAACCTGATCTCAGATTGGACTGCTCCAATCAATTGCGGCAACTACAACACAGTGACTAAGACGTGTGGTGGTTCGTCGGTAGCGGGTGAGTAATTACTCGCTATTTATTCGTCGTTAATTCTAGCGGCGGATGGAAGTAGGGCCTAGCGATAGGCCCTACTCGATTTCAGATACAGGAAAAATATCATGCGCAATTTCATCGGGCAGGCCATGTTGCTACTGTCTTTGATGTGCTGTGGCTCTTTGGCAATGGCTGAAGATTCAGGTGCATCTTCACCTATTGTTACGGTGGCCTCTTTAGAATCTTTAGGCCAACAATTAATTACTGCAAATTATTCAGAAAAAAAGGCGTTGGCTAGCACGATTGCTGCAGTTGATGACCCAAAAACTTTACCCCTATTACAAACCTTGTTAGATGGTCAGTTGTACTATCTTAAAGAAACCAATGAATTGTTAATCTCTCATGATGACGATTCGTTTGAAGACTTATTTACTAGCAGTTTGGTGGTGCTCGATAGCCCACGCGATGCTAAAAAAATCGGCGTCAATAATAGTTTGCGCGGCGTATTACGCACTGAAATTTCACGTTTACAAATATCCGCGCGCGACCCTCAATTACGCATGGCTGCTGCACGAAACTTATTAAAATCGGCTAGCGATCTAGATAGCACACTACTAAAAGAGGCTATTAAAAAGGAAGAAAAACGCGATATTGCTGAAGTTCTAGCGATAGTCTTAGGTATGCAACAGTTGGATAGCTCTGACGCTGATATACGTATGCAAGGCCTAGAGGCTCTGGATAAGGCCCTTTACCCTGAAGTTCGTGCTGCGCTGACACAGTTTATTGTTCGCTCTGAATCCGCAGGCCACGCTAATGAAGTAGCCAAAGCAAATGCCGTTGTTACGGATATCGAAAAGTTAGTCACAATTAATGGCTATATCGAAAACCTCTATTTTGGTTTAGCGCTTGGCGCGGTATTGCTACTCGCTGCGATTGGCCTTGCCATTACCTTTGGTGTAATGGGCGTGATTAATATGGCGCATGGCGAAATGATTATGCTGGGTGCTTATACTACCTACGTGGTGCAGCTATTAATGCCGGATCATATTGGCTTATCGCTTGTTGTTGCTATCCCAGCGGCTTTTTTGGTGAGTGGTGCTGTTGGTGTTGCAATTGAACGTGGTGTTATTCGTCATCTATATGGTCGTCCATTGGAAACCTTGTTGGCGACATTTGGTTTGAGCTTAGTACTACAACAAGCCGTCCGCTCAATATTTAGTCCGCTCAATCGTGAAGTAGCTACCCCCGATTGGATGGCGGGCACCTTTATGATTAACCCTGCATTAGAGCTTACCTTTAATCGCCTCTACATCATTATTTTCAGCTTATTGGTGCTGGGTTTATTGGCCTTGGTACTAAAGCGCACTTTATTTGGTTTACAAATGCGTGCCGTGACGATGAATCGTCCTATGGCGAGTTCCATGGGTATTCGTACCGGTTGGGTCGATGCACTGACCTTTGGTTTAGGCTCCGGTATTGCAGGCATCGCCGGTGTGGCATTGAGTCAGCTAACTAACGTCGGGCCAAATCTCGGTCAAGCCTACATTATTGATTCGTTCATGGTGGTGGTATTTGGTGGCGTCGGTAATTTGTGGGGCACGCTTGTTGGCGCCATGTCGTTAGGTATTGCTAATAAATTAGTAGAACCTTTTGCCGGTGCAGTATTAGCTAAGATATTTATTCTTATTTTCATCATTTTGTTTATCCAAAAACGTCCGCGTGGACTGTTTGCTCTCAAAGGACGTGCAGCCGATAACGGCTGACGGATAAGGTAACGAATTATGACGAATCAAACCGTAAAATTGGGTCCGCTGGCGACCCTATTGATGAATGATAAAGCTGGGCGCTATTTATTAAGCGTATTGCTGGCAATGTCGATAGTGATTCCTTTGAGTAATTTACTTCTACCTGAAGGCTCTTTCTTTCATGTGTCGACTTATGCGATGACACTTCTCGGTAAGTATCTTTGCTATGCCTTATTGGCGGTAGCAGTCGATCTTATCTGGGGCTATTGCGGAATACTAAGCCTAGGACATGGCGCCTTTTTCGCACTGGGCGGTTATGCCATGGGCATGTATTTAATGCGTCAGATCGGTGATCGTGGTGTGTATTCAAATCCTGAATTACCAGATTTTATGGTGTTCTTAAACTGGACTGAATTGCCGTGGTATTGGCAGGGTTTTGACCAGTTTTGGTTTGCCATGTTAATGGTGCTGGTTGTACCAGGTGTGTTGGCGTTTGTATTCGGTGCGCTGGCGTTCCGTTCACGGGTGACCGGCGTATATCTTTCAATTATCACTCAGGCATTAACCTACGCGTTATTGCTCGCCTTTTTCCGCAACGACATGGGCTTTGGCGGTAATAACGGTCTTACCGATTTTAAAGACATTCTCGGTTATGACCTGCAACAAGATACAACTCGAGCTGCGCTATTTTTTGCCTCTGGCATAGCCTTGATTCTTGGCTATTTAATTAGCCGCTTTATCGTTACTTCTAAGCTGGGACGCGTGTTGGTGGCTATTCGCGACAGTGAATCGCGAGCGCGTTTTTTAGGGTATCGCGTTGAGCACTATAAGTTATTTGTATTTGTCGTGTCTGCCATGTTGGCGGGTATCGCAGGTGCTTTATATGTTCCGCAAGTCGGCATTATTAACCCAGGTGAATTTGCTCCAATTAACTCGATTGAGATGATTATTTGGGTTGCGGTCGGCGGACGGGGTACGCTTTTTGGTGCCGTTATTGGCGCCATTTTAGTTAACTATGCAAAAACCTATTTCACTGGTGCTTTTGCTGAACTTTGGTTGTTCCTGCTGGGTGGTCTGTTTGTATTGACAACCCTCTATCTGCCAAAAGGCGTAGTCGGCTTATGGGCCCAATTAAAAGATAAGCATGCGCAGAACAAGCAACAAGCCGCGATGAAAGAAGCCGAAGGAGATCAGGCATGAGTATTAGCAAGCAACACCATATCGATACCCCTAGCGTTCTCTATATGGACGGTGTAAGCGTAAGCTTCGATGGATTCAAAGCGCTGAATTCTCTTTCTATGTTTATTGCGCCGGGAGAAATGCGAGCCATTATTGGCCCTAATGGTGCTGGTAAAACTACCATGATGGACGTCATCACGGGTAAGACTCGTCCCGATAGCGGCACAATTGTTTTTAACAACCAGCATGATCTTACCCGCTATGACGAAGCCGATGTCGCCAATCTTGGAGTGGGACGAAAATTTCAAAAACCGAGCGTTATTGAAAGTTTAACGGTATTTGAAAACTTAGAAATGTCGTTAAAAGGTGGGCGCTCTATTTGGCAGGCATTGATGCATCGTTTGAGTGGTGCGCAAAAAGAAAAGCTAGATGAAATTCTCGAACTGGTGAATTTATCCGATCGCACTCATCATTTGGCGGGTGATTTATCTCATGGTCAAAAGCAATGGCTGGAAATTGGCATGCTATTGGGTCAAGAGCCGCAGTTGCTTTTAATTGATGAACCCGCTGCCGGGATGACCGATGAAGAAACCATGAAAACAGCGGAATTGTTTAAAACATTAGCGAAAAAGCATTCGCTCATGGTAGTAGAACACGACATGGATTTTATCGAAGCGCTGGATTGCAAAGTCACTGTGCTACACGAAGGGCACGTCCTCGCGGAAGGCAGTTTGGCCACGGTAAAAGCAAATCCACAAGTTATTGAGGTGTACTTAGGCCGTTAAGGCCTCAGGCACTCTAGCGAGGATATTATGTTAGAAGTATCAAACGTAAATGTGTCATATGGTGCTAGCCAAGCACTTTATGATGTCTCGATGAGCGCAGAAGTTGGTAAAGTGACCTGCGTTCTAGGACGAAATGGTGTTGGTAAAACAACGTTAATGAAGGCTCTTTCCGGGCACTTGACGCCATTTTCTGGGGATATTACTTGGCTGCAATCGTCGATAAAAAACATGGCACCTTATGATCGTGCTCGTCATGGGATTGCTTATGTTCCACAAGGACGCGATATTTTCCCGCAGCTAACGGTAGAAGAGAATCTCTATACGGCATTCTCGGCGTTACCTAAATCTCTGCGTTCTATAGATCCAGAAATCTATTCGCTATTTCCAGTTTTGCAGCAAATGCTGCATCGCCGTGGTGGTGATTTATCCGGCGGGCAGCAACAGCAGCTTGCGATTGCAAGAGCACTGTTACTTAGACCTAAATTATTGATTCTTGATGAGCCAACAGAGGGGATCCAGCCTTCGATTATTAAGGATATTCAGCGCGTGATTGAATTGTTACGAGATCGCGGTGAAATGGCGATTGTCTTGGTCGAGCAATATTTAGATTTTGCTACGGAATTGGCCGATGAATTTATTATTCTTGAGCGCGGTAGAGTCGTGGCTTCAGGCACGGGAGAGGAGCTCGCGCACTCAAAAGAAGCACGCGAGTTACTCGCAATTTAATCGCCGTTATTTCTTTCGGCTTCTAATGCGGTTACCCGAGTTTCCAGTTCTGTGAGCTGGACTTGGGTACGACGTAGCACATCTGTTTGGATATCAAACTCTTCACGGCTTACCAAATTTGCACTGGTTAGTAGGCTTTGCAACTGTGCTTGCAGGGCTAACTTAATATCGCCGGATAGGCCAGCCAGTGGCCCTTGTTGTAAGAGTTGTTCGATACGATTTTTGATGGATTCTGGGCTCATCCGTTCTTCCTATTTTTAATTCGCGTAAATGGTATCACGGCTACAATCTGCTAGCTTTCTTAGTTAATGCAATAAAGTGGTGCATGCTGGAGAGTGGTCGTGCTTTATCGTGGTGCCCTTCTATGAGGCTTGCGTCATTTTGGTGTCCTGAATCGTGACTAAATCCCGCGATTTTCTTTTAAGTTGCTGATTATAAAGGGATTTCTAAAGTTGGCACAGCGTCTGCTGTAGGACTATCACAGAAATAAAACAGTGCGCTAAGCACACACCATAAAATTGTTTGAACAACGAATGAAGGAAAAAGAACTATGAAAAAGTTAACTAAAGCTATCGCTCTTGCTGGTGTTATGACTGCTGGTATGACAGCTGCTACTTCTACCTTTGCTGAAGAAGTTGAAGTTTCAGCTTCTGCTACCGTTGCTAGCATGTACTTGTGGCGCGGCCAAAATCTAGGTAACGGCGCTGCAGCTGTTTCTGGTGATCTAACAGCTTCTATCGCTGGCGCATACGCTGGTGTTTGGACGTCAAGCGGTGATTCGGCTGCTGGAAACGAGTATGACTTGTACATCGGTTATGGCGGCGAAGTAGAAGATTTTTCTTATGACTTGTCTGTATGGACTTACTCTTACCCTGGCGACGACGCTGCTAATGGAAGGGGTAATACTTTTAACTTGACTGACGCGATCTTGTCTTTAGGTTACATGGGTGCGTCATTTTCCTACTACATGCCTTTAGCCGGTGATGAAGACTATAGCTACATTACTTTAGGGTACTCCGCTGGTGCTTTCGGCGCCACTTTAGGCATGGCTAGTGGAGTTGCTAACGTTGGCGAAACAACTGAGACGGTTTATAGCGACTCAGACTATATGCACTTAGATTTGTCTTATGCTTATAACGATAATTTGACGTTTACTGTGAGCAAAGTGATTTCTCAGAGCTTGAAAGCTGATGATGCAGCTACAAGTGAAGAAGACGAAAACTATGTTGATGAAGACGTGAAAGTTGTTGTGTCTTACAGCCTGCCTATCAGCATGTAAAAAGCATACAATGGTCCGTGCCCCCGCACGGGCCATTTCTGAAACTAGTAAGTGTTAATTAAAAGGGGTTTTCTATGAAACTCATTACTGCTGTGGTTAAACCGTTTAAGTTGGACGATGTGCGTGAAGCACTGTCTGAGATCGGTGTTCAAGGCATCACAGTGACTGAAGTGAAAGGCTTTGGCCGTCAAAAAGGTCACACTGAGCTTTATCGTGGTGCTGAATACGTGGTGGATTTTCTACCTAAAGTGAAAATTGATGTGGCGGTTGCTGAAGACTTAGTTGAAAAAGTCATTGAAGCAATCACCAAAGCAGCCAACACCGGCAAGATCGGCGACGGCAAAATTTTCGTTACATCCCTGGAACAAGTCATTCGTATCCGCACCGGTGAAACCGGCGCAGACGCTATCTGATTTAGTCCACTTCAAAAGAATTAGAGGCCTGATGCGGGGGGCTTATAATGGAAAATAACGTATACGAACTTCAATACGCCATGGACACCTTTTATTTTCTGGTGTGCGGTGCGTTAGTAATGTGGATGGCGGCTGGTTTCGCCATGCTCGAAGCGGGCCTAGTGCGCGCAAAAAACACGACTGAAATTCTTACCAAAAACGTCGCCTTGTATGCAATTTCTTGCACCATGTACATGGTGTGTGGTTATGCAATCATGTATGGCGGTGGTTACTTCTTAAGCGGTATCACTGAAGTTGATGCAGCATCTGTTCTGGCTGACTTTGCTGGACGTGAAGATGGTTTCCAAGGTGGATCTATCTACTCTGGTGCGTCTGACTTCTTCTTCCAAGTAGTATTCGTTGCAACTGCAATGTCTATTGTTTCTGGTGCCGTTGCTGAGCGCATGAAGTTGTGGGCTTTCTTGGCTTTCGCTGTAGTGATGACTGCATTTATCTACCCAATGGAAGGTAACTGGACTTGGGGCGGCGGTTCTGTCTTTGGTCTGTATTCTTTGGGTGATGACTTCGGTTTCTCTGACTTCGCAGGCTCTGGTATCGTTCACATGGCAGGTGCTGCTGCAGCATTGGCTGGTGTTCTGTTGCTAGGTGCTCGTAAAGGTAAATACGGTCCTAACGGTGAAGTTCGCGCTATCCCTGGTGCTAACCTTCCTCTAGCGACTCTAGGTACTTTCATCCTGTGGATGGGTTGGTTCGGTTTCAACGGTGGTTCTGTTCTAAAGCTTGGCGATATCGCTAACGCTAACGCAGTTGCTGTTGTATTCACTAACACTAACGCAGCGGCCGCTGGTGGTCTTATCGGTGCTCTACTTCTAGCTTACGTATTGTTCCGTAAAGCAGATCTAACCATGGCTCTTAACGGCGCATTGGCTGGTCTAGTAGCAATCACTGCAGAGCCTTCAACTCCAACTCCATTCGTAGCGACTTTGATCGGTATGGTGGGTGGCGTGATCGTAGTACTGTCTATCCTTACTTTGGATAAACTGAAAATCGACGATCCAGTAGGCGCTATCTCTGTACACGGTGTGGTTGGTTTGTTTGGTCTGATGGTTGTTCCAGTAACAAACGGTGATACAACGTTTGGTGGTCAGCTAGTTGGCGCAATCACTATCTTCGTATGGGTATTCGTAGCATCAGCAGTAGTATGGGGCTTGTTGAAAGTCATCATGGGTCTGCGTGTTACTGAAGAAGAAGAATACGAAGGCGTTGATTTGGCAGAGTGTGGTATGGAAGCATACCCAGAATTCACTAACAAATAAGTGAAGCCTCTGTAACAAAAAGCCGGTCAATATGACCGGCTTTTTTTATGTCTTGAATTTAAAAAAAGCATAATTTACAGACAATAAAAAACCGGCTCACTAGCCGGTTTTTTATTAAGTGAATTATTAATTATTCAAAAGAATACGCTTCTAAATCTTGCTCCAAACGCTTCTTCTCTAAGTGCGCTTCGATTGCACGCCGTGCAACCAGTTTTTTGGACATGGATGTCTCTTTATTAACAACAACATTACCATTTTGGTCGAATGATACAGCTTCTACTTGCTCTGATTTAGTCATCTGTTCCATATATCCGTCTCTGGTTGGGATCACATTTCCGGCTGTGATATTACTTGTTATTGTTTGCAATAAGATGACAGGAATGGAGTGGAAATCCAACCTTACGGGTTACTAGATGGGTGTTCGATTAGTCGAAAAGTCCCTATATTTATAGGGTTTAAAGGCAAGCTAATTAGAATTACTGAATTGTTTCAAAATGTATCTTAAGGCATATTTAAAATATGGCGTATTGCGTCTATTTAGTTATCAAGACGTAACGATTTGATGCTGCGTTTAATCGCATTGAGGTGGGCGGCGAATTCTGGGCCTCGTCGTTGGGTTACCGCAACAGCAAGCATATCGATCACCATCAGGTGAGCGATGCGCGAGGTCATTGGCGTAAATTGGTCGGTATCTTCTTCAATATTGATATGAATAGGGAGATCAGCAGCCAAACTTAGTGCGGTGTTGGCAGGTGCTAAGCTAACAACTTTAGCGCCTTGGTGTTGGGCTAATTGCACTGAATGCAGCAAGTCTCTCGTGCGTCCGCTTTGTGATATCGCAACCACCACGTCATTGACACCTAATGTCACTGCCGACATCGACTGCATATGCGGATCGCTATAGGCGGCAGTGGCAACTTGTAGACGAAAGAATTTGTGCTGAGCATCAATGGCAACAGCCCCTGATGCGCCAAAGCCATAAAACTCGACGCGTTGTGCTGTACTGATGGCATTTGCTGCTTTGCCGACTTGAATAGGGATCATCTGGGTTTTAATTTGTAGCAGCCGCTGAATAGTCGTGTCGGCAATCTTGCTGCAAATATCTTCGATGCTATCGTCTTCGACGATGGCAAATTGACCTATGTTGTTGGTGATGGCGATTTCTTGGGCGATACGCACCTTAAACTCTTGGAAGCCGTTGCAACCAATAGCGCGGCAGAAACGCACAATGGTGGGTTCACTCACTTGTGCTTCTTGAGCTAAATCGACAATGCGCATATGCATGACGTGCTGAGGAGCGGCCAATACGTATTCGGCGACTTTTACTTCAGACTTTCGTAACGTAGGCACGGCATTGGCGATTTCAGCCAATATAGGTTTGTTTTTCACGCAAATATCTCAGCCAATAGGCAATGATCTCGATTATACGCAGCCTTGCTTGCAGTCTTCTAGATAAAATCCAATCGCCACACAGTATGTAATGGCTTGCGTGAGTATTAAGCCAAGCTCGCCTCTGCATAAGTCGGTGCTGACAGTAGGCCGCTTCGTTATTCGGTTGCTCCTAAGGTAATGCGTTGGGTTTAATCGCCAATCTGATAAACTTCGCGCATGGATATTTCATTGCTTTTAGATTCTTTGAACGACGGCCAACGCAACGCTGTGGCTGCCAGTTCTCCGCACCAATTGGTGCTTGCTGGTGCCGGTTCGGGTAAAACTCGAGTACTGGTGCACCGTATTGCTTGGTTGTTACAGGTTGAGAACGTGTCACCGTTTGCCGTGATGGCGGTGACCTTTACCAATAAAGCCGCTAAAGAAATGCGTGGCCGGTTGGAGCACTTACTCAACATTCCTTCAAATGGATTGTGGGTGGGCACATTTCATGGCTTAGCGCACCGCTTGCTAAAACAGCATTGGCAAGAAGCCAAGCTGCCACAGCATTTTCAAATTTTGGATAGCGATGATCAGCTGCGTGTGATTAAGCGCTTGATGAAAGCACATAACATTGACGATACACGTTATCCGCCGAAACAAATTCAGTGGTATATCAACGGCCAAAAAGACGAAGGTCGACGCGCCGCACATGTTATGCCATCAGGTGATCCCTTCGGGCGACAGTTGCACGACTTTTATTATATTTACGAAGAAAATTGCCAACAAAATGGCTTGGTCGATTTCGGCGAAATATTATTGCGTGCGCACGAATTATGGCTGCATAACCCTGACCTATTAGCTCACTATCAACAGCGTTTCCGCTATATTTTGGTGGACGAGTTTCAAGATACCAACAATATCCAATACGCATGGATACGCTTATTAGCAGGTAATAAAGTCTCGGTGATGGCCGTTGGTGATGATGATCAATCTATCTACGGTTGGCGTGGTGCTAATGTCGGTAATATTCGTGATTTCCAAAAAGATTTTCCGGGTGCGGAATTAATTAAGCTTGAGCAAAATTATCGTTCTACCGCGAATATCTTAGCGGCCGCCAATGCGGTGATTGCGAATAACCAAGGTCGTCTTGGTAAAGAGTTGCGTACCGATGATGAAGATGGCGAAAAAATAGTTCTCTACAGCGCCTTCAATGAACAAGATGAAGCGCGTTATATCGCTGATTTAGTCGACGAATGGGCTAAAGCCGGTCGTGCGCGTACTGACATGGCGATTTTATATCGCTCTAATGCGCAGTCGCGGACACTCGAGGAAGCGCTATTGCGTGCGGGCATTCCTTACCGTATTTATGGTGGCCAGCGTTTCTATGAGCGCCTAGAAATTAAGAACGCGTTATCGTATTTGCGTTTAATGTTAACGCGCGATGATGATGCGGCAATGGAGCGTGTCATTAACGTACCTGCGCGTGCCATCGGCGAAAAGAGCGTTGATATTTTGCGCAGCTTTGCCCGCGATCATGGCTGCTCGTTATGGCAGGCTGCAGCCGGTGCGATTAAACATGGTTTATTGCCTAAGCGTGCGTCGGCAGCGGTGCAAAGTTTCCTCGATCTTATCGACGAACTCAGTGTCGGGATGAATGACTTGCCTCTGCATGAATTGATGGATCAAGTTATTACTAATAGCGGATTAATTGAGCATCATCGCAAAGAAAAAGGCGAAAAAGGCCAAGCGCGCATTGATAACCTTGAAGAGTTAATTAATGCGGCTAAACAATTTGAGCCATCCGCTGCTGAGGCTGAAGATCCGCAAGCCGATGATCTATCCCCTATTGCTGTGTTTCTTGATAGCGCGGCACTGGATGCCGGTGATGCACAAGCGGATGAGTACGATGATGCGGTGCAATTGATGACGCTGCACTCAGCCAAAGGCTTGGAATTTCCGCAGGTGGTATTAGCCGGTGTGGAAGAAGGTTTATTCCCGCATAAGATGTCGATGGATGAAGCCGATGGCCTTGAAGAAGAGCGCCGTCTTGCTTACGTCGGTATAACCCGCGCCATGGAAAAGCTGATTATTACTCATGCTGAAAGTCGTCGTTTATATGGCCAAGAGAACTTCAGCACGCCATCACGTTTTATTCGTGAAATACCTTCGGATTTGATTCAAGAAGTGCGCTTAAAAAATAGCGTAAGTCGTCCGTTAACGGCCCGAGACCGCAATAACTATGGTGGCTCAAGTTATCAGAGTGAGCCTGCGTTCGTGCAGACACAATATCCATTTAGTCTTGGTCAGCGCGTCTATCATGAGATGTTTGGTGAGGGCATGGTATTGCAGTTTGAAGGGCAGGGGCCGGGATTGCGTGTGCAAGTGAATTTTGACGACACCGGCAGTAAATGGCTGGTCGCGAGTTTTGCTAAACTGGAAGCTTTATAAATCGCACTCAGTGCGGGTAATGTAATAACCAACAATAACAACAGGAGAAGCACGTGAAACGTTTAATGACTGTTTTACTCGCTGCGGCAACGACATTGATGCTAGCAGGCTGTAACAAGGATTGTGAAACACCCGCCGGTGAAGCAGCACCACAACAAACGTATAAATGGAAGCTGGTAACGTCTTGGCCGAAAAACTTTCCAGGTTTAGGTACGGCTCCTGAGCGCTTTGCCAAAGAAGTCGAAGCGCTGTCTGGTGGCCGTTTAAAAATCCATGTATACGGTGCCGGTGAATTGGTGCCTGCTTTACAGGTATTTGATGCTGTATCGCAAGGCACGGCAGAGATGGGTCATAGCGGTGCTTACTACTGGAAAGGCAAAGCAGCAGCGGCGCAATTCTTCACCTCTGTTCCCTTTGGTTTAACCGCCCAAGAAATGAACGGTTGGATCCAATACGGTGGCGGTCAGCAATTGTGGGAAGAAGTTTACGCGCCTTTTAATATCCTGCCGATGTCGGGTGGTAATACCGGTGTACAAATGGGTGGGTGGTTTAATAAAGAAATTAACAGCGTTGACGATCTTAAAGGTTTGAAAATGCGCATTCCGGGTCTAGGTGGTGAAGTATTAGCGCGCGCAGGCGGTACGCCTGTGACATTGCCGGGCGGCGAAATCTTTACCTCATTGCAAACGGGTGCTATCGACGCGACGGAATGGGTTGGGCCTTATAACGACCTAGCCTTTGGCTTATATAAAGTAGCGAAATTCTATTATTATCCAGGCTGGCATGAGCCGGGCTCTATGATGGAGTTTTTAATCAATAAAGACGCCTACGCGACTTTACCAGCCGATCTGCAAGCCATTGTTCGTGTTGCCGCTAAAGCGGTAAATGATGACATGCTGGCTGAATACACCACCCGCAATCAAAGTGCTTTGGTTGAGTTAATAGAAAAACATCATGTCGATGTGCGCCCATTCCCTGCCGATGTATTGCAGACATTAAAAGCTCTATCTCATGAGGTTGTGGCGGAAGTCGCTGCTGGTGACCCTATGTCAGCTAAGGTGTATGAATCGTTCTCTAGCTATCGCGATAAAGTGAAGGCGTATCACGCCGTTAGCGAACAAGCTTATATCAACGCTCGCTAGATTTAAGTTATAAAAAAACCGCCTTTTGGCGGTTTTTTTATGTTCCAAAGATACTTACTTGCCACCACGCATGGAGTCGAAGAAGTCATCGTTGGTTTTGGTCTGACGCAGCTTATCAAGCAAAAACTCGATACCTTGGACATCTTCCATTTCTGAAAGCAGACGGCGCAGAATCCATAGGCGTTGCAATGCCGCTTCATCAAACAGCATGTCTTCGCGACGAGTACCAGAACGACGAATGTTGATCGCTGGGTAGATGCGCTTTTCAGCGATCTTACGATCAAGATGCAACTCTTGGTTACCAGTACCTTTAAATTCTTCGTAGATCACTTCATCCATCTTAGAGCCGGTATCCACCAATGCCGTAGCAATAATGGTTAATGAACCGCCTTCTTCGATATTACGAGCCGCACCAAAGAAACGTTTTGGTTTTTCTAGTGCGTTGGCATCAACACCACCAGTCAGTACTTTACCGGACGATGGGATCACTGTGTTGTAAGCACGTGCTAGACGCGTTACTGAATCGAGAAGAATCACGACGTCACGCTTATGTTCAACCAAACGTTTCGCTTTTTCGATAACCATTTCAGCCACTTGAACGTGACGTGCTGGTGGCTCATCGAACGTAGATGCAACCACTTCGCCACGTACAGAGCGTTTCATCTCGGTTACTTCTTCAGGACGTTCGTCGATTAGAAGTACGATCAATTCAACATCTGGAGAATTGCGAGTGATGGCTTGAGCGATAGTTTGCAGTAGCATGGTTTTACCGGCTTTCGGCGGTGCTACGATCAAACCACGTTGGCCTTTACCAATCGGCGCGACTAGATCCAATACACGCGAAGACAAATCTTCTGTGGAGCCGTTGCCGGTCTCTAGGATGAAGCGCTCGTTTGGAAACAACGGCGTTAAGTTCTCGAACAGAACTTTGTTTTTAGCATTTTCCGGCTTGTCGTCGTTGATTTCAGCGACTTTAAGCATGGCAAAATAACGTTCACCTTCTTTTGGCGGACGTATCTTACCGGCAATTTTGTCACCTTTACGCAAGTTAAAGCGACGAATCTGGCTCGGTGATACATAAATATCATCCGGCCCTGCTAAGTAAGAGCTGTTAGCACTACGTAGAAATCCGAAACCGTCTTGCAGGATTTCTAGAACGCCGTCGCCATAGATGTCTTCACCACTTTTAGCGTGATGTTTCAGTACGGCGAAAATGATGTCTTGTTTACGGGTACGGCTTACGTTCTCTAAATTCATTTCTCGCGCAATGTCGAGAAGTTCGGGAACGGATTTCAGTTTTAGATCAGAAAGATTCATAAGGGATTTTTATTGCAGTGTTATTGGAATTTGATAAGAAATCAAAAGAAGGAGGCACTGGCAGAACCGCCATGCAGACATCTTCGAACGAGATAATAAATGACGATGTCATTCGTAGATGCGTTAAGCAATATAGACATATTAAAATGGCATGTCCACACAAAAAGGCGAAGTATTTTGCCTTTTTGTGTGGTTAATCGACAATCGGCCTATTTAGATCGCTTGTTCGATGAAGGCAACTAGCTCAGATTTGCTCATTGCACCGATTTTAGTTGCTTCAGCAGCGCCGTTCTTAAATAGAATTAAGGTTGGAATGCTGCGAATACCAAACTTAGGCGCAGTCGCTTCGTTTTGATCGATGTTCAGCTTAGCAATCTTAAGTTTGCCAGCATATTCTTCAGCGATTTCTTCCAAAACAGGAGCAATCATTTTGCATGGGCCGCACCACTCTGCCCAGAAGTCCACCAGTACTGGCAAGTCAGAGCCTAGTACGTCGGCGTCAAAAGAATCGTCTGTTACGGTCAGAATGTTGTCGCTCATGAGTGTATTTCCCCTGTGGATATCAAAGATAGCAAACCCGCATTGTACGCCGCAGTGATATGGAATCAATTGGATTCTGTACTGGACGTAGCGCCGATTGGCCTGCATATTCTCCTATAGATATGGGTTATCACGAGAATTTCAAGTCAACGCATGAATATGACATCTTCACCCGATGCGCCACGGGAGTTAATGGCAGCAGTAGATCTCGGCTCTAATAGCTTTCATATGGTTGTTGCGGAGGAGTTTCAGGGTGAACTTCGCACGTTGGAAAAGCGCGGACAAAAAGTCCAATTAGCAGCCGGTTTGGACAATCAAAGCATTCTTTCGGATGAGGCCATGGAGCGCGGTCTTGTTTGTCTGCGTGAATTTGCCCAGCGTTTACAGGGCATGGACCCCGCGCGGGTCAGTGTATTAGCCACTAACGCCCTGCGCGCGGCTCGCAATCGCCAAGTGTTTATTGAGCAGGCGGAAGCGGTGCTGGGGTATCCGATTGAGGTGATTGCTGGGCGTGAAGAAGCCCGTCTCATCTATCTTGGTGTAGCGCACACTCTCGCCGATGATGGCGGCAAGCGCTTGGTGGTCGACATCGGTGGTGGCAGTACCGAGTTTATTATTGGCGAGCGTTTTGAGCCGCGTGCACTAGAAAGTTTGCACATGGGCTGTGTGTCGTTCACGCAGCGCTACTTTCCGGATGGCAAAATCACTAAAAAAGGTTTTAAAGAAGCTGTCGCAGGCGCACGCCGTGAGTTGCTGAATATTGAAGCCAACTATAAAACGATTGGCTGGGAAAGCGCCGTCGGTTCTTCGGGTACTATTCGCGCGGCTGAGCAAGCCATGATTGAGAATGGTTGGAGTGAAGAAGGGATGACGGCTGATGGATTGGCCAAGTTGGTGGAATTCACATTGCAGTTTGAGACTATAAATGACGTCAACATTAGTGGTGTTAAACCCGAGCGTCGCCAAGTGTTTGTTGGCGGATTGGCCATTTTAACCGCGGTATTTGAAACCTTCGATTTAAAGCGCATGGTCTATTCCGATGGTGCCTTACGTGAAGGTGCTCTATGGGATTTGGTTGGGCGCTCTAGTCATGAAAATGTACGTGAACGCACGATTGATTCGTTACAGGAACGCTTTTACGTCGATACCAATCAGGCGACACGCGTTAAGGTCATGGCAGCAGCGCTGTTTAGCCAAGTGAAAGCGGATTGGTCGTTGAATAAAGAGGCTTCTAATTCGTTGGCGTGGGCCGCAGAGTTGCACGAAGTTGGATTGAGCATTGCTCACAGCAGCTTCCATAAGCACGGAGCTTATTTACTGCAACATTCCGATTTATTAGGGTTTACCCGTCAAGGGCAAACTATGTTAGCGGTACTGGTGCGTAACCATCGTCGCAAAATTCAAAAAGATGAAGTGTCTGTTCTTTCCAAGCGGCAGCAAACTACTGCTTTGCAGTTAATTCGCTTACTTCGCATTGCCGTGGTGCTGAACCATAGCCGCGATGCGCATGAAGTGCCGACACCGGTATTAACGGTCAACGGTGATGATTTAATGTTAGCCATGCCTGAGGGGTGGCTGGAAGAGCATCCTCTAACGGCGACTGACCTAGCAGCCGAAGTTGATTATCAGAACGCGGCAGGAATGAAGCTTAGCGTTGCTTAAATCTGGTATAAAAAACGGGCTAACCATGAAAATGGTTAGCCCGTTTTGTTTCAAGCTTATGCTGTTAAGAAGCGCTAGCGGCGAGTTTTTCTAACAATACCGCCTGTGCTTTTATCATAGGTTCGTTAGCGCCCGGTTGCGCACGGACATAGGTGCCATCAGGTTGTAAATCCCAAGCTTGGCAGTTATCCAACATGTAGATTTCTAGTTCATCCTTCATGCGTTCTTTAAGTTTCGGAAACTCAATCGGGAAAGCGGTTTCTACGCGACGGAGTAAATTGCGCTCCATTAAGTCGGCGCTGGCCGCATATATTTCGTCATTACCGTCGTTAAGAAAATAGAAAACACGGGTATGTTCTAAGAAACGACCAATAATCGAGCGCACACGGATATTATCCGACACGCCCATAATTCCTGGGCGCAAGCAGCACTGGCCGCGAATGATAAGATCGACTTTTGCCCCTGCTTGAGAAGCGCGATATAGCGCACGAATAACTTTAGGTTCAGTTAATCCATTGGCTTTTAAACGAATAAGGGCAGGCTTACCTGCCTGAGCATGCGCGGCTTCGCGATCAATCATCTGAATAAGACGTTTATGCAAGGTAAACGGAGCGTGGAATAATTTTTTAATACGCAGCGCTTCGCCCATTCCCGTTAATTGCTGGAATACTTTGTGTACGTCTTCACCAATCGAATCGTCGCAGGTTAGAAAGCTATAGTCGGTATATGCGCGGGCGTTACCGGCATGGTAGTTGCCCGTACCTAAATGCACATAACGTTTATATTTAGTACCTTCTTTTCGCACGATCAGCATCATTTTAGCGTGGGTTTTATAACCGACTACGCCATATACGACGACGGCTCCTGCTTCCTGTAAGCGGTTAGCAAGGTAGAGGTTTTCTTCTTCGTCAAAGCGCGCACGCAGCTCAATAACAACGGTCACTTCTTTGCCGTTACGAGCCGCATCCACTAACGCGTTAACGATCTCGGATTTGGCTCCGGTGCGGTAAAGCGTTTGCTTGATGGCGCGCACGTTGGCGTCTTTTGCGGCTTCACGCAGCAAATCGACCACCGGTGTAAACGACTCAAAAGGATGCAGTAATAAGGTATCGCGGAAGCGAATGCTCTCGAAAATACTCTTCTTAAAGTTGATGTTCTTTGGCAAGCCCGGAGTGAATGGTGGATATTGCAAATCAGGGCGAGAAATTTGTCCGATCACTTCAATTAAGCGCCCCAAGTTAACTGGACCATTGACGCGGTATAAATCAGTCTGTTCTAGGTTGAACTGATTTAGTAAGAAGTCGGTGAGTTCTTCTGGGCAGTTATCCGCTACTTCTAAGCGCATTTCTTCGCCGAAATTACGCGAATGTAATTCGTCTTCCAGTGCAGTTGCTAAGTCGGCGGTGTCGTCGTGGTCGATATCCAAATCGGCATTACGCGTTACGCGGAACTGATAACAACCTTTAATGGTCATGCCGGGGAATAATTCATCAGCGTATTCGTGAATCATAGACGACAAGAAAATAAAGCAGTCGCCGCCACTGGTCAGCTCATCGGGTAAGCGTACTGTACGTGGGAGTGAGCGTGGTGCCGGAATAATCGCTAAGCCGGTTTCGCGGCCAAAGGCGTCTTTGCCTTCGAGGGCGACAATAAAGTTAAGGCTTTTATTCACTAAGCGCGGGAAGGGATGTGACGGATCTAATCCAATCGGGCTGATGAGCGGCTGGATATTGTCGTCGAAATACGAGCGTACCCAGATGCGTTGTTCATCGTTCCATTCCGCACGGCGTAAAAAGTGAATATCTTGTTCTTTTAAGGCCGGTAGTAGCGTGTTATTTAGAATTTCATACTGACGTTCAACCGTGACGCTACAAAGGTTATGCACTTCGCTTAATACTTGCTGCGGGTGCATACCATCGGCACCCGCCTGTTCGCGGGCAAAGGCTAATTGCTGAGTTAGGTTGGCGACCCGCACCTCATAAAATTCATCGAGGTTTTTGCTAAAAATACATAAAAAGAACAAGCGATCGAGAATCGGATGACTCTCATCGAGGGCTTGTTCTAATACCCGAATATTGAACTGTAAATGGCTCAATTCGCGGTTGATGTAATATTCGCTGCTCTGTAAATCGATAACAGGTAGGTTGTTATCTTGGTCGCTCATTGCCTTTCCTTAACGGTTAATCCACTCCGCATACTGTTTAGCGTAGTAGGTCAAAATGCCATCGGCACCGGCGCGTTTGATGCAAAGTAACGATTCTTGCATCACCGCATTGTCATCTAACCAACCATTCAAGGCCGCAGCCTTGTGCATGGCGTACTCGCCACTAACTTGATAAACAAAGGTAGGGGCCTGAAATTCATCCTTAACACGACGCACGATATCCAAATACGGCATGCCAGGTTTAATCATCACCATATCGGCGCCTTCGGCCAGATCTAGCCCCACTTCATGCAATGCTTCATTGCTGTTGGCTGGATCCATTTGGTAGGTTTTTTTATCCGCCTTGCCTAAGTTTGCCGCCGAGCCAACCGCATCGCGGAACGGGCCGTAATAGGCGGAAGCATACTTGGCGGAATACGCCATGATGCGCGTGTTCACAAAACTTTCTTCTTCTAACGCTTCGCGGATATCGCCAATGCGACCATCCATCATATCGGACGGCGCGACGATATCAGCACCGGCTTCGGCATGCGACAGCGCTTGTTGTACTAGTGCTTCTACAGTGCGGTCATTCAACACATAACCGTTTTCATCAATGATGCCGTCTTGACCATGAGTGGTGAACGGATCAAGCGCTACATCCGTAATCACGCCCATTTCTGGGACTGCATCTTTAATCGCACGCACAGCTCGTTGCGCTAAGCCGTTTGGATTAAAGGCTTCTTCCGCCAATAACGACTTGGCGCTGGCAGGTGTTACCGGAAATAGCGCGATCGCAGGCACACCAAGCTTGTATAAATGTTTAGCTTCTGCGACCAATAAATCAATCGACACTCGTTCAATACCCGGCATCGAAGGTATCGGCTCACGCTCTTGGTGCCCCTCAACCACAAACATCGGATAAATCAGGCTATCCACCGTCAGCTGAGTTTCGCGCATCAAACGACGTGAAAAATCATCGCGACGCATACGGCGCAAGCGCGTTTCTGGAAAGAAGCGTTGAGCATCGTTAAAAGCCATGGTGGATCTCCTAGCTGGGCGGGTCGAGTTAACATAAAAACCCGATTGTAGCCTGCTTTCGACTATAGATTCTGCATAGAAGTGTCGATGGGGGCAGTTTGAAGTTGGAATGTTACGGATTTATGACAAGGTGGCGGGTGTTGGCGAGGTTTTGCGGCTGACGCTGCGGTTCTTTTTGTTAATACGAAATGTATGTTTTCCGTAGGAGGTACTCAGGGAGCGCCAGCGAGCAGTGCCGAATACGGCGCAAAACAATAATCGGGAGTACGAACAAAAAACGTTCGTCGACTCCCTCCTACAACATCATTCGTATCCAGTGTTCTAAAACCCTTACCGATATTTCGCTTCGACCTTCTCCACCACTTCGTTGGTAATCCGCAAGCTCTCCAACAAATCCAGCAAGTTATAATCCAAATTAATGTTCAAATGCGTTGCTTGGCCGCCGAAGAAGTCAGGATTTTTGCCTTGAAACTGCAGAGCGATATTGAGGCTGCCATCAGGTTGATACTGAATGCCAGATTCGAGCTGATTGTAGAGGAAGTTGTCGAGTAAGTTCATGGCCATGCCGACGGTTTGGTCGCTGCTTTTTAGGGCTTCGCCAGCGCTGCTGCGGTATTGAATAATGCCACCGGGATCACGAGCGAATAAGTTGCCGCCCGGCACCATGGGACCTTCGGGGGTAAGTACGATTGGTAGCATGCCGTCTAAAACACCGGAGGCATTGATGCCAGAGTCTGCTTCGAGTTTGGCCAGTTCACTCAGTTGAATATGATCTAAGCGTATACCGAATGCGTTGATTTCTTTACGGCTGTCGTAGCGAATCAATGGGGTGTAAACGCGGCCACCGAGTATGTCGGTGTGCATTTCGTAGATGTCGACCAAGGCGTAGGAGAAGTCGGCAGGAATGCGAGTTTGGCTACGTGCGAGTATGTTTTTAAGGGCGATACCGTTATCCAGTTTGCCCCCAGATACTTGAGCGTCCAACAGGTAGTCGCCTCCCTGTGGTCTGCGTAGGGCGAGCATGGCATTCCATTCTTCCAGCGCCATGCTGTTGTCGTACAGGGCATTAAAGCCATCGGCTCGCAGCATGGTATCGGGGGTTATATTCCACTCGGCGTCTGGATTTTCGGCATTGGGCCCTTGCCAGTCGATCCAGCCCTGACCAGACAGTAAACCACCAAGCAGTTGTACTTTGGTTAGGTTGGCCATGTCATCTAAGCCGAGCTTGCCCCAATCAAGCGGCGCATCGTTCAGGTGCCATTGCATACTGCCAGTACCTTGCAGCAAGTCATGTTCTACGTGAGTGCGCAGGTTGAACTGCTTTTTCGCGGCGCTGAGTTTTAGGTCGGCCAGTATGCGTTGTCGAGTTGGGTTGTAGGTAATGGCAATCGGCCCATTAATTTGCATATCAGGAATTGGCCATAAATCCCACTTGGATTTGCCTAAACGGAGTTTCATTTCGCAATTACCTAACAGCTGATCGAGCAACATTAGGCTGCTCAGGCGATCAGGTTCACAGCTAATTTCATTGCGTTTAAAGTGTAGGACACGGTCTCCTTGGCTTACATCGAAGGCGGCAATTTCTACCGTGAGCGGTTCTGCGTCGATCACAGGTAGGCCACGTTCATCGGTGAAACCATGGACGTTTAAATTCGGCAGTAGAGTTAGGCTCAATGGCTGTGTCTGCCAGCCGAGATAAGGCCCTAGAATAAGATGTGGCTGAATGCCGTCGGTGCTGGTGACTTGCCAGTGTCCGTCGTTGCTCATGTTAAAATCGAGCCTGCCATCGGCTTGCAGCGCGGCACGTGGAATGGGCGGTTCGGCGTTTAAATTTTCGGGTTGAGTGCCTTTGATTGATAACGGCAGTGTGCCGCTGATGCCTTTGGCTTGCTGCCATTTCAACTCGGGCAACAAGGATATCTGCATGCTGGCAGGGCCTTTAACGGCAGTGTTGATTTTGCTGTTGAGTTGGCATTCGTTGAGTGCTGCATTGCAGCGTGAGCTGATGTCGAGTGGGCCTGCTGTGAGTGTCCAATCATCATCGGCTACTTTCATTAAAAGATTCAGTTGCGCGCTATTCGCATCAATCACCCAGTCGTCTGCAGCACTTGCTTTATCAATACTGACAGTGAGTTGGGTCGCGGCCATTTGAGTGTTTTCGTTCAGTGCCAAGGCATCGCTTTGAATATCCGCTTTCAATTGAACAATGAGATCATCGGGAATGCGTACGGTGTTCGGGCTGCGAATATCGGCACTTAGATGCAGATTGCTCAATGCCAAGGGTAAATCGGCGAGCGCGGGGAGACGCTTGCTTAGGGCGGAAGCATCGGTGCGCTGATCGAGTGTTAGATGACTTTCGCTGTCATTCTGGTCTAAGTGACCATAAAGCTGAGCTAGAAGAGTTTCGCTCTCGGACACCATTAGCAGTAAGTCGCCGGATTGTTGGAGCTGCAATTCGATTTGCCAAGGTAAAGGCAAGTTGTTTAGTTGAGCATCACCATTAACGCGCCACAGTTCAGGTGTCAGGGTGGCAGATAATGTAGCGCTGACCTGCGGGTGCTGAATAATGATATTCGGTGCGTCGATGCGTTTCAGTGGCAATGCCATTAGGTCGGCGAGAAGAGGCAGTTCAATCGTCTGTGCTGTCGCTAAGCCATCTGTGTTTACACTGGCTGCATCGGGTAGGTCTTTGCTGGTTTGATCCGATAAATTAACAAGGACGCGTTCGATGGTGAGGCTGTCTAGCTGCCCGAGTAACAGGTCTTTT
>NC_020888.1:3187500-3420000 GCF_000355675.1 Thalassolituus oleivorans MIL-1 | reverse complement strand
AAGGTTAATTGATGGGGTTATCTTCGGAGAAGCTCTTGATCGAAGCCCCGGTAAACGGCGGCCGTAACTATAACGGTCCTAAGGTAGCGAAATTCCTTGTCGGGTAAGTTCCGACCTGCACGAATGGCGTAACGATGGCCACACTGTCTCCACCCGAGACTCAGTGAAATTGAAATTGCGGTTAAGATGCCGTATACCCGCGGCTAGACGGAAAGACCCCGTGAACCTTTACTATAGCTTCACAGTGAACTTTGAATTGTCTTGTGTAGGATAGCTGGGAGGCTTTGAAGCGAGGACGCCAGTCCTTGTGGAGCCAATCTTGAAATACCAGCCTGGTCAATTTGGGGTTCTAACTCTGGTCCATTATCTGGATCGAGGACACTGTGTGGTGGGTAGTTTGACTGGGGCGGTCTCCTCCCAAAGAGTAACGGAGGAGCACGAAGGTCGGCTAATCTTGGTCGGACATCAAGAGGTTAGTGCAATGGCATAAGCCGGCTTAACTGCGAGACAGACACGTCGAGCAGGTACGAAAGTAGGTCATAGTGATCCGGTGGTTCTGTATGGAAGGGCCATCGCTCAACGGATAAAAGGTACTCCGGGGATAACAGGCTGATACCGCCCAAGAGTTCACATCGACGGCGGTGTTTGGCACCTCGATGTCGGCTCATCACATCCTGGGGCTGAAGCCGGTCCCAAGGGTATGGCTGTTCGCCATTTAAAGTGGTACGCGAGCTGGGTTTAGAACGTCGTGAGACAGTTCGGTCCCTATCTGCCGTGGGCGTTTGAGATTTGAGAAGAGCTGCTCCTAGTACGAGAGGACCGGAGTGGACGAACCTCTGGTGTTCCGGTTGTCACGCCCGTGGCATTGCCGGGTAGCTACGTTCGGACAGGATAACCGCTGAAAGCATCTAAGCGGGAAGCCCCCTTCAAGATGAGATCTCACTGACTCCTTGAGAGTCCTGTAGGGCCCTTGAAGACTACAAGGTTGATAGGTCAGGTGTGTAAGCGTTGTGAGGCGTTGAGCTAACTGATACTAATTGCCCGTGAGGCTTGACCATATAACACCCAAACTCGGAAGAGTGGTTGTTGACGAATTAAGACAAGCAGCCTTAAGTCTGCGCTAAAACGAGAATCTCGATACTCTTCATTGAAGAGCTCATGTATCCGACCTAATTTTTTTAAGTCTGCACTCCAGAGCGATCACGCCGGAGGTGAGACAGTCTTAAAAATACCAGTTTGCTTGACGACAATAGAGCTGTGGAACCACCTGAATCCATTCCGAACTCAGAAGTGAAACGCAGTATCGCCGATGGTAGTGTGGGGCCTCCCCATGCGAGAGTAGGTCATCGTCAAGCTCTTATTCTAAAACCCCCTTCCGGTAACGGTTGGGGGTTTTTTCTTGGCTGCGATTCGAAGCCTAGTAAAAGCATTTTACTTTATTACCTAGTTTCCCCTTAGTTTACTTAAACAGTGTCTAAACTTTGGTAAGACAAAGTAAGGTGGTGTTCATGAGTAAGTTTCTTATTGTTGAAGACAGTCAGGTCATACAGAAGATTCTGCGGCATATAGCTAAACAGGAGCTGGACCGAGAGGTGTTGTTCGCTGCCAGCATGGCGGAAGCTAAGGCGTTATACGCCGATCATAAGCATGAGTTAATTGCGGGTATCATTGATATTGCATTACCTGATGCTCCTAACGGTGAGCTTGTCGATTTTCTTCTAGAGGATCATTTCCCTCTAATCGTGTTAACCGGTACCGATGACGGTGAACGTCGTCAGTCACTGCTGAAAAAAGGTGCCGCTGATTACGTTTTAAAGGAAAGTCGATACTCCTACCAATATGCCGTACAGATGCTGAGTCGTCTGGAAAAAAATTCTAACGTTAAGATTTTAGTAGTCGACGACTCTCGGCAAATACGCCAGTTTGTGACCTACTTACTCAAACTTCATCGCTATCAAGTTTTTGAGGCTGAGGATGGTCTCGTAGCGTTACAGATTCTCGATAAAGAACCTGATATTCATATGGTGCTAACGGATTATCATATGCCTAACCTCAATGGTTTTGAGTTGGTTCAGCAAATTCGTCAACGGTATGAGAAAACGCCTATTGCCGTTATCGGATTGTCTAGTCAGGGCGATAGCCATGTTTCCGTGCAGTTTATTAAAAATGGTGCGAATGATTTCTTACCTAAGCCCTTTGAACATGAGGAGTTCTTCTGTCGCGTAACGAATAATATCGAGTCGCTGGAGCGTATGTTGTCGCTTAAATTACAAGCAACTAAAGATTATCTTACCGGTTTGAATAATAGGCGCTATTTTGCCGAAGAAGGGGACGCTCATTTGCGTCGTTGCCAGACAGAGGAAATTCCAATCTGTCTCGCTATGATCGATATTGATCTATTTAAACGAGTAAATGACGGATTTGGTCACTTAGTAGGTGATCAAGTTTTGAAGCAATTTGCTTATTATTTGGATGATTGCTTCGGGCGTTTTATTACCGCACGGACAGGGGGAGAGGAATTTAGTATCTTGTTAACTGGCTTGCAGCCCTCACAAGCTCGTAGTTTGCTTGAAGAATTCAGGATTATGGTCGAAGAGCTGGAATTTGAATTTGGCGACGGCGAGTATCTTAGGCTAACCATCAGCATCGGGATGAGCGTTGCGAGTGATGATAGTTTGGATTCACTTCTCCAGCGAGCGGATCAGCATCTCTATGCAGCAAAAGATAGCGGACGGAACATGTTGGTTTCTGACAGCATTATGCTCTCCTAATCTATCGGATTGTAACACTTCGCTTTTTTTCCTATTGTGTGCTGCCTAATAGGAGGAAAAGCTTATGTCTGAAGATACCATTTTTGGAAAAATCAGTCGGGGTGAGTTACCCGCTAATATTGTCTATGAAGATGATCAATGTTTGGGATTTCGGGATATGTATCCTGCGGCACCAATGCATATTTTATTGATTCCTCGTAAGCCCATTCCTCGATTATGTGACGCTCAAGCTGAAGACCAAGCATTGTTAGGTCATATGATGCTCGTTGCTAGTCAGATAGCGGAGCAAGAAGGTTTTGGTGATAAATATCGGCTTGTTGTGAATAACGGCGCTGAGGCTGGACAGTCGGTATTTCATCTTCATCTTCATATCATTGGAGGTCGTTCCTTAAGTTGGCCTCCAGGTTGAGATTATGATTTCTTTTGATGGCATTTTAGCTCGTCTCCATGATGGACGAATATTGACCGTGGATCACTGGAGTATTGAGAAGATGCAGACGTGGGCTATTCTCGGTACCAATGGTAGCGGCAAGTCAGCACTGTCCTGCTTGTTTGATGGGGATTTGGTACTCAGCCATGGCTCCAGTAAAGGTTTACCCTCAAATGTAATGTATGTTTCCTTAGAGGCGCAGGCCAAGCAAATAGAGCAAGAGCGTCGTGAAGATGAATCCGATTTGCTGGATAGGATAGATCTCGGGACACCAGTGCGGGCTTTTCTCGAACCAATCTCAGAGGTTAGGCATTGGATTTCATTGCTGCGTATGGAGCATCTTCTGGATCAAGGGTTTCGATCACTTTCTACGGGTGAAACGAGGAAAGTGATGTTGATTCGAGCCTTGCAGGCAAAACCGGATTTATTGATATTGGATGAACCTCTAGAGGGTTTAGACCAAGTCAGTCGCCGGGTTGTGAGTGAGGGCTTGGCTCAACTTAAACACAATGGCCAAGCTATAATCTGGGTGGCTAACCGCCTCGATGAAATTCCTGACTGGATTACCCATATTGCATTTATGCACGATGCCAAATTGTTAGTGCAAGGAACAAAAGAGGACGTTATTGCATCGCCAGAAGTCATCGGCTTGCTGCATTTTGATCAAGCATTGCCCGACTTTCCGCCGCCACCTAAAGGCCGCAAAGTGCTTCCTAATCACCAAGCGTTAGTTGAAATGACGGACGTTTCTATTGTTTATGGCGAGCGTGTACTTTTTGAAGGTTTGAACTGGTGTATTAAACCAGGAGAGCATTGGGCGATTGAAGGTCCAAACGGTAGTGGTAAGACAAGTTTACTGCAGCTGATTACCGGCGATAATCCTCAGTGTTACCGAAACCAGTTGATGGTATTCGGAATGAGGCGTGGGTCGGGGGAAACTATCTGGGATATTAAGCAGTATATCGGTTTAGTTTCTGCTTCGTTGCAATGGGACTATCGCGCGAGCACTAATGTTCTGAGCACGGTTATCTCGGGGCTTTATGACAGTATTGGGTTGTATAGGGCAACGGGAGATGTTGACAAGCAGCTAGCTCTGCAGTGGTTAGACGTTATAGGTTTACGCCACCTAGCTAATCAGAGTTTGCAACATCTGTCTTATGGCGAACAACGCTTAGTTTTAATTGCTCGGGCACTTATTAAGCAGCCTGCTCTTTTGATTCTGGACGAGCCTTGCCAGGGGCTAGATGACCCAAGTCGCCATCTTGTTCTTGCTTTTTTACAGCGTCTTGCTGTGCAGAGAATGATAACCTTGTTATATGTGACACATCAGCCCAAGGAAATTCCTGAGGCGTTTGTTCGTAGATTGGAATTTGATGGCAACAAAACATTACGGATACGAGGTGACATTTAACGCAAAAATGTGGCGACAATCGTCACGAGCACTAGACTAAATAAGATAAGAAGAAGGTAACGGCATTGGCGGTATCGAATATGACTATGCGGGATGGCCGACGATTTAATGTTAACAAGCGACATAGCCGGCAGCGTTTGGATGTTTCTGAGTTGTCTGTCGGTATGTATGTCGTTGAGCTTGATCGCCCTTGGATTGATTCTCCTTTTTTATTCCAAGGGTTTTTATTAGAAAATGCTGATGACATTATTGCCGTCCAAGATATTTGTAAATGGGTTTATGTTGATGTTGTTGAGGAAGAGTGGGTAGAGGCGGATGTTAATAAGCCTACAGGTGTAAGGCATACTCAAAAACGATATGTCGATAAAAATCAAATGGCCACACAATTAACGGCCGCCAATAGAACTTATCAATCCACCAAAAAACAAGTTAAGCACTTGCTAGCGAGTGCCCAGCTTGGTCAAGCCCTCAATATGGCCGATGCTAAAGTCGCTGTAAAAGACTGTGTTGATCGAGTTGTAGCGAACCCTAACGCCATACTTTGGTTAACACGCTTAAAACATCAAGATGAATATACGGCTGAGCACTCGGTTAACGTATGTCTGCTCTCGATTGCGTTGGGGCAAAGAATGGGATTAGCGGCCTACGAATTGGAAAATATCGGTATTAGTGGGCTAATGCACGACATTGGCAAAATGAAAGTCCCACCTGAGATTCTGAACAAACCGGATCGACTGGATCCTGAAGAGTTCGCCGAAATGGCACGTCACACCGTCTATGCCAAACAATTGCTAATGGGTCGCTCCGATATCTACCCTGGTGCGGTCGATGTCGCGTATAGCCATCATGAACGTCTGGATGGTAAGGGTTATCCTCGCGGTATCGACTCCAGTAAGATCTCTTTATTTACCCGTATTGTTACTATTGCAGATGCCTATGATGCGATGACTAGTGATCGCTGTTACAAGGTCGGCATGTCATCGATGGAGGCCTTGCAGATTATAAACCGAAATATTGGTACGCAGTTCGATAAAGAAGTCGCTCGTCAGTTTATTGGCATGATTGGTATGTATCCACCGGGTTACCTATTGGAAATGAGCAATGGAGAGGTGGGGATTATTCTATCCGCCGATAAAGGTTACCAGTTGAAGCCGCGCGTGATGATGGTGCTTGATAGAGATAAAAACCCCCAACCTGAAGCTATTATCAACTTAGCAATGAATCCTACTGACGGAGCCGGTCAGCCCTATAAAACTAAAGGTGTCTATCGGAGCGGTCATTTCGGAGTAGATGTCGGAGAGTACACGAAGAAGGGACTAAGAATTCAAGGCTTTGATGAAATGGAATGAGTGCTCGATTTACGGCATGTAAAACAAAAAAGCCGAGTAAATATACTCGGCTTTTTCAATTTACTAGCAGGGATAAATCAATACAAAACTCGAGCACGAATTGTGCCTTCAACTTGTTTGATTTTTTCTAAAGCCAATTCAGATGCGTCAGCAGCAACATCTATGACGACGTAACCTACTTCCTCAACTGTTTGCAGATATTGGCCAGAAATATTGATGCCGTTTTCTGCAAAAATTTGGTTGATCGCATTCATAACACCAGGCACGTTTTTGTGCGTATGCAAAATGCGATGAACATTCGGATTTGACGGCAGAGCAACTTCAGGGAAGTTAACAGATGATGTCGTAGTGCCGTTGTCGCTATATTGAGATAGCTTCTCGCCCACTTCTTTACCGATGTTCTCTTGAGCTTCCAGTGTTGAACCGCCAACGTGTGGCGTCAGAATCACGTTATCAAACTCACGCAGAGGGGTAATAAACTCTTCGTTGTTTGAGCGTGGCTCAACTGGGAACACATCAATAGCAGCACCGATAAGCTTCTTGCTACGCAGAGCATCGGCTAGTGCATCAATATCAACTACAGTTCCGCGTGAAGCATTTAGCAGAATACTGCCTTGCTTCATTTGAGCAAATTGTTCTACGCCCATCATCCACTTGGTAGCCGCTGTTTCTGGTACATGTAATGAGATTACATCACACATGTTTAACAATTCGTTTAGCGAGCCTACTTGTTTGGCGTTACCAATGGAAAGTTTGGTGACAACATCATAGAAGAAGACTTCCATGCCCATGCTTTCAGCCATAACAGATAGCTGAGTACCTATGCTCCCATAACCGATGATGCCAAGCTTTTTGCCACGAATTTCGAAAGAATTCTCCGCAGACTTGCTCCAGCCGCCACGATGACACTCAGCATTTTTAGCAGGGACACCGCGCATCAGCATGATGATTTCTGCAATAGATAATTCTGCAACAGAGCGCGTATTAGAATAAGGAGCGTTGAATACTGCTACGCCGCGCTTAGTTGCTGCTTTTAGGTCAACTTGGTTGGTACCAATGCAGAAGCAACCAACAGCAATTAGCTTTTCAGCGGCTTGAAAGATTTCTTCGGTTAGCTGCGTGCGTGAGCGAATGCCAACGAAATGCGCATCTTTGATCGCTTCTTTAAGATCGTCTTCACCGAGAGCTGTCTTCAGGTACTCGATATTGGTGTATCCAGCCGCATTAAGAGTATCGATTGCAGATTGATGCACGCCTTCTAACAAGAGGAACTTGATCTTGCTTTTGTCGAGGGATGTTTGTGCCATTGTGGTACCTATATACAGTAGTAAAACCCGTTTCGAATAGTCAGCTGGGATTACACTTGAAGTGTGATCATTCACTGAAACCATCCGCGAGCAGTTAAAACCGCTCCGAAAATTATGGCGCGTATGCTAGCATAACCGGCAGTTAAAGTGAGCCTCAAAGTCGCCTTTCATCGCGAAGATTACTCATTTTGAGGTGAAGAACATTCATCCAACCGGACAACTCCATGACCACGTTGACACAAGAAGCCCTAATTGAGCAGTTATCAGCGATTGTTGGCACCGATAAGGTGCGAACAGATGCAGATTCGTTAGAAACCTTTGGTAAGGATTGGACCAAGATTTATCCACCAAAGCCTTCTGCGATTGTGTTCCCTAAGACGACTGAGCAAGTGCAAAAGATCGTCCTTCTTGCGAACGAGCAAAGCTTGTCTCTGGTTCCTTCGGGTGGTCGTACCGGCCTCAGCGCTGGCGCCGTTGCGGCTAACGGTGAAGTCGTAATCTCTTTTGATTACATGAACCAAATCAGCGAATTCAATGCCATTGATCGTACTGTTAAATGTGGAGCTGGTGTCGTTACCGAACAGTTGCAAGTTTTTGCTGAAGAGCAGGGTTTATTTTATCCCGTCGATTTTGCGTCTGCGGGGTCAAGCCAACTTGGCGGTAACATTTCTACCAATGCCGGTGGTATTAAAGTTATCCGTTACGGTATGACTCGTGATTGGGTTGCCGGTTTAACGGTTGTGACGGGTAAGGGTGATGTTTTAAACCTGAATAAAGACTTGGTTAAAAACAACACTGGCTACGATATGCGCCAGTTGTTTATTGGCGGAGAGGGCACCCTAGGTTTTATTACAGAAGCGACAATGCGCTTAACTCGTGCCCCTAAAAACCTGACTGTTTTGGTTCTTGGGGTGCCAGAGTTCGATGCGATTATGAGCGTATTAAATACCTTCCAAGGACGGATGGATTTAACTGCTTTTGAGTTTTTCTCCGATAAAGCGATGCGCAAAGTTGTCGCGCGTGGCGATGTGCCTGCGCCATTTGAAACTCCTGCTGAATATTATGCGCTGCTTGAATTTGAAGCGGAAAATGAAGATCACATTAATACCGCTATGGAGATCTTTGAGTACTGTGTAGAGCAAGGCTGGGTGCTAGATGGTGTGATGAGTCAGAGTGAGACTCAAGCAGCTAACTTGTGGCGTTTGCGTGAAGACATCTCTGAAACCATTTCAGAGTGGACGCCGTACAAAAACGATATCTCCGTTGTTGTATCGAAAGTTCCACCTTTCCTGCATGAAATTGAGGAAGTGGTAACCCGCGAGTATCCTGATTTTGAGATTATTTGGTTCGGGCATATCGGCGACGGCAATTTGCATTTGAACATCCTTAAGCCGGATGATTTAGCGAAAGAAGTGTTCTTTCAACGCTGCGCGAAGGTATCTACATGGGTATTCGAAATCGTTGAGAAATATGCCGGTTCAGTTTCTGCTGAGCATGGGGTTGGTTTAACGAAAAAGCCATATCTGGAGTATACCCGCTCGAAAGAAGAGTTGGATTATATGCGCGCAGTGAAGCTGGTATTTGATCCTAAGAATGTGATGAATCCTGGTAAGTTAATCGACCTATAAGTGAAAAGCAGATAATAAAAAAGGAGCCATTCGGCTCCTTTTTTATTGTTTCCTATAAGCGATTAGAACAATTGTTCTGGAATAACTTCATTGGTCGAATAATCGCCCGGCGCATTGTTTTTCTCGCTCGGTGAAACCTCAGTAGGCACATCTTCCTGGCGGAAGTATTCGAAAATAGCATTACGTTGACCTGGTCGGGCTAGCTCCCCTGTTTCTGGGTCAATGCGTACGCTGACAATCCCCGGCGGTTGTTCGAATGGATGCTCCGCGACTCCTTCTAGGGCGGTCTTCATATAGTCTACCCATATCGGCAGGGCGGTATTGCTACCGAATGCCCAGCGTCCTAGGGTTTGTGGTTGATCGAAACCAATCCATGTCGTCGTTACCAAATCAGGGCTGAAGCCAGAGAACCAAGCGTCTTTTTGATCATTGGTTGTGCCCGTCTTTCCTGCTAAATCATGACGGTTTAAGGCTAATGCTCGCTTCCCTGTGCCGCGACGAACAACATCTTGTAGCATGCTGACCATTAAGTAATGGATGCGCGGATCCATTACTTGTGCGGCAGGGATTATCGGGAGCGCATCATCTAGCTCTGCTTTTGTTGGTTCAGGAGTTGGCTCAAATGCGTCTATTGCTGTCGGTGCCAAAGCAAATGTATCGGGTTCCTCTGTCGCTATTAAAGGTGCTTCCGCCGGTTGCATGATTTCGGCTTCTGTCGTGTCGTCAGTATCATCACAATCACGGCAGACCACAGCTGGACGAGCAGTAAATAACCGAGTGCCTTGGTCATCTTCTATACGCTGAATCAAATAAGGCTTAACCGCGTAGCCGCCGTTAGCTAAAACACAATAACCTGTTGCTAGTTCCATCGGTGTTACGGCCGAAGAACCCAAGGCGAGCGATAAATCGTTGTTCAGCTTTTTTCCATCAAATCCAAACGGTTCTACATAGCGAATCGCAGTGCGGGTTCCTATTTGTTTAAGAATACGAATAGAAACCAAATTCTGTGATTTATATAACGCTTCTCGTAATCGAGTAGGGCCGTAAAACTTGCCGTTATGGTTTTCTGGTCGCCAGGTATTTTCTAAACTGGCATCCTCGAAAACAACAGGCGCATCATTAATGATACTCGCCGGAGTGAAACCATTGGCTAAAGCGGCGCTATAGATAAAAGGTTTGAATGCCGATCCTGGCTGCCGCTCAGCTTGAATGACACGGTTGAATTTATTAGCACTGAAGGAAAAGCCGCCCACTAAAGCTTCGATGCCACCATCATTGGGATTTAGAGAGACGATCGCCCCTTCAGCTTTAGGCATTTGGCCTAGCTCTAATCCATTAGCTGTTTTTTGTAGCCAGATTTTTTGGCCTATAGAAACGACTTCTAATGCGTTTTTGGGATCTTGGCCAACGCTGTCGACAGATAAATAGGGGCGAGCCCAAGTCATCCCTGAGAAAGGCAACCATAGAAAGCCATTATCGCTGTAGGTCCAAGCGCCATCTTTGCGAACATCGGCAACAATCGCGGGGGTTAGCAAGCCGAAGTCGCCTTGCTGGCGGATGTAGTTATCCCATTCTTCTAATGTACTCGGCCAGTCGATATCGAAACGTGAATCGGCTGCGGCAAACCACTCTCGTAACAGAGGGTTGTCATTCTCTGGAGTCAATTCGACTAATGAAAACTCTGGCTCTGAGCGACGATATCCGTGTTCTCTATCATAGTTGATAAGCCCTTGCTGCAGCGCTTTGCTGGCAGCAGTTTGGCGCTTGGAATTGACCGTTGTGTAAACACTGTAACCGCCGGTATAAGCCTGATCCCCAAAACGATCGACCATCTCTTGGCGTACCATTTCTGCAATATATGGCGCATCTACTTCTGTGGTTGGTCCATGGTAGCGGGCAACATCCGGTTCACGTAATGCTTGTTGGAATTCTTCTTCGCTAATTTTATCGAGGTTACGCATACGCGCTAATACGTAGTTGCGACGATCGACTGCTCGCTTGGGGCTGTTGATCGGGTTTGCTGCCGATGGCGCTTGAGGCAATCCGGCTATCATAGCCAACTGGGCCAGTGATAGATCTTTAATTGAACGACCGTAATAGACTTGAGCTGCCGCTTCGATGCCGTAGGCGCGTTTACCGAGATAAATTTTATTAATATAGAGCTCTAAAATCTCCTCTTTGCTCAGTGATTGCTCAATTTTGAGAGCTAGGAGGATCTCTGTGAACTTCCGAGTGAAGGTTTTTTCGCTCGATAAATAATAGTTTTTAGCGACTTGCATTGTAATTGTACTGCCGCCGGACTTCTTTTTGCCCGTACGTACTAATTCTACAGCCGCACGCGTTAGACCTTTTAAGTCAATGCCTGAATGCTCGAAAAAGCCATCATCCTCTGACGCAAGTAACGCTTGAATGAAGAGAGGCGGGGTGTCGGCATAGCTTATTGGATTACGCCGTTTTTCCCCGAATTCGCTGATGAGTAGGCCATCTGAGGCATAAACTCGCAGGGGGGTTTGTAGCTCGATATCACGCAAAGCCTCGGTGTCAGGGAGGTTGGGAACGAGGTAGAGGTAGATGGCCATAATGACCATTCCACAGCCTGCAGCGCTGGACAATACAAGCCAAATAATAAACTTCACAAGCGGGGATGTCTTAGTCATAAGAAAAAGATCGTCGATTCCTTCGGAAAGCTAGGTATGATGCGGGTTGTGGCATTATAAGGCTTTTTTGTTCTTTTAATAGGATTGTGCTTATAATGACTTCGACTATATAGGATCTGAGTGAGCTTGTGCATGCAAGCTCGCGAATTTGATGGGGATTTTGTCGTGCTGGCTAGCCTGTTTAACAAGAAAAATAAGGCGCTTCTGGGCGTGGACATAAGCTCAACGTCAGTCAAAGTGCTCGAGCTCAGCCGTCAAGGCGATCGCTATCAGGTGGAAGCCTATGCGACAGAGCCTCTCCCGCTCAATGCGGTTGTAGAGCAGAGTATTAGCAATGACGAAGCGGTAGGTGAAGCAATTCGTAAAGCAATTGCTCGTTCGCGCACGAGTGCAAAAGCAGCAGCCATTGCGGTTGCTGGCTCAGCGGTTATTACTAAAACCGTTCATATGAGTGCGACTCTTAAAGACGATGAGATGGATTTTCAGATTCGCGCAGAAGCGGATCAGTATATTCCATACCCTCTCGAAGAGGTCGCGCTTGATTGGGAAATTCAAGGCCCATCAGAAGGATTAGCCGATATGGTTGATGTCCTTTTGGCTGCTTGTCGCTCTGAAACCGTTGATCGTCGTAAAGACGCAGTCGAATATGCCGGTATTTCGGTAGAGCGCGTCGACGTTGAAGCATTTTGCACAGAGCGTGCCTTTGCTCTCTTGGGGGCGCAGGTTGTTGGTGAAGATGTGGAGACCGTCGCAGTTCTTGATATTGGCGCGACCATGACCACGCTTAGTGTTCTTCATGAAGGGAAATCAATTTACACTCGCGAACAGTTGTTCGGGGGGAAGCAATTGACGGAAGACATCAAAAGACGTTACGGCTTGTCGGATGAAGAAGCGCAGCGTGCAAAAATAGAAGGCGGTGTTCCTGATGATTATGAATCTGAAGTCTTAGATCCATTTCGCCAGTCGGTTGTGCAGCAAGTGAGTCGTTCATTGCAATTTTTCTATTCATCAAGTCAATTTAATGATGTCGACTGTATTGTTTTAGCAGGTGGTACGTCAGCGATTGCTGGATTGGCAGATAGAGTTCAAGAAACTCTGGGTATCCCTACCGTGGTGGCAAATCCTTTCGTTAGCATGACGCTGTCGCAAAAGGTAAATGCGAATTTGTTAAATAGTGATGCACCTTCTCTAATGATTGCGGCAGGATTGGCATTAAGGAGTTTTGATTAATGACTAAAATCAACCTCCTTCCTTGGCGTGAAGAGCGCCGCGAAGAGCGTCAAAAACAATTTTACATGGTTCTAGCGCTAGTTGTTGCTGCTGCTATCGGTGTTGGGTTTTTGATTAGCAATTATTATTCTGATCAAATTTCTAGCCAGCGTTTACGTAATGACTTTCTAACTAAAGAGATTCGAGTACTCGACGCAAAAATCGATGAGATTAAGGCGCTACGCGATACCCGCAAACAATTGATCGAACGTATGGAGTTGATTCAGGCTCTGCAGGGTAATCGACCAATTATTGTACGTATTTTTGATGAGCTAGCGCGCTCTGTTCCTGATGATCTCTATTTTACCGCTGTGTCTGTTAAAGGGACCGTTGTAACCGTCAAAGGTATTGCTAAGTCGAACAACCGTGTTTCGTCGCTAATGCGCAACTTTGATCAATCCCCATGGTTTGCTAATCCGTCGTTATTGAAGGTCCAAGCTAAAGGTGAAGGCGTTAACGAATTTGAGATAGTTATGACCCGGGTTGAGCCTAAGTCAGCAGAGGAGCAAGACTGATATGGCTGATGGTACAGAAAATAAAAGCTTCATGGCGAAGCTAAACGAAATCCAATTAGATGATATTAATAATATTGATTGGAATAATACTGGCTCTTGGCCGCTACTAGGAAAAGTAGCACTCAGCGTTGTTCTATTTGTCGCTGTCTGCGCCGGTATGTATTTTCTAATGGTGCAGGAAGATACGCTTGCGCTAGATAGAGAGCAAAAAAAGGAACTAGCTCTAAAGAAAGACTTTGAGTCGAAAGCATTCCGCGTTGCTAATTTGGCCGAATATAAGGCGCAAATGGCGGAGATGGAATTCAGTTTTGGGTCACTATTGAAGCAATTACCGCGCGATACAGAAGTACCGGGCTTGATTGATGATATTAGCGCTGCCGCTTTAAATGCAGGATTGCAGTTGAATGCAATCGATCCGCAAAAAATGCAGAAAACGGAATTCTATAACGAGTTGCCAATCGATATTGAAGTGGTGGGTGACTACCACGAGATGGGTGCATTTGTTTCTGGAGTTGCTTCGTTGCCACGTATTGTGACTTTGCATGACTTTAGTGTTGAGCGTAAGAACAATAGCAGCGATTTAAGCATGAAGATTCTTGCTAAAACGTATCAGTACGGCGGAGACGAAAAAGGTGAGTAGCATGCGTACAATTTTAACGGCACTTTGTGTTGCTTCTGTGGCGTTGCTGTCGGGTTGTAACTCATCGGTTGATAACAGCGATTTACAGAGCTTTGTCGACGGTGTTATGGCAAAGCCACGAGGCCGTGTAGAGCCGATCCCTGTTTTTAAGCCCTACGAATTTTTTAATTACAGTGCTGCTGGCATGCGCTCACCGTTTCAATTGCCAATGATGCCGGATGCTCAAGTTATTGTTTCTGGTCAGGGTTCGGTAAAACCAGATTTGAATAGACCAAAGCAGTTTTTAGAGCAGTTTGCCATCGGCACATTGTCTATGGTCGGAACCTTGCAAAAACCAGATGGTGAATTGTGGGCACTGGTTCGGGATGCGGATGGTGGTGTTGTTCGTGTAAAAGAAGGATATTACATGGGACAAAATCACGGTCGTGTAACTTCGATTAGTGAATATGGAATTAACGTGGTTGAAATTGTGCCTAATGGTCTTGGCGGCTGGTTAGAACGCCCAAGAACGTTAGCCCTTGAAGGATTGGCTGGAGAATAACTATGAAAATAATTAAGGGCTTACGTCAGGCTGTATTCGCGGTGCCGGCAATGTTATTGCTGATGTCTGCTGATGCCTTGGCTGTCACACTGAAAGACATAAAATTTTCAACCATGGCGGGTGATATTACCGAGATCGCGTTGGAGTTTGATGGGGCGCCGCCAGAAGTTAGTGGTTACACCATTGAGAAGCCTGCACGTATCGCAATTGACTTACCAGGTGTGCAGAGTGCTCTACAAACCAAGCGTCATGAAATTGGTAACGGTAATGCGCGCAGTGCGACCATTGTGGCGACTAAAGATCGTGCGCGTCTCGTCGTGAATTTAACTCAGTTGGCGGCTTACACAACAACAGCCAACGGTAATACCTTACTTGTTCGAATCGGAGAGCGTTCGGAAGAGAAAGTATTCGCTGGAAACACAGTTACTAGTGCTTCAGGCGCTTCAGTTAGTCCTGCTAGCGATATGAAAGTCGTTAACGTTGATTTCCGTCGTGGAGAGCTAGGTGAGGGTCAAATTCAGATCATGCTGAACGATGCGCGAGCGTCTGCCAACATACGTCGTGAAGGTTCAAAAATTATTGCAGATTTAAGTGGCGTGCGTTTACCTGACGTATTAAGCCGTCGACTTGATGTCACTGATTTTGCCACGCCCGTTAAATATGTTGATGCGCGTCGTGAAGATGGCGTAACGCGTATTGTGATTGAGCCGACTTCGGATAACTTTGAGTATTTGGCCTATCAAACCGATAAATTGTTATCGATCAACGTATCTGAGCCACCAAAAGATCAAAAAGAAGCACAGAAGAAGCAATTTCCATTTACCGGTGAAAAGCTATCTCTTAACTTCCAAAATATCGAAGTTCGCGCTGTGTTGCAGTTGATTGCGGACTTCACTGGTTTGAACTTAGTTGCCTCAGATTCAGTGCAGGGGGCGATTACGCTGCGTTTGCAGAATGTGCCTTGGGATCAAGCATTGGATTTAGTGCTAAAAACCAAAGGTTTAGGGCAGCGTCAAATGGGCTCTGTGCTCTTGATTGCACCAGCGGCTGAAATTGCTGCGCGTGAAAAAGTGGAGCTCGAAGCGGTTCGTCAAGTTGAAGAGCTGGCACCGTTAGTCACGGAATACATGCAGCTCAAGTATGCCAAAGCATCTGTACTGGCTACATTGTTGACGTCGGAGCAAGGTTTGTTGTCAGAGCGCGGTACTGCGGTAGTTGATGAGCGTACTAATACATTGCTAATGAAAGACACTTCTGCAAACTTAGAAAAAGTACGCGAAGCTATCATTATGCTGGACGTTCCTGTTCGCCAAGTGCTGATTGAAGCTCGCATTGTGGTAGCAAACACCAGTGTTGGTAAAGAACTCGGCGTGAAATGGGGTGGGGCTTCGTTTAAAGACAATGGCAGCAATTGGACTACTGCTGGTGGCAGTCAGCAGACCTTAACGGAAGGCTCGCAGATCTTGTTTGACCGCGCGACCACTGGCAGTTCTACACAAAATATCGATTTGACCAACGCCAACGTAGTGGATTTCGGTGCTACAAACGCAGCAGCGTCAACGTTCGCGATTGGATATCAAACAGCAGACTTCTTGTTGGATCTAGAGTTGTCGGCGATTGAAACCGAAGGTCGTGCTGAAATTGTATCTCAGCCGCGTGTGATTACGGCGGATGGTCAGACTGCCTCTATTGAGTCAGGTACAGAAATTCCATACCAGCAAGCTAGCTCAAGTGGCGCGACTAACGTGGCCTTTAAGTCAGCTGTTTTACGCTTGGAAGTGACTCCGCAAATTACTCCTGATGATCGAATTATCATGGATTTGCTCATTAATCAGGACTCTGTTGGCGAGCAAACCTCAGCTGGTCCTAGTATCAATACCAATGCGGTTGAGACTCAAGTGTTAGTTGAGAATGGCGAAACAGTAGTACTTGGTGGTATCTTCCGTTCTGAAGATGTGACCACCATCCGTAAAACACCGTTTTTTGGCGATTTACCTCTGATTGGTGCGTTGTTCCGCTATAAGAGTAAGACGGATACTAAGAGTGAGCTGCTTGTGTTCATTACCCCTCGTTTGGTGAAGGATACGCTCAGCACTCGTTAATGTTATGACGCGAATGCAATCGATATACTTAGTCGGGCCGATGGGTGCTGGAAAAAGCACCATCGGCCGTCTTCTTTCTGCTGAACTCAAACTTGAGTTTTACGACTCAGATAAAGTAATAGAACAGCGGTGTGGAGCTAATATCCCCTGGATTTTTGATATGGAGGGGGAGGCCGGCTTTCGCGAGCGTGAAGAGCAATCTATTGACGATCTCACGCAAATGTCAGGCATCGTTTTAGCCACTGGTGGTGGTGTGATCATGCGTGAATCTAACCGAAATCATTTGAGTGCACGAGGCATAGTCGTGTACTTATGCACTTCAGTAGAGCAGCAGCTCGTGCGTACGGCGCGGGATAAAAATCGCCCCTTGCTGCAAGCGGATAATCCCGAAAAAATATTGCGCGATTTATTCGCTGTTAGAGATCCGTTATACCGGTCTATCGCAGATATTATTATCGAAACTGATCAACACAATCCTCGTTGGGTCGTGCAAGAGCTGAAAAAGCGCATCAAAGACTTATAGAAAAGGCATCAATTATGAAAACCTTAACGGTTGAGCTAGGTGATCGTAGTTATCCAATTTTTATTGGTGAGGGTCTACTAAGCAATTCTGAGCTCTACACTCCTTATATCCATGGTCGCCAAGTTTTAATTGTTACCAATGAGACCGTTGCGCCTTTGTACTTATCCGCGGTTAAAGAAGCCTTAGTTGGATATCAGGTTGATGAGGTTATTTTACCGGATGGTGAAGCCTATAAAGATTTAACAACGTTAAATTTTATTTATGATGCATTGCTTGAAAAGCAGCACAATCGCACAACAACTTTGATTGCTCTTGGTGGCGGTGTTATTGGCGATATGACAGGTTTTGCTGCTGCGTCTTATCAGCGTGGCGTGAATTTCATTCAAGTTCCTACCACTCTATTATCTCAAGTTGATTCGTCTGTTGGGGGGAAAACAGCAGTTAACCATCCTCTTGGGAAGAATATGATTGGCGCCTTTCATCAGCCTCAATGTGTGATCGCCGATGTATCAACGTTAGCTACACTGCCCAAGCGTGAGCTATCAGCCGGTATGGCTGAGGTAATTAAGTACGGTCTGATTTGTGATGCTGAGTTTTATGGTTGGCTTGGCGAACATATGACGGGGTTGATGTCCGGTGATGTTGAGTTGCTGAGTTATGCGATCCAGCGTTCATGTCAGGATAAAGCTGAGGTTGTAGCGCAAGATGAAACAGAAGGTGGAATTCGAGCCATTTTAAATCTTGGCCATACTTTTGGTCATGCGATCGAGTCTCATCAAGGCTATGGCAATTGGTTACATGGTGAAGCGGTAGGCACCGGTATGCTAATGGCCGTAGATTTAGGTTGGCGTATGGGGGCCGTGCAGAAGTCTGAAATGCTTGCGCTGCGAGATATGCTGCTAGCGGCCAGTTTGCCTGTCGTTGGTCCTCGCGATATGGGCCCTGATGACTATGTCATTCGTATGCAAGTGGATAAAAAGGTTTTGGATGGCCGTATTCGCCTTGTGTTGCTGAAACGAATTGGCGAGGCTTATGTCACATCTGATGTACCGAAAGAATTATTACTGCAGACGTTACAAGCTGGTGAACAACTGGGTTGCGTTTGAATACCGAGAGGGCTGGCATGGAAACCGATTTTGATTTTGGATTGGACTCCGGCATGAACTTGAAAGCTGATGTGCCGAAGGCGTCTTCTGTGAAGGTTACTCGCTTGCTGCCGAGTCAGGCCCGTCATCTAGAGCTGCTGTCGCATTTAGCTTCGTACAGTGAATTACTCGTTGTTGTATCAGGGCCAGAGGGCTCCGGTAAGTCTGTAATTGCTCAAGGCTTGGCTGCGCAACGAGAAGACCCTGAAGAGACTCTGTTTCTCACGGCCAGTATTATGCTGGGTATGCCGTCGATACTAGCTGCAATCGCAGGGGTTTGGGATATGCCCAACCTCACTGATGACGGCTCTTCAGCGCGCGAAGCCATTCGCAATGAAGCACTTGAACGCTATAAAAAGGGCAACGGTTTACTGATTATTATTGATCAAGCCGAGCAGTTAGACAGTGAAACTTTAAATGATATCGCGCACTTTGCTTTACTAGCTCCTCAGGCGATTTCAATCGCCTTGTTTGGTTGTTCTGGGTTTGAAAGTGTTTTCCGCAGCTCTCCTGCTCAAGCTCCTATCCATACATTGCTGCTGGAGCCATTAAGTTTTGAAGAGGCGGACTTGTTGCTAACCGACGCACTGGGCGTTGATGGCCAGACTCCTTTTAGTGATGATGAGCTTACTGCTATTTATCGACAATCGGCCGGGTGGCCGCGTGCTTTGATTCAAGCGGCTGAAAATCACTTGTTGAGCCCTGTCCGTGCAGTGCAACGCTCTTCAACTGGTTTTCCTGTTCGTAATATTCTTGGCTTGGCTGCGATCGCTACCGTGGTCATTATGTTAGGTATGTACCAGCTGGGTCGAGATGAAGTCGAACAGACTTCGGTCGAATCCTTGGCGTCTAGTGCCTCGACTGAGAAGGTGCCTGAAGTTGCCGCGGTATTTCCTGAAGAGACGCAACTGGATATAGCCCCTCCTCCAGCTTCTGGAAAGTCGGACTTTAATTATCCCAGTGAGGTAGCGTCCCTGCCAACCGATCCAGTGCCTCAAACGCCAGTTGTCGCGAATGCTAGCCCTGTAGTGCCTACGGTTAAGCCAATCGAAAAAGTCGAGTCTGTCGCTGAACCGGTAAAAACGATAGCGAAACCGGTCGCTGCGCCTAAAGAATTGGCAACTCCGGCTTACACTGCGGACGAATCGGCATTGCTGGCGGCTAAAGGCGGGTATATCGTACAACTACTGGGTTCATATCAAGCATCTGGGGCTGATGGCTTTAAAGCCGACTGGCAAGTCAAAGTAACCGGTAACTTGTACCGTTATAAAACTTCACACAAGGGGCGTGATTGGTTTGTGGTCGTGGCGGGCGTGTATTCCAGCCGCGGCGAAGCAACCGCGGCAGTTAATCTGTTGCCGCCAGCGTTGCGTAAGCAATCACCGTGGATTCGCCCTGTTAGCGCTGTACAGGACGTTCTGCGCTAAAGGGAATTCGCCTGACTTTTCTAGCGGTGCCGGTCTGGCACCAGACATTTTGACGCACACATTTGTGGCAAACGCTTCAGATGTGTAGAATGAGCGTCCTTTTGTCTCGATGCTGCTTAAAATTTGAGCATTTGGCTGATGTAAGCCCTTGATTTTCAAACGTTTTTATTGATGAGAGCTGTTCTATGAGAACTGGTCTGTATACTCCAGGCGACTTTAAGGACAACTGTGGTTTTGGCCTTTTAGCGCACCTAGAAGGTCAACCAAGCCACGAGCTGTTAAAGACAGCAATCGAATCCTTGACCTGCATGACACATCGCGGCGGTATTGCTGCGGATGGTAAAACTGGTGATGGCTGTGGTCTGTTAATTCAGAAACCAGACTCATTCCTTCGCGCCGTGAGCGCAGAAGCAGGTATTCAACTACCGGAGCAATACGCTGTTGGTATGTTGTTTATGGACCTAGACGACACCATTTGCGCAACTCAAAAAGCGGCAGTGGAACAAGCTATCCGTGATCAGGATCTTAGCGTACTGGGTTGGCGTACTGTGCCAACTAGTAATGACTGCTTAGGGCCGATGGCGTTAGATTGTTTGCCACGTTTTGAGCAGATATTTGTTGCACCTAAAGAGACTTTAGAAGCTTCTGCATTGGCAGTTAAGTTGTTCTACGCGCGTCGCTATGCCGAGAAAGCGTTAGATAACCATCCAGACTTCTACATTGCGAGTCTTTCTGATCGCGTGTTGTCTTATAAAGGTCTGACCATGCCGGTCGATCTGCCGAATTTCTTCCTTGATTTGGGCGATGAACGTATGGAAACCGCTATTTGCGTATTCCATCAGCGTTTCTCTACCAATACGATGCCGCGCTGGCCTTTAGCTCAGCCGTTCCGTATGTTGGCTCACAATGGTGAAATCAATACTATTCGCGGTAACCGTAACTGGGCGAACGCTCGTACCAGTAAGTTTGTTAGTGATTTACTACCAAACCTTGAAGACTTGACGCCGATTGTAAATACGACCGGCTCTGACTCGTCTTCAATGGATAACATGCTGGAATTGTTAGCCACGGGTGGTATGAACTTGTTCCGCGCTATTCGTATGATGATTCCGCCTGCATGGCAGAACGTTGAGACGATGGATCCAGATCTACGTGCATTTTATGAGTACAACTCAATGCACATGGAGCCTTGGGATGGTCCGGCTGGTTTAGTTATTACGGATGGTCGCTATGCTGTGTGTGGTCTAGACCGCAACGGGCTGCGTCCGTCACGCTGGGTTATTACTAAAAATAATTTCATCACTGTCGCTTCAGAGGTGGGTGTTCACGGTTATAAGCCAGAAGATGTTGTTGCTAAGGGCCGTGTTGGTCCTGGTGAGATTCTTGCGATTGATACCCTCGAAGGTAAGTTGTTGCATGCCGATGATATCGACAACGCACTGAAGCAAGCTCATCCATATAAGACTTGGTTGAAAGACAATGCAATTCGTATCGAAAGTAAATTGCATCTGGAAAAAGCCGATGGCGTTGAAGCGCTGGTGGGTGACGCGTTAAATACCCATCAAAAACTGCACCTTGTTACCAACGAAGAGCGTGATCAGGTATTACGCCCTATGGCAGAAGACGGCCAAGAGGCAACAGGGTCTATGGGTGACGATACGCCAATGGCTGTATTGTCACAGCGCGTCCGTCACGTTGCTGATTTCTTCCGTCAGCAGTTTGCTCAGGTAACGAACCCGCCAATCGATCCATTACGCGAATCCATCGTAATGTCGTTGGAAACCTGCATTGGTGCTGAGAAAAACGTTTTTGATGAGACTCCAGATCATGCAAATCGTGTGATTTTGACCTCGCCTGTATTATCGCCGCTAAAATTTGCCGGTTTAACCGATACGGGTCATGAAAACTTCCGTCATGTCACGTTGAGCTTGGCATACGACGCTACTTTGTCGTTGCAGCAAGCGATTCTTGACTTGGCAGCTAAAGCAGAACAAGCAATACGTGATGGCATTGTTATTTTGATTTTGAGTGACCGTCATGTCACTGAATCACAATTAATTATCCCAGCGGTAATGGCCACTGGTGCCGTGCATCACCGTTTGGTTCAGCGTGGATTGCGTACCAACGGCAACATCGTTGTTGAGACCGGTGCTTCGCGCGATGCGCACCAGTTTGCGGTGTTGTTAGGGTTTGGTGCTACTGCAGTTTATCCGTGGTTGGCGTATGACATCATTACCGACTTGCACCGTACAGGTGAAGTTTTGGGTGATCCGCTGAAGTCACAGCAGAATTTCCGTAAAGCGATTCGCAAAGGCTTGATGAAAATCATGTCGAAGATGGGTATCTCTACGGTTGCCTCTTATCGTGGCTCACAGTTGTTTGAAGCGATCGGTTTGAGCGATGAAATCGTCGATCTATGCTTCTGCGGTGTTAGCAGCCGTATTGCTGGCGCGACCTTTATCGATTTTGAAGAAGATCTCAACTTGATTCGTAGCGTTGCGTGGAAAACACGCAAGAAGCTGGATCAAGGTGGTTTGCTGAAATACGTTCATGGCGGTGAATACCATGCATACAACCCTGATGTCGTTAAAAACATTCAGGAAGCGGTGCAAACTAACAGTCAAGCAGCGTATGACCGTTTCACTACACTAGTGAATGAGCGTCCAGCGGCCACGATTCGTGACTTGCTGGCGTTGCGCAAAGATATTAAGCCTATTGATATCAGCGAAGTAGAACCAGTTGAGTCTATTTTTCCGCGTTTCGATACCGCCGCGATGTCGTTAGGTGCGTTGTCACCTGAAGCGCATGAAGCTCTAGCAGAAGCGATGAATGAATTGGGTGGTCGCTCTAACTCCGGTGAAGGCGGTGAAGACCCAGCTCGTTATGGCACTTATAAAAACTCGAAAATTAAGCAGATTGCATCTGGCCGTTTCGGCGTTACTCCTGCCTATTTGTCGAGTGCTGAAGTACTACAGATTAAAGTGGCTCAAGGCGCTAAGCCTGGTGAAGGTGGTCAGTTGCCGGGTGGCAAGGTTAACGATTTGATCGCAACCTTACGCTACTCTGTGCCTGGCGTTACTTTGATTTCACCTCCACCACATCACGATATTTACTCAATCGAAGATTTGGCGCAGCTAATTTACGATCTTAAGCAAGTGAATCCAGCTGCTTTGGTATCGGTGAAGTTAGTATCGGAGCCGGGTGTTGGTACTATCGCTGCCGGTGTAGCTAAGGCGTATGCTGACTTGATCACGATTTCTGGTTATGACGGCGGTACTGCGGCGTCACCATTAACATCGATCAAGTATGCAGGCTCTCCTTGGGAGTTAGGCTTAGCTGAAGCTCATCAAGCCCTGCGTGCCAACGACTTGCGCGGCAAAGTACGTGTGCAAACCGATGGCGGCTTAAAGTCAGGTCTTGATGTGATCAAAGCGGCAATTTTGGGTGCAGAGTCTTTTGGCTTCGGTACTATGCCGATGGTTGCTGTAGGTTGTAAGTACTTACGTATTTGCCATCTAAACAACTGTGCAACTGGTGTTGCTACTCAAAACGATGGCTTGCGTAAAGACCATTACATCGGCACTGCTGACATGGTTAAGAACTACTTCCATTTTGTTGGTCAAGAAGTTCGTAGTTGGATGGCGAAGATCGGTGTACGTACGATCGAAGAGCTGGTCGGTCGTACCGACTTGCTTGAAATGATTGAAGGTAGCACGTCGAAGCAGCGTCATCTGGATCTCACGGCAATCCTGAATAACGATTATATTCCGGTCGATAAACCACATACCGTCCAAGTAGATCGCAACCGTCCATACGATGAAGGCCATTTGGCTGAACGTATGGTCGTTGAGCTATTGCCTGCGATTGAAGGCAAAACGGGTGGTGAGTTTAACTTCCGTATCACTAACTGTGATCGCTCAATTGGTGCACGCTTGTCGGGCGAAATAGCTAAACGTCATGGCAACCAAGGCATGGCCGATCATCCGATCCGCATTAAATTGACGGGCGTTGCTGGTCAGTCGTTCGGTGTTTGGAACGCCGGTGGCTTGGAAATGGTACTCGAAGGCGATGCCAACGATTACGTGGGTAAAGGTATGACTGGCGGTAAGCTAGTGATTCACCCACCGAAAGGTTCTGAGTTTAAGAGCGAAGAAACGTCGATTGTGGGTAACACCTGCTTATACGGTGCGACGGGCGGTAAATTACTAGCGGCTGGTGGTGCTGGTGAACGTTTTGCTGTTCGTAACTCTGGCGCGCATGCCGTTGTTGAAAGCGCAGGCGATCACTGCTGCGAATATATGACGGGCGGTATGGTCTGCGTACTGGGTGAAACCGGATATAACTTTGGTGCTGGCATGACAGGCGGTTTCGCTTACGTGTTAGACCTTGATAACAGCTTTGTTGATAAATACAACCATGAGCTAGTGGACATTCATCGTATCTCGAACGAAGAGACCGAAGCGCATCGCAATCATTTGCGCGGTGTGATTCGTGAATTCTCAGAAGAGACGGGCAGTGATTGGGGCCGTGCGATTCTAGATGATTTTGATGGATTCATTGGTCGCTTCTGGTTGGTTAAGCCAAAAGCTGCTGATTTACAACAATTGCTGAATAACACCCGTGCTCGTCCTGAGTAATCAGTACAGGGCGAGAGAGAGAGGTTCGAGATGGGACAACGTCTGAACAATAGTTTCCAGTTTGTGGAAGTGGGTCGCCAAGACCCATCCAAAAAAGCGATCAGCGTTCGTAAGGCGCAGTTCGTTGAGATTTATGAGCCGTTCAAGCAAGAAGAGGTTAGCGACCAAGCGCATCGTTGTTTGGAGTGCGGTAACCCTTATTGCGAATGGAAATGCCCGGTGCATAACTTCATTCCTAACTGGTTGAAGCTGGCAAGCGAAGGCAACATTATGGAAGCCGTGGAGTTGAGTCATGCGACCAACACCTTGCCTGAAGTCTGTGGTCGAGTGTGCCCGCAAGATCGTTTGTGTGAAGGCTCCTGTACGTTGAATGACGGTTTCGGGGCGGTGACAATTGGTAATGTTGAGAAATACATTACTGATACCGCTTTTGCTATGGGCTGGCGTCCAGATATGTCGAAAGTCGTACCAACTGGAAAGCGCGTTGCCATTATTGGTGCCGGCCCAGCAGGTTTGGGTGCCGCTGATGTATTGGCACGTAACGGCGTAACGCCTGTTGTGTTCGATAAATACCCTGAAATCGGTGGTTTGTTAACCTTCGGTATTCCTGAATTTAAGCTCGAGAAGAGCGTAATGGTTAACCGTCGTGAAGTGTTTGAGGGAATGGGAGTAGAGTTCCGCTTAAACACCGAAGTGGGTAAAGACATCGAATTCCAAACCATTATTGACGAGTTTGATGCTGTATTTTTGGGTATGGGTACCTATAACTACATGAAGGGCGGCTTCCCTGGTGAAGATTTACCAGGTGTCCATGACGCGCTGGATTTCTTGATCTCTAACGTTAATCGCAACTTAGGTTTCGAGAAAAACGAAGCCGATTTCGTGAGTGTTAAGGGTCAAAAGGTTGTGGTTCTAGGTGGTGGTGATACCGCGATGGACTGTAACCGTACTTCGATTCGTCAAGGTGCGAAGAACGTTACTTGTGCTTATCGTCGTGATGAAGAAAATATGCCGGGCTCTAAGCGTGAAGTGACCAACGCGCGAGAAGAAGGTGTGAAATTCTTATTCAATCGTCAGCCAGTCGAAATTATCGGTAATGGCAAAGTGGAAGGCGTTAAAGTCGTTACCACTAAAATGGGTGAGCCTGACGAGAATGGTCGTCGTCGCCCTGAGGTTGTTGAAGGTTCAGAAGAAATCCTTCCTGCTGATGTGGTCTTGGTAGCGTTTGGTTTCCGCCCAAGTCCTGCGCCTTGGTTTAAGGATTTTGGCATTGAAGTGAATAGCTGGGAGGGTGTTGTTGCACCTGAAAAGCAAACCTTTAAGTTCCAGACCACCAATTCAAAAGTCTTTGCTGGCGGTGATATGGTGCGCGGGTCTGACCTAGTGGTAACTGCCATTTGGGAAGGTCGTGAAGCGGCGGAAGGTATTCTCGACTACTTAGATGTTTGATTCTAACGTTAGTGAATAGAGTGGCCGTTCTCGGCTTACTTTACCTAAATAAAACGCGACTTCGGTCGCGTTTTCTTTTTTTGAGGTAGTCGTCTAACTCATGCCAGTGGTATGCTCTTAGACCATATTTATAACCAGAAAAAGCATTCAGACGGAGCTGCTCTTATGGCTAGACTTACCCCTTTTGGGATTCTCTTATCCTCCATGCTACTTGTAGCGTGTGGAGGAGGGGGCGGTTCCGTTGTGCCTGCGGCCTCTACCGATACAACCGACACGACAGACACAACCGATGGTGGCTCTACGGAAACAGATACGGGTGTTACTTATTTTCCGTTGCAGTTCTATTTAAATGGAGATGAATATGTAGAAGAGTCTGGCGTGTTCGAAGGCGTATATTTTCTTCCACTTATTCATGGCTATATTATCGCTCCGGTGGATAGCACTAATTTAGAAAAGCTAGATAATCCCAGCGTTGATGATTACTCCATCACTATTAATGACCAAGCCATTGATCCAGTTGAGCAGGGGTTGGTGATGCAGAAAATTATCGACTTACCGGTTGTGCTCAATACCGCGATAGTCATTGATACCAGCGGTAGTACTCAAGCTATCGATAAAGCGGCCCTTATTACAGCCATTAAGGGTTTTATATCGACGGCTCAAGCTAGCAGTGACAGTGTCATAGCAAATCAAAAGTATACTTTATGGGCGTTTGGTTCGTCAGTTGAGGCTCTAGTGCCAACACTAACTGCGGATGCCAGCATATTAAATACCGCCCTAGATAGTCTTCAGGCCAATTGGAGTGGCTCTCGCGGGGATGCTACCGCCTTGTATGAATCAATCGTACGCGCAGTAGGCTATTACAAAGGTGTGGGCCCTGTTGATTTAGGCACCGAAGTTGATTTGAAAACAGATGGAATCGACGATCTTAATGATGGCTATTTTAATGATGGAGCATATTCGCGTATTGATGGTGTTAAGCTGAGTAATGTCGTGTTATTCACCGCAGGTAATAATAGCGTTAATTTATTCAGTGCACAGTCTGCTAAAGAAGCGCTGGAGTGGCAATCGTTAATTACATACGTCGAGCAGGCTGCTACCGAAACGACGGACTCAGCCACGGATACAACCGCTACAGACACCACGGCTGTCGACGGTTCTGAGACGACGTTAGTTGGCAAGCCATTACTGTATGTATCTGTCGGCACTGGTGGCGTTGATGCGTCTGTTGAGGCCTTAGCTTCAAAAGTGATTGATACGGCATCAAACAATACGTTTAACGTGGCCGCTGAACTGATTGCCGCTCAGCAGAGTGCTATTTCAGTGCGAATTCGTCCTGATAATCAGTATCTCGTTCGGTACGAAATATTAGAGCGCGATGGTAAGCATGTTCATGTATTTTCTAGCGAATCAGCAAGTTATAGCTATAAATTAACGACAGAGTTGGATTTGGCTACCAATGATTTGAGCGGTCTTGCTGAAGCTTCGCCAGCGGTAGAAATTACAGGCCCAAGCAATTCTTACCTTGCTGCAGACCAAGTAAGTGTGACGAGTGTGAAATCGCTTTATCCTGCCACGCGCTGGACTGAGATACCTTACAGTACTGGAAACTATAGCTGGACAGTGGGTGGTGTTAGTCGATCTGCTAATACAGATGGCTCCATTTCCATTACGTCGGCTGATGTCGGCAAGACTGTTGTGTTAACGAACACCTCGTTGTCGATAACGGGAACAGTCACAGTGTTAGATTGATCTAACTCATTATCAAACCCGGCCACTGGCCGGGTTTTTTGTTATTATGCTCGGCATATTTTTGATGAACGCCGAGATTTCTATGTCTGAGCTAAAAAATGATCGTTTTCTAAAAGCCTTGTTGCGCGAGCCTGTCGATCGCACGCCGATTTGGATGATGCGTCAAGCGGGTCGCTACTTACCAGAATACAAGGCTACGCGTGCTCAGGCAGGCGATTTCATGTCGTTATGTATGAATCCTGATTTGGCGTGCGAAGTAACGATTCAACCGTTAGAGCGCTTCCCTTTGGATGCTGCGATACTGTTCTCCGACATTCTTACGATTCCCGATGCTATGGGCTTAGGTTTGTATTTTGAAACGGGCGAAGGCCCATGTTTCAAAAAAATCATTCGCACTGAAGCGGACGTGCAAAGTTTAAACGTTGTGAATACTGAATCCGATCTGGATTACGTCTTGAAAGCGGTTAAAACCATTCGTCGCGAGTTGAATGGCCGAGTCCCTTTGATTGGTTTCTCAGGTAGCCCTTGGACCTTAGCCACTTACATGGTGGAGGGGGGTTCGTCTAAAGACTTCCGTCACGTTAAGGCGATGATGTACGACACGCCGGAAGTTATGCATCAGTTGTTAGATGTATTGGCGAAGTCGGTTATCGATTATCTTAATGCCCAAATCAAAGCCGGTGCTCAAGCGGTACAGATTTTTGATACGTGGGGTGGCAGCCTAAGTGATGTTGCGTACCGCGAGTTTTCGTTAAAGTACATGCAGCAAATTGTTGCTGGTTTGATTCGTGAACACGATGGCCGTAAAGTCCCAGTGATTTTGTTCACGAAAGGTGGTGGTCAGTGGTTAGAATTAATGGCGGATACCGGTGCTGATGCGCTAGGCTTAGATTGGACGACGGACATTGGTTCAGCGCGTGGCCGCGTGGGCAATCGCGTGGCATTGCAGGGCAATATGGATCCGTCGGTGTTGTACGCATCACCTGCGACGATTCGTACCGAAGTAAAACGCATTCTGGATAGTTACGGGCAGGGTAGTGGTCACGTCTTTAACTTAGGTCATGGTATTCATCAGTTTGTTGATCCTGACCATGCTAAGGCCTTTGTTGAGGCAGTAGTTGAGTTAAGTCCGGCATATCACGGATAATTAAAAAGCCCTGTTCTGCAGGGCTTTTTTTTACCCTGATAGTTGTCAGGGGTATTCAATACATTTTGCAGGTATTGACCGAAATAACGTAAGGTAAGTGACCAATTACGGAGAAAGATACACGATGAACTTGCTATGGGTTCCATTATTGCCCTTGTTGGGAGCACTGGTGCCATTGTTAACCGGAAGAATGAGTCGCAATGTGTGTGCGTGGTCGACTGCTTTATTACCGGCTTGCGCGCTTATAATTGTTATCAGTCTTATTCCAGAGGTCATGGCTCAACAGTTGCCATCAGTACATTACGATTGGGTTCCCATTTTAGGGGTATCAATATCCTTTTTTATGGATGGCTTAGGGTTACTCTTTTGTTTTTTGATCTTGGGTATCGGTTTACTCGTCATTTTATATGCCCGATACTATTTATCGCCAACAGACAATGTCGGTCGATTTTACTCCAGTCTTATCCTGTTTATGAGCGCAATGCTCGGCGTTGTACTATCAGCTAATTTAATTCAATTGTGGTTTTTCTGGGAACTTACCAGTGTCAGTTCATTTTTATTGATCAGCTTTTGGTCTAATAAAAGTGACGCGCGCAAAGGTGCGCGCATGGCGTTGACCGTTACCGGTGCTGGTGGCTTGGCATTGTTAGCAGGCTTGTTACTCATCGGGCAGGTTGTTGGTACATACGATTTACAAGCGGTGTTGGCTAGTGGAGATACGCTGCGTGACAGTGCACTCTATCCGGCGATTGTCATACTTGTTTTGCTTGGTGCGTTTACTAAATCGGCACAATTCCCGTTTCATTTTTGGTTGCCGCACGCTATGTCGGCACCGACTCCTGTGTCAGCGTATTTGCATTCGGCTACTATGGTGAAAGCAGGTGTTTTCTTGCTGGCGCGTTTTTATCCTGTTCTTTCACATACTGAACTTTGGTTTGGGATCGTGAGTATGGTGGGCTTGGCGACTTTATTGGTTGGCGCATATTCGGCGCTTTTCAAACATGATTTAAAAGGGCTGCTCGCCTATTCCACTATTAGTCACCTTGGCTTAATTACGCTGTTATTCGGTTTAGACACGGATCTTGCTGCCATAGCTGCAGTGTTCCACATTATTAACCACGCTGTTTTCAAAGCGTCGTTGTTTATGGCCGCAGGTATTATTGATCACGAATCCGGCTCGCGTGATATGCGTAGGCTGAATGGCTTGTTCAAATATATGCCTTACACGGCTACCTTAGCTATGGTAGCGGCATCCTCTATGGCTGGGGTTCCTTTGCTTAACGGTTTCTTGTCGAAAGAAATGCTTTTCACTGAGGCATTGCATCAAGAAACATTAGGTTCAATGTCTTGGCTAATTCCAATTTTAGTCGTTGTTGGTGGGGCTTTGGCTGTTGCCTATTCGTTGCGATTTATTCATGACGTCTTCTTTAACGGCGAGCCCATTAATTTACCAAAAACACCACATGAGCCTCCGCGCTATATGCGCGTGCCAGTTGAGATACTGGTAGTGCTATGTTTGCTGGTTGGTATCTTTCCGCAGTTCATTGTTGGTGACTTGTTGTTGTCTGTTGGCCATGCCTTGATGCCAAATGGCGTCCCGTACTTTAGCTTGTCGATCTGGCATGGTTTCAATATCCCCTTACTGATGAGTTTTATTGCCGTTGCGGGTGGCATGGGATTGTATTATCAGCGTCGCCATTTGTTTGCTTTTCAAAGTCAGTTCGCCGAAGTCGATGCGAAACGCGTATTTGAAGACTCCATCCAGTGGCTAGTAACCAAAGCGCAGTTCGTACAATCTTTTATTGATAATGGATCGTTTCAGCGTTACGCCGTGTGGTTGCTCGTTGCTGCATTATTTGCAATGGGGGTTCCTTTGTTGAATATGCCAGAGGCTGCTGGAATCTTACCGCAAACTCAGGTTGACCCTGTTATCGTCATTGGCGCTGGTCTTATAATTATCGGTTCTATTGCTACTACGCTGATGAGTCATCGTCGATTGTTATCGTTAGTGATGATATCCATTGTCGGTTTAGTTGTATCAATTGCATTTGCTTGGTTCTCCGCTCCCGACTTAGCGCTAACCCAACTTTCGGTGGAAGTGGCCACGATTATTCTCTTTTTATTAGCCCTCTATTTTTTACCGCAAAAAATTACTCATTTGCATTTGTCACCTTCGCGAGTGGTGCGGGATTTAGCCATAGCCGTATTAGCGGGCGCATTTGTTGGCACTCTCTGCTACGCCATGTTGACTCACCCAATGACCTCTATCAGCGATTTCTTCGTCGCTAATAGTAAGACTGGTGGTGGCGGTACCAATATTGTTAACGTTATTTTGGTCGACTTCCGTGGATTCGATACGTTTGGTGAAATTACTGTATTAGGTATTGCCGCTCTGGGTATTTATAAATTACTGGCAGGTATTCGTTTATTTATACCCGCGGCGGATAGTGATGGTCGTTCATGGGCGAGTGAGAAAAACCCATTGATGTTGGCCCAAATCTCACAAAGTTTATTACCACTAGCCTTGCTTGTTTCTGCGTATATCTTTTTACGCGGACATAACTTGCCGGGTGGTGGTTTTATTGCGGGATTAATCACAGCGATTGCGCTAATTCAGCAATATATTGCCCATGGTGTTGGTTGGATGCGTGATCGTGGCGATTTGAATTTTCAATGGTTTATTGGTGGTGGACTTCTGATCGCCTGTTTGTCCGGCGTTGGGAGTTGGATTTTTGAACGACCATTTTTAACATCTTGGTTTGATTATTTCTCACTGCCGGGTGTTGGCAAGTTCGAGTTGGCCAGCGCTATGGTGTTTGATTTAGGGGTGTATTTAACTGTGATCGGCGCGACGCTATCAATATTAGCTAATTTGGGTAAGTTAACGACTATCGACCGACCGGTAAGAAGTGCGGTTAAGGGAGGGCATTTATAATGGAGCTTATTTATGCTATTGCGGTTGGTGTTATGGTGACCTGCTCGGTTTTCCTGTTGTTGCGAGGGCACACCTTTACAATTGTATTGGGTCTAACCTTGTTGTCATACGCAGTGAATTTGTTCTTGTTTGCTAGCGGTGGTCTTAGTTTAAATAGCGCGGCCATTTTGAGTGATGGTGGTAAATACGCTGATCCATTGCCGCAAGCTTTGGTGCTCACGGCCATTGTGATTGGTTTTGCGATGACCGCTTTCGCATTGATTCTCGCGATACGAGCTCGTGCCGATCTAGGTAATGATCAGGTGGATGGCAAGGCAATCCCCGGAGACGTGTTAGGCGATAAGTCCGTGTCAGCAGACAAAAGGGCTAATTCATGATGCACCTACCTATACTACCGATACTGTTGCCATTTATTGGCGCGGTTGTGCTGATGTTTCCGTTTTTTAACGAACGCCCTGTTGCTCAGCGTCAAATCACGCTCATAACTTTGCTATTAACGCTCGTCGCGAGTGGTTGGCTGTTGCACGATAGTTTGTTGTTTGGTCCATTACCTTATGCTTTAGGAGATTGGCGCCCACCGTTTGGTATATTGCTGCTAGCGGACCCATTAGCAGCGATGATGCTTGTTCTCACGGCCGTCTTGGCTGTCAGTGTTTCCTTGTATGCGGCTGCCGGGGATGATCAATCGGGCCGTTTCTTTCATCCATTATTCTTATTTCAATTGCTGGGTATTAACGGCGCATTTTTAACGGCTGATGTATTTAATTTATTCGTATTTTTCGAAATATTATTGATCGCTTCCTATTCGTTGTTAATTCATGGCGGTGGTCGTCAGCGCACTCAAGCTGCATTGCATTATGTGCTTTACAATCTTATTGGATCAGCCTTCTTTTTAATCGCGTTAGCGATACTTTATCGGGTGTTTGGAACGTTGAATTTACCGGATATGGCGGCAAAGGTGGGTGACTTACCTTCGGATATATTGCCTTTAGCGCGAGCCGGTGGACTACTATTGCTGGTGGTTTTTGGTATTAAAGCTGCACTATTGCCGATGCATTTTTGGTTGCCCAATACCTATGCTGCAACGTCGGTTCCTGTTGCTGCCTTATTCGCAATTATGACTAAGGTTGGCGTATATAGTATGTGGCGCTTTCATACGGCGGTGTTTGGCGATGATGCCGGTGAGTTGAGTTTACTGGGTATGAATTGGTTGTGGCCAATGGCGATACTCACAATTATTGTTGGATCTTTTGGGGTATTAGCAAGTCGTTCATTGCGCTGGCTTGCAGCTAATATAATCGCTGTTTCAGTTGGTACCTTGCTGCTAACGGTTGCTATGGCGGATGTTAAGGCAACGGCCGCGGGTGTTTATTATACCGTGCACAGTACCTTACTCTCCGCCGCTTTATTTTTGTTAGCCGGATTGATTCAAGCTCAGCGGGGGCAAGCGGGCGACCGTTTTGTTAGAGCTCGGCCTTTATTACAGCCACGGCTGCTCGGTATTCTTTTTGCCGTTATAGCCATGGCCTTAGTAGGCTTGCCGCCGTTTTCAGGATTTATCGGCAAAGTATTTATCATGCAAGCTGCAGCCGAAAGCGGTTATATCTGGCGCGTTTGGCCAGCGATACTGATTTCGGGTTTAGTAACTTTGATTGCATTGTCGCGTGCAGGTACAACCTTATTTTGGCGTACCCAAGGGCTTCCTTCGGAAAATGACAATAAAGTCGCTCATTCTAGTCAGATTGTGGGCGTTTCAATATTGGCATTGAGTGCACCATTGCTTGTTGTGTTCGCTGGCCCCTTGACGGATTGGTCTATGTTGGCGTCTGAGTGGTTACACCAAGGTGTGCAGTTGCGTGATCTCAGTGTAGGGAGTAAGTAATATGAAGCGTTTATTCCCTATGCCTTGGCATAGTTTATTGCTCTTAATTGTATGGTTACTGCTTAATGGAGGGTCATTTGGCCATTTGATTTTGGGCAGTATTTTAGCTGTACTAATTCCACTGTTGACCCATCGCTATGTCAGTGGGCATCCTCCCATTCGACACCCTTGGAAGGCGGTACGTTATATTAGGCGTTTGCTTTGGGATATTATCGTTGCAAATATTGAAGTAGCGCAGCGAGTGCTGGCGCCCAATAGCACCCTGAAGCCGGGCTGGGTTGCTTATCCTTTACAGGTTACTGATCCCTTTCAGATGACTCTATTAGCGAGCACTATTTCGTTAACGCCGGGCACTGTTAGCGTTGAATTTTCTGAAGATCGGCGTTGGTTATATGTGCACGCACTGCATTTAGATAATACAGAAGAGTTAGTTGATTTTATTCGACGTCGGTATGAACAGCCATTGCAGGAGATTTTTGCATGTTAAAAATTGCAATTTTGCTAGCGTCTGTTTTGGTGTGTATTGCCTTGGTTTTGTGTTTGTGGCGCTTGTTTAAAGGCCCTGATATTACCGATCGTATTTTGGCACTAGATACTCTGTATATTAATAGCATCGCCTTGATTATTTTATTGGGGCTGCATCATGGATCAGCCATGTATTATGAAGGCGCCTTATTGATTGCCATGCTTGGCTTTGTTAGTACTGCAGCTTTATCCAAGTATTTATTACGTGGCGATATTATTGAATAGGTAGTGAATGAATATGGAAATGATTAGCGCCCTTTGGTTGGAAATTTTAGTTGCACTGCTGATTATGATCGGCGGTATATTCATGCTCGTTGGGTCGGTAGCGCTGGTGAAATTACCAGATTTTTTTACGCGTTTGCATGGCCCTACGAAGTCGACAACCTTAGGTATCGGAGCGACTTTGCTCGCGTCGGTTATTTGGTTTAGTGTTGTCGATGGTGAATTGCGTGTGCACGAGTTGGTTATTAGTTTATTTTTATTTATGACTGCACCGGTGTCGGCATATATGTTGGGCAAGGCTGCTTTGCATCGACGTCGTCCGACCATTGCTAGCACGCAGCACCCTAGCGTTCGTGAAAATGCAGAGCACCAGCGAGCTAATGATTAATCGAGCGCCTTAAAGCCGCTCGATTGCTTCTTGTAGTTTATCTACAGCGATAACTTCCATGCCGGGAATAGGCGCTCGTGGAGCGTTTGCTTTAGGTACAATGGCACGAGTAAAACCATGTTTTGCCGCTTCTTTTATACGCTCCTGTCCTGATGGCACTGGGCGTATTTCTCCGGACAAACCAACCTCGCCAAACACAATTAAGCCTTGCTCTAGAGGTTGATTACGGAAGCTAGAGAGTGCGGCCAATAACAATGCTAAGTCAGCTCCTGTTTCCGATACTTTTACCCCGCCCACGACATTGATATACACATCTTGATCCCCAAGATGAACGCCGCCATGACGGTGTAATACCGCAAGCAATAAATTTAAACGGTTTTGATCTAGGCCTACGGCGACACGTTTGGGGTTACCAAAATGACTATCGTCGACCAATGCTTGAATCTCAACCAAGAGTGGACGAGTGCCTTCCCAAATGACCATAACCACGCTGCCAGCAGCGGGTTCATCGCTGCGGCTAAGGAAAATGGAACTCGGGTTTTTAACCTCTTTTAGTCCGGTATCGAGCATGGCGAACACGCCGAGCTCATTAATGGCGCCAAAACGGTTTTTAATGGCACGTAGAACTCGGTAACGGCTATCCCCAGAACCTTCGAGCATGATCGAGCAGTCGATCATATGTTCGAGGACTTTTGGCCCTGCCAGTGTGCCATCTTTAGTAACGTGGCCTACTAGTAACAGGACTGTGCCTGTTTGTTTGGCAAAGCGGGTTAAATAAGCCGCGCTCTCGCGCACTTGCGATACGCTACCCGGCGCCGACTCTATGCCTTCGACATGCATAACTTGAATCGAATCAATTACAACAATCTTAGGCTTATGCTGCTGTAGTAATTGCGTTAGTCGTTCAACATTGGTTTCGCTGAGGATTTGTAAGTCGTTAAGTGGCAAACCTAAACGCTGTGCGCGCATGGCAACTTGTTGCAAGCTTTCTTCACCGGTCACATACAGCACAGGCATATGAGCCGCGAGATTGCATAAGGTTTGCAGTAGGAGCGTGGATTTCCCCGCGCCAGGATGGCCGCCAATCAAGATGGCTGATCCAGGTACGAGGCCACCACCGAGAACGCGATCGAATTCCGCCATGCCACTGGTGAAGCGCGGCACTTCGTTTAAATTGATATCGGCCAGTCTCTGTACGCCTTGGCTAGAGGTATCTCCGGCGTAACCTTCAAAGCGAGCATCGCGTGTTGGGGCTTTACTGCTCGATACTACGAATTCTTGCAAAGTATTCCATTGGCCGCAGTCAGTACATTGGCCCTGCCATTTGCTGTGGTCTGATCCGCATTCGGTACAGACGTATGCTGTTTTTTTCTTGGCCATGATCACTGCCTATTTGTCATTGCGGCCATGATAACAGGCCAAGTTCCTGCGTGGTAATGTATGCGCAACTGACTCGCATTAAATTGACCATACAGGTCTTTAGTAGGCTGGTGTTATGATACGCCCAACGTTTTTGGAGGTAGGTATGTCATTCGGTCAATTTATAGCTTTGGCGTCGTTTGTGTTGTCGATGGGGACCATCGCAGTCACTTATTATGTTGGTGTCGATCAAGGTACAGCCGAGTTTTGTAATCCATTTATTGATGGCTGTACGGATATTACGCATACCGGAATGAAAGGGGATGCAGGTTTTATTTTTCGTGGTGGAATGATCGCAGCTTGCGCGTTTTTTGTTGTGTGGTGGCAAGTGATGCGAACTTGGCTAGCGCCTGTCTCGAATAATATCGCGCTGAATATAATGCAATTTTTTGGCGTTCTGGCTGCGGTCGGCTTATTAGCGGGCACTGCGGTGCTCCTACCCGAAAAAGCCGATACGAATTGGTTTATACATGTGCGTGGCGCCAATTTATTTTTTCAGGGAATGTTGTTGGCATTAACGATTAATTTTATCTTGATTATTCGCGCTTATCGTCGCGGATTTAGCGTGCCGTCATTTCGCTTTAAAAGTGTTTTGATGTTGATTTTATGGGGTATGTTTATTAGCTTTGCCGGTGTTACTGTCGGCGTTGAAATCAGCAATGGCAAGCGCATCATTGAATGGTGGGCGACGTTATTTATTGGTATTTACTTGCTGTCGTCTTATTGGGATTGGCGGCAGGTGAGATTAGTCAGTGCTAATGCCAATAACGATTAAGTTATCGGCTCAAACTGTAAGCTAAAATTTTATCGTTTAGCGAAAGTCGCCCCATACATACTGTAAAACACTAATGGCGGTTAGGGCTGCGGTTTCGGTGCGCAGGATTCGCGGCCCTAGTAGTAAACCATCAAATCCGTTCTTTGCGCTAAGCGCGACTTCGTCGTCGCTAAAGCCGCCTTCTGGCCCGACAAGTAACGCTGTACTGCTCGGGGCCTTATCTGCCGTTAACGGCTGCTGGTTGTGTGGATGTAGTAATAGTTTTTTCTCGCAGTCGACGGTTGCCAGCCACTGACTAAGATTTAGTGGTTCATGAATGGTCGGAATCCGATTGCGACCGCTTTGCTCACAGGCGGCAATGGCAACTCGCTGCCAATGCTCCACTTTTTTGTCTAACCTTTCGCCTTTCAAACGCACATCGCAGCGTTCACTCCATAGTGGAGTAATGTCGCTAACCCCTAATTCTGTTGCTTTTTGAATGGTGAAATCCATGCGATCGCCTTTCGATACGACTTGTCCTAAGTGCAGTGATAAGGGCATAAGGGCATCGCTACGTTCGATAGCAGAAACATGAAAATGGGCAGATTTTTTGCTGACTTGGCACAGGGTCGCATTGTATTCATGGCCGTCACCATTGAACACGCGAATCGGATCGCCCTCGGTCAAGCGCAGCACTCGTATCAGGTGAATGGCCGCTTGATCATCGAGTGGGAATTCATGTGCGATGCTAAGAGGGTGCTCGGAATAAACACGGGGTCCTGGCATGGTCGTGACTCGTCAAAAGAGAAGGCCGCATCATACCAGAAACTGACGCGGCCCCAAGCCAAGATGGTGTTGTTGACCTTATTCTGCGTCGTTCTGGGCTTGGTTGCGTTCACGCAGAGCGCGCGATTGCAGTTGAAATAAATGATGAATTAGCAACTCCTGTTCAGCTTCGCGTAAGCCTTCAAAGTTTACCCGCACAAGGTAAGGTGCATCGATATTGTCTGATGCTTCCACACCAACAACCGTCCCTATTAACGACACTGGTGCGTTGGATGGTTTTAGCTGCATTTGCACGCGTAAGTTTTCGTTTTCAGCCATGGGTTCTTTACTATGAAAAGCCATGCCGCAAGCACTAAGGTTTACGCGCGTGCGCATCTCTGTCTGGCTAATTTCTTTATCCGTATTTTTATTACCCAGTGGCGAAACTAATAAATTCACTTTGCGATTGAATAAATCTAGCACTTTGGTTATTGCTGGATTTTGTGATTGCAGTTGCGCCAGTATTGAACTGATATCTCGCTCTAACTCTGCCAGTTCACTTTGATGCTGAACATGCTTCACTTTCCATTGATGAGCTTCTTCATGGGTAATCGTTTCGAAGTCTAAAATAACTTCGTCATCTAAGCGAAAATAGCGGCGTCTCTCTTCCACGATATCTCTCCTAAAGAGTGTCGTTGCTCTGATAAAAACGATGTCACTACAGAGTATCTTGTTAAAAAATTTCGTTCGGATCTAATTCAAAATCTTCTGGCTGAGCATTTGCAGCATCTTTGATGTCGCGCTGATCAGTCGGTATTTCTGGTGTATCGTCGTCATCATTTTCTTGTGTGCGCAAAATAATAATTTCTACTCGTCTATTGCGTGCGCGCGAAGCATCATCTGTGTTGGCAACGAGCGGCTGTTTGTCTGCATGACCCACGACCTGAAAACGACTTTCGTCCATTTCAGGAGCAATAAATAGCTCCTCAGCAAAGGCAGTTGCGCGTGCAGTGGATAACGCCCAGTTAGAGCGAAAGCGCCCGCCCTTTAATGGGATATCATCCGTGTGACCCTCTACCGATATACGCCCAGGAATCGTTACCAGTACTTCCCGTATTTTATCGATTACGGGTAAGAAGCGATCCTCAATATAATCTGAGCCGGAACGGAAGGTGTCCTTCTGTTGAATTCGGATAATAATTTTTTTCCCGACTGTTTCAATTTCAACTTGTCCTTGCGCGATTTCCTCTTCTAATTTAGCGGCTATCTCCATTGCTTGAGCTTCACTTTTTTTCGTTTCTGCTTCGCTATCTGTGCTTGGCACGACCACTTCACGCGTCAACATGCCTTGGTCGCCCTGACGAGTTTCCTGTTGAGTGATTTCGTCTTGGCATAGCACTTCAAGCGAGCTTTTAGTGATATCGCTGGTTTTTTGTCGTACTTCGTTTATCGGCGTTGGCTCAGGAATCGACGGACTAAAGTGGCGCGCGATAATACTGGTCCCTTTTGGGGGATCACTAACGTTAACGAGAGTTTGCACGCCAAAGGCTTCTCTGAGTTCACCAGCTAAGCGCTTGAATTTAAGGGCGTCCATTTCCGAGAATGAAAGCAACAAAACGAAAAAGCACATTAGCAGTGACATTAGATCTGCAAATGTCATTACCCAAGCTGGAATACCAGCAGGACACGGTGGACATTCTTGTTCTTCTTCAGCAGCCATAGTGATTAATCATCCGCCGTCGCGCGCTTACCTTCTTGCACGTAGGCTTGCAGCATAGATTCAATAACTCGAGGATTTTGACCGCTTTGAATAGCTAAAAGAGCATCAATAATCATGGATTTGAGCGTATCTTCTTCAGCCTTGCGCAGCGATAATTTATCGGCAATCGGTAACATCAACATGGTTGCCATCATGGCACCATACAAGGTGGTGAGAAGTGCTACGGCCATCGCCGGGCCAATGGATTTAGGATCATCCATGTTGGCCAACATGGCTACTAGACCAATCAAAGTACCGATCATTCCCATCGCCGGACCTACGTCCCCCATGGCCTTAAAAATGGTAATACCGGTATCGTGACGTTCGCTGGCGAGTTTCATTTCTTTACTGAGTAAGGTGCGCACCACGTCTGGGTCATGGCCATCCACGAGCAGCTGGATGCCTTTGCCTAAAAATTCGTCGCTAACTTCTTTCCCTTCCAGAGAAAGCAAGCCGCCTTTGCGTGCAAGTCCGGCCATCTCGACGATTTCACCGATCAGGGCTTCTGGTTTTACCAATTTAAACGCAAATGCCTTGCCGGCTATTTTGAATGCTCCTAAAAATTGCCCGAGTTCGAATTTCATTAATACGGCAAACATACTGCCGACGACCACGATAAGTATTGAAGGGACGTTAACGAACATGGAAATATCGCCCCCTAATATCATCGCCATAATAACGATACCAAAGGCCCCGAGGACGCCAACTAATGATGCGAGATCCACTGTTACTCCTTGCACTTGCGATAGGATAAATGCATTTCTTTGTAATTGAGTGTAGTCAACCAGGCATTTTCTTCCTGCTCTGAGTGATAAAATTGTTTTCTATTTCACGCTTTAGCAGCGGTTGACCATGGTTCGCCTTGGGTTTAGTGTGGCCGCACTTATGAAGAGCATTTGATATGAAAGAAGTAAAAGCAGAATTTGAATTTGAATCCGCCCTTACTGAGCTTGAGCAGCTTGTGAATCATATGGAGAGTGGTGAGCTGAGTCTTGAAGACTCTCTTAAAGCATTTGAGCAGGGCGTGAATTTAACGCGCCAGTGCCAGCAATCGTTAGCAGCGGCCGAGCAACGCGTACAAGTGTTGATTGAGCACAGTGGCCAGAGCGTGTCTCAACCATTCGTAACGGGTGATGAACGGGGATGAAGCTAGACCAAATCCAAGGGCGATTAGCGACCTGTTTTGAGCAACAACTGACTACCCTGAATAGCAGTGATCCGCGTTTAGCGGATGCAATGCGTTATGGCGTTATGAATGGTGGTAAACGCGTTCGGCCATTTCTTGTTTACGCCACGGTAGAAGCGCTGGGTGGTTCGCCAGAACAAGCTGATGTAGCCGCCGTCGCGATTGAAATGATTCATAGTTACAGCCTAGTGCACGACGATTTACCGGCTATGGATAACGATGATTTGCGACGCGGTAAACCGACTTGTCACATTGCCTTTGATGAAGCGACCGCTATTTTGGCGGGTGACGCTTTGCTAACAGGAGCGTTCGAGTTATTGGCGAATGCGCCATTGCAGTCTGATACTCAGCGTTTGCAATTGATTCGAATCCTATCGAGTGCTGCAGGTACTGCGGGTATGGTTGCTGGTCAGAGTATTGATCTCGGGCATGTGGGCAAAGACATGACGCTCGCCGCATTGGAACGAATGCATCGCCATAAAACCGGAGCCTTAATTCGCGCTGCTGTGTTAATGGGCGCAGCTTGTGTTAGCACTAACTTACCAACAGAGCAGCGGGATGCTCTCATAAGTTATGCAGAGGCTATTGGTTTGGCTTTTCAAGTGCAGGATGACATTCTCGATATTGAAAGTGATACCGCTACGTTAGGTAAACCTCAGGGTGCCGATATTGCTCTGAATAAACCGACTTACCCAGCCTTGCTTGGGCTGGAAGGTGCTCGCGCTAAAGCAGCCGAGCTGGTGGCAGAGGCGCACAAGGCTTTAACCTGCCTGCCTGGTGACACGAATACATTAGCCACCTTGGCCAATTACATTGTGGAGCGTAAGCACTAAGCTTAACCTCAATGTTTGAACTATGGTTTAGCTTGATGGCCAAATTATGCTGAGAAAGGCACACTTCTGTGACCGGAGCCTATTATTCGCGCTACTCATTGGCGGCAACAGTCGTTAGAATGGCAGCCTTTTCATCGGTGGCATTTGTTAGTCATTCTCAGATCTAGCCAAAAGCCCCCCAATACCCGGATGTCGCAGCTGTTTTGATGTTTACCGAGATTCCCAGTACCCGTCCTGTAACGCCTCTGTTGGATCAAATTGATTCTCCCGCAGATTTGCGTTCTTTGGATGCCTCTCTGTTACCTCAGGTTTGCCTCGAGTTGCGTGAGTTCCTGCTGTATAGCGTTGGCCAATCCGGCGGGCATTTTGCTGCAGGCTTAGGGGTGGTTGAGCTTACCGTTGCATTACATCATGTTTTTGATACGCCTTCGGATAAATTGGTTTGGGATGTAGGTCACCAAGCCTATCCGCATAAAATACTGACAGGGCGTCGTGAAGCGATGCCAACGATTCGTACAGCGGAAGGTCCTGCTGCCTTTCCTCTGCGTTCAGAAAGCCCTTACGATACCTTCGGTGTTGGTCATTCCAGCACCTCGATTAGCGCCGCACTAGGTATGGCTCTAGCCTTTAGAGCGCAAAAAAAACCGCGTGAAACTGTTGCGATTATTGGTGATGGTGCGATTACGGCAGGCATGGCCTTTGAAGCGTTAAACCATGCTGGTCATGAAAAAGCCGATATGTTGGTGATCTTGAACGACAACGATATGTCGATCTCTAACAACGTGGGTGCTTTGAATAAATACTTCACTCGTATTTGGTCTAGCCGTACGTATTCAGCTATGCGCAGTGGCAGTAAAAAGGTGTTGGAAAAGATTCCTGCGGCATGGGAGTTTGCGCGTAAAACTGAAGAGCACATGAAGGGCATGGTTGCTCCCGGCACTTTGTTTGAAGAGTTAGGATTTAACTACTACGGCCCGATTGATGGGCACGATCTCAATGAGCTGATTAATACGTTAGAAAACCTGAAAAAATTATCTGGCCCGCGTTTTTTGCATATAGTGACGCGCAAAGGTAAGGGATTCGAGCCAGCAGAAAAAGATCCGATCAAATATCATGCGTTGAAGCCCATCGCGACTCCTCCTGTTGCCGTTAAAAAGCCGACGTATTCGAATGTTTTCGGTGAATGGTTATGTGATATGGCTGCTGTTGATGAGCGTTTGATGGCGATCACGCCAGCCATGTGTGAAGGCTCAGACATGGTGCGTTTCTCACACGAATATCCCGATCGCTATTTCGATGTCGCTATTGCGGAGCAGCATGCAGTGACGCTTGCTGCGGGCTTAGCTTGCGAAGGTAGCAAACCTGTTGTGGCGATATACTCGACCTTCTTACAGCGCGGTTATGATCAGTTGATTCATGATGTGGCATTGCAGAATCTCGATGTACTATTTGCGATTGATCGCGCTGGGTTAGTGGGTGAAGACGGCCCAACTCATCATGGCGCATACGACATTAGCTATATGCGCTGTATTCCTAATATCGTCATCATGACACCTTCGGATGAAGCCGAGTGTCGCAATATGCTTTATTCCGGCTATCAGCATATTGGTCCTGCGGCTGTACGCTATCCACGAGGATCAGGTGCTGGCGTTGCTACCCGTACCAATATGGAATTACTCGAACTTGGTAAGGGCATTGTGCGTCGTACGTCTGGCGTCGATAGTGGCCAGCGTGTCGCCTTTTTGGTTTTTGGCGCTCCGTTAGTTGAAGCTATGAAGGTAGCTGAAATTATAGACGCGACTGTCGTTGATATGCGTTTTGTGAAGCCGTTGGATGAAGCACTCGTTAGAGAGATGGCTTCAAGCCATGATCTTATCGTTACTCTCGAAGAAAACGCCATCATGGGTGGTGCTGGTAGTGCGGTATTAGAGTGTATTAGTGCCTCACATATCTTGTGTCATGTTTTAACATTGGGTATCCCAGATCATTACATCGAGCACGACACACCATCTCGGCAGTGGCGCGATTGTGGTTTAGATCAAGCTGGAATCCTTAAAGCTGTGCGTCAGCGTCTCGTAAGTCAGGCATAACCCCCGCTAGACTCCCTGCACATTCCGGAAATCCTGCTTTACTTGAAGGCAGGTCAATCCGTTGGAGGAGCAGGTGCCACAACGACATCTCCTCGTGATTATTATTTTGTCTATGGGCGTGAGTGCCTGTGTCTACCTAACGGGTAGTTACATGGAGCAAACACGAGCCCAGGGAGTTGCTCGACAAGTACTTGAGCGAGTTTATATTCGCGCACTGCGTGAATATTACGGCATGTTAAATGATGTTCATGCCACCCTCTACCCAAGCTCGAACGACACGCCGGATACTTTGCAGCCCTTGGCTGGTGGTCGATCCTCCCTTGGCCCTCATATTGTTGTTGCCCCTCAAGCGAAGACATTGAAACAGAACACGGATTGGCAGGTGAAGCTCAATTTAGCGGAACTTGACGGTGAAGTTCGGCCTCCTAGAGTCGATGCCCCTGCGACTAATTTGTTACTCGATATTACCGACGAAGACAAGCATATGGGCGTGCGTATATCGGTTGATGCATGGATGACGGGTTTGTTGGCCGATATGGGTTTTCATGACATTCGCTATCGTATGAGTGAGCGGATTGATGGGCCAGTGACCCAATCGACAATGGAAGTATTTAATGACTTTCTTCTTCCCGAGTTAGCCATCAGTTTTGAAGCTAGCAGTATTCGCCAGTCGTTTTATAACCCCTTCGTGCCGTTATTATTAGCGCTTATCAGTGGTTTGGTAATGGCGATGCTATTGATGTTTGCCTATCGCCGTCAGCGTGCGGAGGAGGCGCTGGATATGAGCCTTCATCGAGAGGAGGGCTTAACGACGCAATTAGAGCGAGCTTCAGAGCATATGCAATCCGCTGAGCGCTTAGCCAGTTTGGGAGAAATAGCGGCTGGCATTGCGCATGAAATCTATAATCCCATCGCCTATATCGAAAGTAATTTAGATGGGTTGCGGGAGGATCTAACCGCCCTTACTGAATTTATTCAAATTATTGATCATGCTTCGGATCATTTAGATATTCGCTCACCGTTTTATCAAGAGCTGCTGGTGGCGTATCAACGTCTGCAAATACAAGATACCTGTATGCTGGCACCGCAGCGATTACAGGATTGTACTGATGGCATTGCGCGGGTTGATCAGATTGTCAGGGATATGAAAAAACTGAGTCGTCACAATAGTTCTGAAAAACGTATTTGCGATGTTAATAGCGATTTAAACAGTGTCATCAATATCGCCCGTAGCCGCATTAACTCGAATACCACTTTAGAGATCAACCTCGTTGAATGCCCACCAATTGTCTGTAGTCCATCTCAGATAGGTCAGGTTGTGATGAATTTACTGGTTAATGCGATTCAGGCATTGGGCGATGAGGGTGGAGTTATTTGTCTGACTGAGAAAATAGTCGACCAGCATTTGAAAATCAGTGTTAGTGACACGGGTACGGGAATGTCTACCGAGGTTGCCAGTCGAATATTTGAACCCTTCTTTACCACAAAGCCAGAAGACCAAGGTACCGGTATGGGGCTGGCTTTGTGCTACAAGTTAATACAGGAACATAACGGTAATATTGAGCTAACTACCGAAGTCGGCCATGGAAGCTGCTTCACTGTGGTGTTACCTATGAATCGCGGGGATGGTAAAGATGTTAACGGAAAGTAGTCATGATCAGGTTACAGAGAAGCAAGGGCGGCTGTTATTAGTTGATGACGAGCCTGGTGTTTTACAGGCACTGAAGCGACTCTTCTATCGCCAGTTCGATGTCGTTGTTGCAAACAGTGGAGACGAAGCGATCGAGCAATTGAACAACGGCTCTTTCGATATGATTATTTCTGATATGCGCATGCCGGGAATGAATGGGGCGCAGTTACTCAAGACATGCTTTGAAACATGGCCGCAGATGATTCGTGTATTGCTGACGGGATATTCTGACTTGGATTCAGCCATTAAAGCCGTGAACGAAGGGAATATTTATCGTTATATTTCCAAGCCATGGGATAATGATCAGCTTCGCACTATGGTGGTTGAGGCCTTAGAGTCGCGCGATTTAAAGGCTGCGAATGTGCGTTTAAGTGCACATATCGTTGATCAGAATGAAGAACTTGCAAGGTTGAATCGAGAGTTGCAAGTGAAGTTCCAAGGCGCCACTAATGCGGTTGGTGAAGCTGAAGCTAAGTTGCAAGAAGCTTATCAAACCTTGCGCCAAGAGTTTGATGCCATGGTGCATATCTTGGTGGGCATCATGGAAGCACGCAATGGTGAGGAGAGGGGCAGTACTGACAAAATCGCCATTCTCACCAAAACTTTCGCCATCGCAGCCAAGCTGGACGATGCGCGCGTCGATGACATTTACTACGCAACTTTGTTACGTAATATCGGCAAAGTAGGTTTGGCAGATGCGATACTCACTAAGGCAATTTCGCAAATGTCGAATGCCGAAAAGGCGGAGTATGGTCGCTTTACGATTAATGGCCAAACCTCACTTATGCTGCTTGAACCACTGCAAAATGCCGCTAACATCATTCGTTCGCATATGGAATTGTACAACGGCAAAGGTTTCCCGGACCGTTTAGCGGGCGATGCTATTCCGAAAGAAGCGCGAATACTGAGAATTGTTGGCGACTTTGTTGAGTTACAACGAGAGCACAACTTCTTGGGTGAAACGTTAACGGAAGAAGATGCTAAAACCTATTTAGTACGAATGGCTGGGCAGCGTTACGATCGCGAGCTGGTGGATGTTTTTGTTGAAGTGCTCGATAGCTTTGATGGTGGCGTCGTACCGAACATGGAACGTATTCCGATCACCGAGGCCAAAGTAGGCATGATATTAGCCGGTAATTTGGTGAGTCCGGGTGGTGCAGTACTGCTACCCACGGATACCGAATTGAACGAACGCCATGTTGCTAAGTTAGCGACGTTGAGTCGCCAGTTTGAAGGGCATCAAATCATGCTGCATATTCGTCGAATTCAAAAATAAAGGCGCTGTTTCGCGCCTTTATTTTTATTCACAAGAAACTAGATAGCTTCTGGGTCGTCGTCTTGATGAGTCATCATATGACCCAGCTTGCTGGCTTTTGTATTTAAGTAGCCATCGTTATGCGGGTTACGACCAACTTCTAATGCAACGCGTTCAACGACACGAGCGCCAGCTTCGGATAAGGCTTTTACCTTACGTGGATTGTTGGTCATCAAGCGAATACCTTTCACACCTAAGTGTTCTAGCATAGGGCGGCACATGCTGTAGTCGCGCATGTCAGCACCAAAGCCCAGTCGCTCGTTAGCTTCTACGGTATCTGCCCCTTGATCTTGTAAATGATAAGCGCGGATTTTGTTTAATAAGCCAATTCCACGACCTTCTTGGCGTAGATACAAAACGACACCGCGCCCAGCTTCTGCAACGGCACGTAGGGCTTCTTCTAGTTGGTAGCCACAATCGCAACGCATGCTAAATAAAGCGTCTCCAGTAAGACACTCAGAGTGCGCGCGAGCCAAAACTGGCTTACCATCGGCTATGTCACCCATACTTAAGGCGACGTGTTCCTTGCCTGTTTCTGTGTCCTCGAAGCCGTGCATGGTGAAGGTACCAAACGGTGTCGGCAGTTTTGATGAGGCGATGAAATTGATACTCAAGGGGCCAACCCTCAGGGTAAAACAGGGCGCGTATTCTAGCAGCCTAGGCTCGGCATGACTAATATCTATGCAAAAATGGTTGGCTCGGATTTAACAATAGACTAATTCAGGAGTGGGATAGTGATCTGGATCTTGGCGTTTGTACTCGTTCTTATCGTCGTGGTGGGGCCATCACAATGGGTGAAATGGGTTCTGAAACGTTATTCTGCGGAACGTGCGGATTTTCCCGGTACTGGCGGTGATATGGCGCGGCATTTAATCACACGACTTGAATTAGGCGGTGTACAGGTCGAGGAAACTGAGGGTGGTGATCACTATGACCCCTCAAGTAAAACCGTGCGATTAACTAAAGATAAGCTCGATGGACGCTCTCTGACAGCCGTTGTCGTTGCTGCACATGAAGTTGGTCATGCCTTGCAAGATCATCTTGGCGAGGCATCGTTTAAGTTAAGATCCGGACTGGCGGTGTTTAGCTATATTTTTCAGAAAATCGCCCCTGCAGCATTAATCGCCGCGCCATTACTGGCGGTCTGGAATCCGGCGATTTCTCGCTGGGCATTTATGGCTGCTATTGGCTCCATGCTGGTCAGTACTCTAGTGAGCCTAGTGACCCTGCCTGTTGAGTGGAACGCTAGTTTTGGTAAGGCTTTGCCGATTTTGCAAAGTGGGGATTATCTCAGTGATGATGACATGCGGGGCGCGCGGCGTATTCTATTTGCCGCGGCCATGACCTATGTGGCTGGTTCGTTAATCAGTTTGTTGAGTGTGGGCGCTTGGTTGAGAATGCTGCGGCGTTAGCGTTAAACAATGAATGCTGTCCCCTGCAGCACTAACAAGGCAAATACACCTGCCAGTACGTCATCAATCATAATGCCGAAGCCACCGTGAACTTTTTGATCTAGCCATTTAATCGGCCAAGGTTTGAGAATATCGAAGAAGCGGAATAAGGCGACGCCATACGCTAGCCAGCCTAGGTTTGCCATGGCGCTATCGCTGTTCGGTAGCCATAACAAGGTTAGCCAGACCCCGATCCATTCATCCCACACAATACCGCCGTGATCGTGCACGCCCATATCGCGCGAGGTGATTTCGCAGATGACAACGCCAAGAGCAAAACCGGCAATAAGAACCCCTAAATAGGCGGATAGCGGTGCACCATCTAGAAACAACCACCAAACCGGCACGGCGGCGAGAGTACCAAAGGTGCCCGGTGCTTTTTTTACTAACCCTGAGCCAAGACCAAAGGCGAGCAGATGGATTGGGTTTTTCATATTTGCTGGTGTCACAGGTTTCTCTCTTAATAGGCGGTGGTAAAAATATCTCGTATTTATATCGTATCGAGTGGATCAACGTCTAAATTCCAGCGTACTTTGCCAAAGCCTTTCAGCTGCTGCAAATACTGCACGAGGGCTTCTAAGGTTTGATGCAGTGGAACGCGCCCTGGACAGAACAATTGCAGTTGGTAACGGAAGCGCCCAGCTCGTCGTTCCATAATCGCAGGAAACGGCCCGAGTAGCGTTACCGGTGCATTATCATGAGCATGTTGGCGCTGCCAATCTTGAATAAAGGCACGCGCCTGTTGCAGTAGTTGTTGGGTTTGAATGCGATCTTCACACTCGCTGCGCAGCAAAGCCATGTGAGTATAGGGTGGTAGCTGCTGTAGCTGGCGCTCCTGCAGCATGGACAGGGCTAACGCATGATAGCCACTGTCAATCAGGAGATTGAGTTGTGGGTGATCGGCATACAAGGTTTGAATCCATACTTGCCCGGGGCTATCAGCCCGCCCAGCTCGTCCGGATACTTGTTCGATTAATTGCGCGCTGTGCTCCATGCCGCGAAAATCGGCACTGAACAATCCGGCATCGCTATCGAGAATCACCACCAAGGTCACATCCGGAAAATGATGCCCTTTGGCCAGCATTTGTGTGCCGACCAAAATGCACGAGCCTCCGGTGTGAATCTCATTAAATAGCTCGTCGAACGCCTGTTTATTGCGCACCGTATCGCGATCAACGCGGCGAATTGGGCGTTGCGGAAATAGCTGCGCGAGCTGCTCTTCAATGCGCTCGGTGCCTTGGCCTACGGCTTCTACTTTATGGCTTTGGCACTGCGGGCAATGCGCGGGAATACCTTGTTGAAAATCGCAATGGTGGCAATGCAAGTGCGGTGGATATTGGTGCAGGGTTAAGCGTGCATCACAGCGGCGACATTCCGCCATCCAGCCGCAATCACGACACGCGAGCAAGGGCGCAAAACCGCGACGGTTAATAAATACCAGCACCTGCTTATTATTTTCTAAATGTTTTTGCATGGCTGCCAACACGGGTTGGGCAAACCCTGCCGTTAGTGGCTGATGCAATATACTGTGCAGCTTCATTTGCGGCGGTTTGGCTTTGCCGGCACGTTGGGACAGTTTTAAGTGTAAATAGCGACCCGTCAGCGCATTGTGCAAGGTTTCTAAAGAGGGCGTTGCTGAACCCAGTACGATGGGCACTTGGCTTTGATGCGCACGCACTAAGGCGAAGTCGCGAGCGGAATAGCGCAAACCATCTTGCTGCTTAAACGAGCCGTCGTGTTCTTCGTCCAAAATAATCAGACCAAGTTCTGGCATGGGGGTAAACACTGCCGAGCGTGTTCCGATAAGAATGCGGGCTTTGCCTTCGCTGACCTGACGCCAACCTTGTAGGCGTTCACGATCATTCAAACTACTGTGCAACAGCGCAACGGGGACATTAAAGCGTTCTTGAAAGCGCTGAACCGTTTGTGGGGTAAGGCCAATTTCTGGCACCAACACCAAGGCTTGCTGGCCCTTACTCAATACCTGATTAATTAAACGTAGATAGACTTCGGTTTTGCCAGAACCGGTAACGCCTTCTAGCAAACAAGCTTTAAAACGACCTAAGTAGGGCTCAATCGCATGCAAAGCGGCTTGTTGTTCAGCATTTAAGGTGTGAAATACCGGATCAACGGCTGGAATATTCGGTAGCGGTAGGGCTTCTTCCTCAACAATCAGTCCAAGCTCGGCAAGGCGCTTAAGTTGTGCAAGGGCAAAGCCAGCTGCCGTCATATCGGCATGAGCCCAGCATTCGCTGTGCTGAAATTTTTTCCACAAAGCAATTTGCTTTTCGCCGCGCAGTTTTGGATTCGTGTCGACATTGGCGATGCGACGCCAAATACGCTCATTGGCTTCGCTGAGTGAGCAGCCACGGCGTAACATCACCGGCAGCATGTGCTCTAGCACTTCGCCTAAGCTGTGATGGTAGTAATCGGCTAACCAGCGACACAAAGTCAAGCTGTGCTCATTGATTAAGGGGGCGTCATCACAACGTTCGAGCAGGGCTCGTAATTTATTCTGCGGAACTTCCGTGTGGTTTTTGCAACCAACAACGATGCCAGTAAGCAACTGTCGGCCGAATTCGGCGCGCACACGTTGGCCCGGAAGGTAGTGTTCTTGCGTGTCGTTTTGCACCGGTAAATAATCGAACGTGCGGTGCAATGGGACGGGGAGAGCGATCTCAACTACAAAAAAGGACATGAAAAGACTTGCTGCTTAGGTCGGCTCTGGTATTATGCGCGTCCTTATTGCCCTTGCAAGGGCAACTTGTATTTAAATCATTAGCTAGTAACGCGGTGCTTGGCGACAGTCGGCAGGTGGCGGCGTGAAGACATGAGGTGTCCTATGAAAGAAGGTATTCATCCAGAATACGCTGCTCTAGAAGCAACTTGTTCTTGTGGTAACGTGGTTAAAACCCGTTCAACTAAGCCTGGTACTATGTACTTGGACGTATGTTCTGCTTGTCACCCGTTCTACACTGGTAAGCAGAAAGTTCTGGACACTGGTGGTCGTATCGACAAGTTCCAGAAGCGTTTCGGTGGCTTCAAGAAGTAATAGCCCCAAAGCGAATGAAGAAACCCGTCTCGTGCGGGTTTTTTTATGCCTAGCGATTAGGGTTTTAGCCATTAAATCTCGATTTTTTCAGATTCTGCTACGCTTAGATTGTAATGATTTAACGTGAGCACCAGTTATGGCAAAAAGCGAAGAGGAAGAGGTTGAACTCACCGAAGTTCAGCGGATTGCGGCGTTGGAGGACTCGGTGTCCCTCAATCGTAAGATCGTATTTGTGCTGGCTATCCTCGCTATTGTTGGTCTTTCTACGGCTTCAACTCTAGGCATTGTTAGTTTGTTGCAGCCTGACGTTGAGTACGTCGATAAGCGCGCATTAACCCTGTTGCAAGAAGAAGTGGATGCGTTGCGAAAGCAAGCGACTGAGTCTGCAGAAAGTTTTAGCCAAGCGAAACAAATATTGGATAGCAGCAGTGCTACTGCTTTCAAAAGTGTGTTGTTGGATCAAGAACAGAGCTATCAATCGCACTTAACTGCTTTGAAACAAGGGATGCGTGATCTTGCCAGAATGCTGCCGGGTTCGCGTACATGGTTAGATATGTACGATGAGCAAATGAATGCTGCGATAGCTCAGAGTGTAGCGCGGAGTAAGCAACTTGCTGCTCTGCAAACCAATGCTTTGCCAATTCCACAAGCCATTCCTGGACAAGCAGCGACTGCCTCAAAACCATGAGTGCAGTCGCCGTTAGCTAACTTTAACCGCGGTGGTCGGACACAAATGGGTTATGTAGGCGCTCATTACCAAAGGTGGAATTAGGGCCGTGACCGCACACAAATTCAACGTTATCGCCCAGAGGAAATAACTTTTCACGGATGGATTCTAGTAATTGTTGGTGGTTTCCTTTCGGAAAATCGGTACGACCAATCGAACCATTAAAAATAACATCTCCCACCTGCGCGAATTGATTCTCTTTGTTGTAGAACACGACATGCCCTGGGGTATGACCGGGGCAATGAATCACATCCAATTCGACGTCACCAACCTGCACCTTATCGCCATCATCTAGCCATTGCGTAGGGGTGAATTTTTCTACGGCTGGAAAGCCAAACATGGCCGACTGTTGCGGCAAGGCCTGAATCCAAAAATCATCATCTTTATGCGGACCAATAATCGGCAGGCTGAGCTGTTTGGCGAGTGCTGCGGTGCCACCTGCATGGTCAATGTGAGCATGCGTCAGTAAAATCTTAGTGGGCTTAGCGCCCATGGAATCGAGCTGTTCAATAATACGATTGATATCGCCACCGGGATCAATAATCGCGGCTTCAAGAGTTTTTTTGCACATAGCAATAGTGCAGTTTTGCGCAAAGGCAGTAACGGGGACGACGGCGATAACAAGAGACATGATAAACCTTTCTACAACAATCATGAGCTAAAGATGAGGCGCAAGAGTAGCGCGCTAGCGCCTTCTAGAAAAGGACTAGTGTTGTCGTATAGGCCAACCCTCACGACAAAGCGGGCAACCGCGAGTCACACTCGATATCGGTGCCCGTTTATTGCAGGCTGGGTTCAAAACGCTTCGACTTTAGGTTGTACCTGCTCGTACTGCGGCATGCCCATACCCACTGTGGCATTAACATAGGTCGGGTCGGCAATGGTGTAGTGTTTTCCGCCAAAGTTGATAGAGCTGCCTACTGCCGGTTCGGTGAAGGCCACTGCTGTGGCTACGTGTCCAGGATAATCCAAAATCACGACATCTAAATTTAATAGTGTTTCGGTTAACCAAGCAAATAGCGCAGCGCGATCTTCACAGTCAGAGTATGGGTAGTACAAGGTCTCTAGCGGAAATAAATAATTTTCGTAATGAAATTGCTGCTCATCGGTTTGATACGCAAATGCGGTTTGTACAAATCGCAGTAAGCGATTAACAGCAACCACTTCACTTTGACCGTTAATCATCGGCCGCAGTTGCGTAAGTAAAGCATCTTTTGCGTTAGCGGGCAGTCCTGCGCGAAAGTAACGACGCAGCGGTAGCTGCGGCAAGCTGTTTAAATAGGCTATTTGTGCGTCGGTGTAGGGAATGTCGACACGCCATTCTTGCCCAGCATCAGTGAATGTTAACTGGCGTACTTTAGGTTCGCCACGGGCCATGAATGCATCCGCAGGGATAAAGCGCATTTGCGTGCGCGCTGCATCGTATTGCCCTTGATAGGTATAGGCTTGAGAGCTTGAGTAAGGACGCTTATCGGGACTTTGTAGCGCGTTGTTTAAGGTGTAATAACGCTTATCGTTTAAGGTGAAGTAAGTAACGCCAAATACCGGCTCGTCTGCGGGCATTAATAATAAAATCGAATTGTTAAATGCAACCCGGGCGTCGTATCCCGATTTAACCAGCAAGAACCAACTCAATAATGAGCGGCTATTATCATCACGCGGATATAACGTCCCTGAAAACGCTGCAGTGAGTTGCAACATGGCCCAATCGCTTAGCTGTAATTCGTGTTGAATTTGCAGTAAGCGTTCGACTGTGGGCTGAAAATTACTCAGCGCCATGCTTTGCCATTGATTCGCGATCATGTCGCTATTAGGGCTGCCTTTAGCGGGCTTAATCAGTTTGGTATCGTATGGCACTTCGATGGCATAGCCATAAAAGTTGAACTCCGCGCTGGGTTGCTGGCTCGGTGCTAATGGAGTGATGGCTACTGTAGGTGGTGGAACGGTTAGCGGCGGAGTGGGAGTCGCTTGTGGTTGGCTATCAATAATGGGTTCGTTTGCAATCGGCTCTTTTATTACAGGCGCTTTTGGCAGCTCAACGGGTTTAGGTTCTGTGTTTTGTTGTTCAGGGCGTTTCAGCTCAACGGGGTCCCAGCTTTCCTTTAAAAAGCCAATAAAAGCACGGTCATTTTCATCGAGGTACTGCTGAAACGTTTCTTTTGTTTGTTGCCGCCACTGGGCAAATTCATCCGCAGCAGAGCGCGGATTGGAGGGCGTGTTGGCGTAGCTGGATAGCGTTGTGAGACTACAAAGACTCGTTACCGCCAATGAAATACCTATGTGTTTTAGCGTCAGCATGGCTTTGCCCCAAAAGTGTCGTTGTCTGCAAAATTCTTATTATGTGATAGCGCGCTTGGTGCCCATAGTATCTAACAATCATAAAAAAAGCCGGTGAGGAATAATCCAGCACCGGCTTTTATACGAACTACGGATTACTTACGTTTAGCGATTTCAGCTGCTAATTCATCGAAAGATTTTTCCGCTTGGAATTTCTGCCACAATGCTTTTTCGTTATTCATTGAGGTTTTGATTGCTTGCTCAGCCAATTGGTTCACTGTATCTGCATCTAAGCCTACCAAAACGACCATGCCGCCGGTTGGGGTTGGCATTTGACGGAAGATTTTAGAACCAACTAAGGTTTGTTTTGTGATCTGTTTAGTGACCGATGTGTTCACGCGATCAACCGTTTCCGCATCACCTGCCCCTGTGGTTTCTGCGTACTGTTTGATCATGTTTTCCACTTCTACTTGCATGGTTTGTGCAAGTTCAACACGTGCTGCAGTGGCGGCCATCTGTTTCATGAAGTTCGGGCCTGCGGCTGATTTGTCGGAATAACCAACAGCGGACAGATCCAAGCCTTCGACTGGAGCGCCACAAACCCACTCAGGCGCTGCTTGGCCAGAGCCATCAGCAAATGCACAACTAACAGCTTCTTGTGGTACAGGTTGATTCGACGAGCAAGCAACTAACAAAGTAGCCGCCGCAGCAGCGAAAAGATTACGGATGTTCATCCTGACTCTCCTTCAATCTTGCATTAAATAATTTCTCCGAGCATAGCGGATGGATTTTAAAAATACCACCGCCTACCCGCAGGCATTTGGGTTAATGATTAATGATGGTGACCGCCGTCACCATGCGCGTGACGATGAGAAATCTCGTCTTGAGTGGCCGCACGTACGTTAACAATTTCAACATCAAAATTAAGGGTCTTGCCGGCTAACGGGTGATTGGTATCCACATCAACCATGAATCTACCTACCTTAACGACGGTGACTTGGCGTTCGCCTTGTTCGGTTTGAACGAAGCCAATCATGCCCTTTTTCCACACTTTGGCTCCCTGTAAATGTTTTACTGGCACGCGCTGCACGGAACCTTCAATACGTTGGCCATAACCTTCTTCAGGCGTAACGGTGACGCTGAGTTTATCGCCCGCTTGCTTGCCTTCCATTGCCTTCTCGAAGCCAGGAATCATATTGTTGTGGCCTTGCAGATAGGCAATTGGCTGATCGCTAGGGGTGCGTTCTATCGTTTGGCCTTGCTCATCAGACAGAACGTAATGCAGCTGAACAACAGAATTTTTGGCGATTTGCATGAGCAAACTCCTACATCGAAAGAGTAAATAACATCAGAAAGGGCGGCAGTATCTAGCGCCGTTCGGTCTTTGGCAAGGTACGGCAGTTTTCAACCCTTGATATGCCATTAAACACCCCCATATTCGAAGTTCTAGACATAGTTAGGATAGTTTTACATGACAACAATTGTATCCGTACGACGTGGCAACGAAGTCGTCATTGGTGGTGATGGCCAAGTGTCTTTAGGCAACACCGTGATGAAAGCCAATGCGCGTAAGGTTCGTCGCTTATATAACGGACAAGTGCTCGCCGGTTTTGCAGGTAGCACAGCCGATGCCTTTACCCTGTTTGAAAAATTTGAAGGTCAGTTGCAGAAGCACAACGGCCAATTGACCCGAGCAGCCGTTGAGCTCGCTAAAGAGTGGCGCTCGGATCGCGCTTTGCGCAAACTTGAAGCGATTTTGGCTGTTGCGGATCATACCGCGAGCTTAATCATCACCGGCAACGGTGATGTGCTGCAGCCAGAAGACGATTTGATCGGTGTTGGCTCTGGCGGCAACTATGCCTTATCTGCAGCACGTGCCTTACTCGACAATACTGAGCTAAGCGCAAAAGACATTGTTGAAAAAAGCTTAAAAATTGCCGGTGATATTTGTGTATTTACCAATAACAATTTGACGATAGAAACATTGAATTCAGATGCGCTAACGGCGGGGGAAAACGCATGAGCCAGATGACACCTCGCGAAATCGTTCACGAGTTAGACCAGCATATTATTGGCCAGCATGATGCTAAGCGTGCAGTAGCGATTGCACTGCGTAATCGCTGGCGTCGCATGCAGCTTGAACCCGGGCTGCGTGAAGAAGTAACGCCAAAGAATATTTTGATGATAGGCCCAACCGGTGTCGGTAAAACCGAAATTGCGCGCCGTTTGGCCAAACTCGCTAATGCGCCTTTTATTAAAGTAGAAGCGACCAAGTTCACAGAGGTCGGTTATGTTGGTAAAGACGTTGAATCGATCATTCGCGACTTAGTTGAAACCGGCGTAAAGCTGCTGCGCGAGCAAGAAATGAAAAAGGTCAGCACCCGTGCCGGTGAGTTGGCCGAAGAACGCGTATTAGATGCTTTGTTGCCGCCTGCGCGTAGCAATACCACCAGTTGGGATACGACGGAAGAACCAAAAGTAGAAGACAGTTCGACGCGTCAGATCTTTCGTAAAAAACTGCGTGAAGGTGATCTCGACGATAAAGAAATTGAAGTGTCGCTGGCGCAAGCGTCCGTTGGTGTTGAAATCATGGCTCCGCCGGGCATGGAAGAAATGACCAATCAGTTGCAAAGCATGTTCTCGAACATGGGCGGCGATAAAAAGACCAAACGTAAGCTCAAAATTAAAGACGCGCTTAAGCAAATGCGCGATGAAGAAGCCGCCAAGTTGTTGAATATGGACGAGCTAAAAGCCCGAGCCGTCGAGCTGGTGGAACAAAACGGTATCGTCTTTATTGATGAGATCGACAAGGTGGCTAAGCGCGGTGAAAGCGGCACGGGTGGTGATGTGTCACGCGAGGGCGTGCAGCGCGATTTATTGCCATTGATCGAAGGCTGCACGGTAAGCACCAAATACGGCATGATCAAAACAGATCATATTTTATTCGTCGCATCCGGCGCTTTCCATTTGGCCAAACCATCGGATTTGATTCCTGAGCTGCAAGGTCGTTTGCCGATTCGCGTTGAATTGAAAGCGCTGACGCCGAACGATTTCGAACGCATTTTGACCGAGCCTAATGCTTCTTTAACTGTGCAGTACAAAGCACTAATGAAAACCGAAGGCGTGGACATTGATTTTACCGCTGATGCGGTCGCTCGTTTGGCGCAGATCGCTTATGACGTTAATGAAAGCACCGAAAATATCGGCGCGCGTCGTTTGCATACGCTGATGGAACGCTTGTTAGAAAGTGTGTCGTTTGATGCAACGGACTTAACCGAAGCCGTCAATATCGATGCTGCGTATGTGGAAGATAAGCTTGGCGCCTTGGCGAAAGACCAAGACCTCAGTCAGTTTATTTTGTGAGTTTGCAAAACCCGCTTCGGCGGGTTTTTTGTTATATAACAATGCGTTTAATATTGGCTTAAGAAAATTGCTCTAATCGTCGCAAATCTTATTAGCAAAGGGGTAGAATCCTGATTGTTAAATAAAAGGTGAATCATGATTCCAACAGGTATCAAAGTAAGAAAAACCAGTCGGTGTTTAGAGCTCACTTATGGTGATGAGAGCTTCCAATTACCTTATGAATTTTTGCGCGTTCAGTCGCCGTCTGCGGAAGTGCGTGGTCATGGTGTCGGCAATGACGTGCTGCAATTTGGTAAAAAGGACGTGAACCTTGTTCGCATTGACCCAGCGGGTAATTACGCCCTTAAGCTAGTATTTGATGACGGCCATGATTCAGGCCTGTACGATTGGGTGTATCTAAAGCACTTATGTGACAATCAGCAAACGCTGTGGGATACCTACCTGCAACGCTTAAATGACGCGGGCAAAAGCCGCGAAGCGCAGCAGATTAATTTTAAAGCGCTATGAACCGGAGGGCCGACGCCAATTGCGTGCGTCGGATGGTCATCTATCCGGTATACTCAGTGTAACTATCAGATAGGAGCCGTAACTTGACGGATTCCCAAAAACCTAAGCAAAGCCCAATTCACGATCCGAATGCTGCGCTTGAGGCAGAAAAATACGAAAATCCAGTTCCCAGCCGCGATGCTTTACTTGCCTTAATTGAGCAAAATGGCAGCCCGATGACGCACAGCGATGTCTGCGCGGCTCTGCAAGAAACCGACGAAGATCGCATCGAAGCCTTGCGCCGTCGTCTAATCGCCATGTGCCGCGATGGTCAAATGATCAGTAATCGTCGCAACCAATACATGCCAATGAAAAAAGTCGACCTCGTGAAAGGTACCGTGCATGGGCATCGCGATGGCTTTGGTTTTGTATTGCGCGATGGTGCCGATGATGTGTATTTATCAAATAGCCAAATGCGTCGTGTGTTTCATGGCGACAAGGTTACCGTACAGATTATGGGTTTAGACCGTCGTGGTCGCCCAGAAGGACGTATCGTTGAGGTGTTAGAGCAAAATACCCAACAAATAGTTGGTCGTTATTTTGAAGAATCGGGTGTTGGCACAGTGCAGCCTGATAACAAACGTGTGTCGCAAGAAGTATTAGTGCCGTCGGATTGCCGTAATGGTGCCGAACATGGTCAGTTCGTGGTGGTGCAGATTACTCGTCAGCCTTCCGCAAAAGGATTGCCGATGGGAGAAGTGGTTGAAGTTTTAGGTGAGCACTTGGCTCCCGGAATGGAAATCGACGTAGCGATTCGCAGTCATAATATTCCTCACGATTGGCCTGCGGATGTTCTCACTCAGGCCGAAGGCATTCCTGCCGAAGTTCAAGAAGGCGATAAAGCACGCCGTATTGATTTACGTGACTTGCCGTTTGTTACCATTGACGGTGAAGACGCACGCGACTTTGATGACGCTGTCTATTGTGAGAAAAACAAAAGCACGGGTGGCTGGCGTCTATACGTCGCCATTGCCGATGTTTCACATTATGTTGGTGTTCGGTCGCCGCTCGACAAAGAAGCACATAATCGCGGTAATTCCGTGTATTTTCCCGGCTTTGTTGTGCCTATGTTGCCAGAGAAACTATCCAACGGATTATGCTCGTTAAATCCGCAGGTCGATCGTTTGGTCATGGTGTGTGAAATGACGATCTCAAAAGGGGGTCGTATTTCTGGTTATAAGTTCATGGAAGGGGTTATCCACTCCCATGCGCGTCTGACCTACAATAAAGTATGGGACATCTTAAAACCCCTCGGTGAAGATGACGACGTTGAAACTCAGTTGCAATTGCGTCAGCAATTTCATTCGGTCGTTCCTCATGTAGAAGAGCTTTATAGCCTATTTAAAATTTTACGCGAGCAACGTGAAGTTCGCGGTGCAATGGATTTTGATTCGGTCGAAACGCGCATTGTGTTTGATGCTGAGCGCAAAATTCAAGAAATCGTACCGACCACTCGTAACGATGCGCACATGCTGATTGAAGAGTGCATGCTTGCTGCTAACGTGTGTTCGGCGGATTTCTTCCAGCGTTACGAAGTACCTGCGCTCTACCGCGTACACGCCGGACCCGGCGCTGAGAAGTTAGAAAACCTTGCGCAGTTTTTAGGTGAGATGGGTTTAAGCATGAATCATGGCAAAGACCCGTCGCCAAAAGATTATCAGGCCTTGTTGCAGCAAATCCAAAACCGCCCTGATTCACATTTAATTCAGACGGTTTTATTGCGCTCGCTTAGCCAAGCGGTATACAGCCCAGAAAACGAAGGCCATTTTGGTTTAGCGTATAAAGCCTATACCCACTTTACCTCGCCGATTCGTCGTTACCCCGATCTCTTGGTTCATCGCGGTATTCGCAGTGTGATTCGTAGTGAGCGTGAGTGTAATCATGTGCGTCGCGTTGACGGTGCTAAGCCCATCGCGGCAAAAGATATTTACCCGTACGATTTCGCGGCTATGGTGCAGTTTGGTGAGCAGTGTTCCATGACTGAACGTCGTGCGGATGACGCGACTCGCGATGTAACAGACTTCTTAAAATGCGAATACATTCGTGATCGTGTTGGCGAAGAATTCGAAGGCGTTATTTCTGCGGTAACCGGTTTTGGTTTGTTTGTATCGCTAAAAGACGTGTACGTCGAAGGTTTGATTCATATCAGCAGCTTAGCCAATGATTTCTATCAGTTTGATTCGATTAAGCATCGCTTAACCGGCGAGCGTACTCGTCGTAGCTTCCGACTCGGTGACAGTATTTGGATTCGTGTTGTTGGCGTTAATCTTGATGATCGTAAAGTCGATTTTGAGTTAGCCACATCGCCAGAAAATAAAGGCAAGGCGGGTGTTGATGCGCCAACGCCTGCGCGTTCTCCGCGCCGCCGCAGTGCTGGCGGTAAAGAAGAAACCTTAAAACCAAGCAAGCGTCCTGCGCGCAGCGGCGCAGCTAAACCTAACGCTGGCGCTAAGCCTAAAGCGGGTGCTGCTAAAGCCGATGTCGGCGGTAAGCCCGCAGCGAAAAGTAAAAAGAAAAAGCCGAGCAAACGTCAAAAGTTGAATGCCAAAAAAGCACCAACAGCAGGTGCTCAACCGGCAGCCAAGAAACCAGCGCGTAAAAAACCAGCAGCGAAGAAATAGGTCACCACCCCAATGAAGTTAGACATAGTATTTGGCATTCATGCCGTGATGACCCTGCTGCAACGTAGCCCTGATCAAGTGGTTGAGATTTGGGTGCAAAAAGGCCGTGTAGATGAGCGTATGCAGCGCTTGTTAGAGGTGGCCCAAGCCGAAGGTATGGACGTTCGTGAAGCCGATAAAGGCTTAATGAATCAGAAAGTCGATGGCAATCACCAAGGCATTATTGCCATGCGTAAGCCTGTGCAGGGGAAGTCTGAAAAGAATTTACCTGACATCCTTGATGCCATTGATGGTCATCCTTTTGTACTTATTTTAGATGGGGTTACTGACCCTCATAATCTTGGTGCCTGTTTACGTACCGCGGATGCGGCGGGCGTGCATGTCGTTATTGCACCGAAAGACAAATCCGCACCGATGAACGCCACCGTTGCTAAAGTTGCTTGTGGTGCAGCGGAAGCTGTCCCTTATATTCAAGTGACCAACTTAGCGCGCACTATGAAAGAACTGCAAGAACGCGGGATTTGGATTGGTGGTGCTGCTGGTGAAGCTGAGCAAAGCGTCTTCGAGCAACCGCTAACAGGCCCATTGGCCTTGGTGATGGGGGCCGAAGGTAACGGTATGCGTCGTTTAACTCGCGAGCATTGTGATTTTTTAATTAATATTCCTATGGCCGGAGAAGTGAGTTCGCTGAATGTGTCGGTGGCCACAGGTGTTTGTTTGTTCGAAGCAGTGCGTCAACGTCGTATTAACGTTCCCGCCTAATTTATTGTTATAAAAAGCAGAGGAGATAACGCGTGTCTTGGTGGGGTGAGCTGATTCAGCAGAATTACGACTGGTTCTGGGATATCAGCATTGTGCTGGGAATTACCGTCGTTGTTTCATTACTTTGGCGCTTAGCTCGTAAGCGCTTGGTACAAGTGTTCGCGAATACGAAAAACGATTGGGACGACGTCGTGATTGCTGCGATAGGTATGCCCATTACTTGGATGATTATTGTCGTTGGTTTTACTTGGGCAGGCGACATTACATCGACCTACTTCGAACGTGATATCGGCGAGAGCATTTCAGCAGTACGACAATTATCATTGTTGATTATGGCGGCATGGGCACTTTGGCGCTTAATTAATCGGGTTGAAGAAAACCAGCTTATTAGCGGCATGGATCCAACAACCGTGCAGTTAGTAGGTAAACTTGCCAAGTTGAGCGTTACTATTTTAATCATCTTGCCGCTATTCCAATTATTAGGTATTTCCATTTCTGGTATTTTGGCTTTTGGTGGTATGGGCGGCTTGATTGTTGGTTTAGCGGCAAAAGATTTACTCGCTAATTTCTTTGGCTCCATGATTATTTACATGGATAAGCCATTTAAAGTAGGCGACTGGATTCGCTCACCTGATCGCAGCATTGAAGGTACGGTAGAAAGTATTGGCTTTCGCGTCACGCGTATTCGTACCTTCGATAAACGCCCCTTGTATGTTCCTAATTCGGTCTTTACTAGTATTGCGGTTGAGAACCCGTCACGTATGTTGAACCGTCGTATTTATGAAACCATCGGTGTGCGCTACCAAGATGCACGTCAAGTGCCTGCGATTATGGAAGCCGTGCGCAAAATGCTGCGTGAGCATGAAGATATCGATCAAAATCAAACCATGATAGTAAACTTCAATGGTTTTGGAGCCTCAAGTCTCGACTTCTTTATTTATACCTTCACCAAGACTACAGACTGGGTGAAATATCACGATATTAAACAAGACGTGCTGCTCAAGGTGATGGCCATTATTCATGAAGCCAACGCCGATTGTGCCTTCCCAACACAAACATTGCACATCGATAGCTTGCCGCCAGCCGCACTGCAGCAATAATGAGCTTCTGAAAAGCCTTCAGTAATGAAGGCTTTTTTGTCTGCGTCTATAGGGACATTGAAATATTGTTCACTGAATGGGATCATCTGGGATCACTTGCATAGGAACTTGCATCTAATGAAAATTCATCAAAATTTAGTGAGCATCTCGGCAGTTGGGACAGCAGCAATATTGGCTTTGACCATTACTGGCTGCTCAGCGACTCAATCTCACCAATTAGTTAAGTCAGAAACCGTTGAAACCTATAAATCCGATTACAGCGGCGTTAAAACAACCTTAGTGGTCGGTAATTTCCAAAACCGTTCGACTTATATGCAAGGTCTGTTTTCCTCCGGTGACGACAAACTAGGTAATCAAGCAAAAACCATTCTTAAAACGCATTTGCAACAAACCAATCGTTTTAAAGTGGTGGATCGTGAAAATCTAGAAACCATGAAAAATGAAGCCAAATTGAATGGCGTGGAAATGAAGCTAACTGGCGCACGTTATACCGTCACTGGCGATGTCACTGAATTCGGTCGTAAGGTGACAGGTGATAAACAGTTCTTCGGTATTTTAGGTTCAGGCAAAAAACAAACCGCATACGCCAAAGTTACTTTGAACATTGTTGATGTGGTTAATGGTGAAATCGTTTATTCGACTCAAGCTGCAGGCGAATACGAAATGAGTAATCGTGAAGTCATCGGTTTTGGTTCTACCGCCAGCTATGACGCAACACTAAATGGCAAGGTATTGAACTTCGCTATCACAGAAGCCGTCAATAACATGGCTCGTGATATTGATAACGGCTCTTGGAAAGTAGAAGCCAACTAAAACAAGGAAAGTTAAATGTTGTTGCGCAACAGTTTGATCGCCGTGGGTCTTTTATCATTGATGACCTTGACCGGCTGTGCTGGAAAAAAAGAAATTTTTTATTGGGGAGATTATGAAAACTTGATATACGGCATGTATATCGAGCCTGGCACTGCCGATTCAACCACCCAAATTTCAAAATTATCCGCCGATATCCAACAAGCGGAAGCTAAGGATATGCCTATTGCTCCTGGTATCAATGCCCACTTGGGTTATATGTATGCGTTAGAAGGGGATATTGGTCAGGCGAAAGCAGCGTTCTTAACTGAAAAAACGCTATTCCCAGAATCGGCAAGTTTCATCGACGGCATGATGAGCCGCATTGATGGAGTTAAAAAATAATGAATTATTTAACTCGTATCGTTACCGTTTCTATTCTTGCAGCGACAGCCTTCGTTACCGGATGTGCTAATAAGCCACCGTACAATTATGAAGCGCTATTAGCGGCAAGCCCGCGTTCGATTGTGGTTATTCCACCAAAGAACGACACCGTTGAAGTCGATGCGCCTTACATTTACTTATCAACCATATCGCGTCCATTGGCGGAAAAGGGGTATTACGTATTCCCTGTGGCCATGATTGATAATTTCATGAAAGAGAACGGCCTGCCTACACCAGAAGAAATGAACAATGTCCCACTAGACAAAATCTACGAAAACATAGGTGCCGATGCGGTTCTCTATGTGAATATTAATCAGTGGGGGCAGAAATATAACGTTGTTTCTTCTAAAGCCATGGTGAGTGTCAGCATGAAGTTGGTTGATGCTCGCACCGGTAATTTGCTCTGGGATGGAGCTGCTTCTGCAGTGAAAGAGCCTGGCTCCAGTGGCGGCGGTTTGGTTGGCATGCTAGTGAGTGCGGTGGCGAATCAAATCGTGGGCTCAATTTCTGATGCCACACCACAATTGGCTCGAACAGCGAATCAGACCGTGCTTAACACTCCAAACCAAGGCTTGCTTAACGGCCCATACGCGCCAACAACCGACACTAAGTGATCGTGCTTGATGATTAACAGTACCGAGCGATAGTCGTTCAAAGTAAGAAGCAACGGGGCCTAGCAGGCCCCGTTGTTGTTTCATTACGGGATGATTAATTTCTTTAATGGCTCTTTTGATTAGTCGATAGTTAAACCTAATCGACCTGTTAAAAAACCTTAATTTAACTTATAGATTTTATTCGCCTACTATGGCACCTGTTTTCAAAACAAACTTAATGGAGTTAGACCATGATCAACACAGAAATCAAACCTTTCAGCGCAACAGCTTTCAAAGCAGGCGAATTCGTAGACATCACCGAAGCAGACGTGAAAGGTAAGTGGGCGATCTTCTTCTTCTACCCAGCTGACTTCACTTTCGTATGCCCAACTGAGCTTGGCGACGTTGCTGATCACTACGAAGAACTGCAAAAGTTAGGCGTAGAAGTGTACTCAGTATCAACTGACACTCACTTCGTACACAAAGCTTGGCACGACGCTTCTGAAACCATCGGTAAGATCAACTACTACATGGTTGGCGACCAAAGCGGCAACATCACTAACAACTTCGGCGTAATGCGCGAAGGTCAAGGTCTAGCAGACCGTGCAACCTTCTTGGTTGATCCACAAGGTATCATCCAAGCAATGGAAATCACTGCAGAAGGCATTGGCCGTAACGCTGAAGAACTGATGCGTAAAGTGAAAGCGGCTCAATACGTAGCGGCTCACCCAGGTGAAGTGTGCCCAGCTAAGTGGAAAGAAGGCGAAGCGACTTTGGCACCTTCACTCGACCTAGTCGGTAAGATCTAAATCTGAACTAGCTGCGTTGCCTGTGCATTGTTAAAAGTTGGCTCAGAATGCTCATTTAGGAAACTAAACTCCGCTTCTTCACCAACTTTTGCCTCGCACAGCCTGCCTCGCAAACGTTCAGACTCTAGACAGAAAGCCTCAGCGGAAGCTGGGGCTTTTTTGTCTCTGGCGTTATTTTTTCGTTCGACCCTTCGCCTACCTATTTGGTATGTCTCGGGTTCTCACTTAAAAATGCCTAGCAGCTCAGCGCTTCGGCATTGCCAGATCTTCTGAGCCAAAGCGAGCTTCTCGCAAACGTTCAGACTCTAAACAGAAAGCCTCAGCGTAAGCTGGGGCTTTTTTGTCTCTGGCGTTATTTTTTCGTTCGACCCTTCGCCTACCTTATGGTGTGTCTCGGGTCATTTGTTCCTAGTTCTGCTTAGCAATGCTAGCTGTTAGTAAAAACCTATCGAAGCCTTAGAAAACATTGATTTCAATTATTGATTGGCCGTCGTTACTATAAGTCCATAGAGTGAAATTCATAACAGAAGGTAAACACCATGCTTGATGCAACGATGAAACAACAATTGGGCGCCTACTTAAACAATCTGCGTAATCCGATTGAATTATTGGTGTCTGTTAATGATTCGCCAAAATCGAAGGAGCTAGAAGAGCTAGCTAACGAGATTGCGGCACTGAATGACAAAATTTCGGTGAATACGACGTCCGATAAAATCGGTGGTCGCTCGCCAGTGATGACGATTGCCAAAGAAGGCACCGAGGCACGTGTCGCGTTTGCTGGGGTGCCAATGGGTCATGAATTTACTTCGTTGGTTTTGGCGCTATTGCAAGCGGGCAGTCATCCATCAAAAGAAGCGCAGGCTTTGCAGGATCAAACTAAGTCACTGAGTCGCGAACTGAACTTCGAAGTGTACGTGTCGCTATCGTGTCACAACTGCCCAGACGTTGTTCAGGCCGTTAACTTGATGGCAGCTTTAAATCCAAAAATCACCGCCACTATGATTGATGGCGGTGTATTTCCGGATGAAGTAAAACAGCGCGATATTATGGCGGTACCCTCGCTTTACCTAAATGGTGAGTTATTCGGCAACGGCAAAATGACCTTGGCGGAAATTCTCAATAAGGTTGATGACGAAGCGGATGCCAAAGCTGCAGCCGCTTTGGCAGATAAAGCACCTTATGACGTTTTAGTCGTTGGTGGTGGTCCCGCTGGGGCTTCCGCTGCGATTTATGCGGCGCGTAAAGGCATTCGCACCGGTATTGTTGCCGAGCGTTTCGGTGGCCAAGTATCTGATACTGTGGGTATCGAGAACTTTATTTCGGTGAAATATACCGAGGGTCCAAAACTGGTTGCGCATTTAGAAGAGCACGTCAAAGAATATGATGTTGACGTGATGAACACGCAAAAAGTTGTGGCGGTGCGTAAAATTGATTCTGGTTTAAGTGAAGTTGAATTAGCTAACGGTGCCGTATTGAGCAGCAAATCAGTCATTTTGGCCACGGGTGCGCGCTGGAGAGAAATGAACGTGCCGGGCGAAGAGCAATATCGTAATAAGGGAGTTGCCTACTGCCCACACTGCGACGGCCCGTTATTCAAAGGCAAAAAAGTCGCAGTCATTGGTGGTGGTAATTCAGGTATTGAGGCGGCGATTGATTTAGCCGGTATCGTTGCTCATGTCACGGTATTGGAATTTGCCGATACGCTGCGCGCTGATGCGGTATTGGTGAAAAAAGCGCAATCTATGAGTAATATCACCATTATTAAACAAGCCATGACCACCGAAGTGCTGGGCGATGGTACTCGCGTGACTGGCTTGCAATACAAAGATCGCGCCACTGATGAGATGCATGTTGTTGAATTGGCGGGTATTTTTGTTCAAATCGGCTTAGTACCTAATACCGAATTCTTAAAAGAAACGGTAGGCCTGACTCAGCGCGGTGAAATTGTCATTGACGGTCATGGTCAAACCAATCTACCTGGTATCTTCGCCGCTGGCGACTGTACGAACGTAGCGTACAAACAAATCATTATTTCTATGGGAGCAGGTGCGACAGCTGCATTGGGCGCTTTTGACTACCTTATCCGTAATTAATGATGTGTTGCTGATCCCGCAGCACCCTTTACCTACTTTTAATTAAGTGGGTATCAATTAGGTGGGAACTGGCCGGTCCTTGGCAATGAATGCCATGGGCCGGTTTTTTTTGTCGGCAGTCACAGTCGGTCGTGCCAACTGAATTCAATGACTTGGAGATAGTTGCTGAGTGCGAAGCAATTAGCCTTAGCATCTTGATACTAAGCCAAGGTCTTCGGGTATACGCATTTTTGTAACGAGATTCTGCAGGATGCCGTATTTACTACTAAGCTTGTTGCCAAACTGAATTAAGATTCAATGTTAAGTATTAATTCTTACCGAATGCTATATATAAGCCGGAGCGCTGTATCCGTACAACCTTAGATGCAGCTAAAAATTATAATTTTCCTGCTAATAAAATCATGTTTGAATTTACTGAGGTTGAGAAAATTGAAGACTCTTCTTTTATAAAAAAGATTGTTGAATATTATAGTGAGTTGGGTTTTATTACGGCTGTTGATGACTTTGGTGCGGGGAATTCAGGTTTAGGACTTTTGGCTGATTTTCAGACAAATATTATTAAGCTTGATATGGGACTGATTCGAGATATTCATAAAGATAAGAATCGCCAAATTATTATAAGTAATGTATTAACGATGCTCCGTGAATTAAATATTACAGCGTTAGCTGAAGGTATTGAGGTGATTGAGGAAATGGAGTGGCTTCGAGATTCTGGTGTGGAGTTGATGCAAGGATATCTTTTTGCCAAACCAGCCTTTGAACAATTGCCAGAAGTCGATTTTAACGCTTTCTAGCGTGTCATTTTACCTTGAACAGTATTGTTTGAATGACTAGCTGCTTTAGTGACCTGAAGTTATAGTGCATAAGACGTCAATCTATATTTATCCATACTTGAACGTTATTTCTTGAAAAATGTCTCAAACTTTCCCGTTATTTCATATCGGCTGGATCGCAATCGTACACTTAATTGAGACTAACAATGAAAAAATCGAGCGCACAGTTAACCAAAATGGTTTTTGCCAAAACGCTTACCGTAATATTCTTCGGTCTTACGGCGGTTATTATCTTTTCGCTGTTTGTGAATGTCGCCGAAGGAATAATCAATCAAGAAGGTATCACTACTGTACTTCTTGGGAGTATTAACACTGGGGTTATTGCGTTGGCGGTCTTTGAGTTGGCGTTAGTGGTTAAGAAAGAATATGCATCGCCCAACGATGATGAAGAAAAAGATGCCGTATCCAGTCTTCGCGAAACACTGCCACGTTTCATCGGTATGGTTTGTGTAGCTTTGTCACTTGAGGGATTAATTATGGTTATCAAATATAGCCAGCTAGAGTTGGCCGGTAACTTGTATTATCCCGTGGCGATCATCGCAAGTACCGCGCTATTGTTAACGGCTCTAGGTCTATTTATATATTTAACCGGAAAGGGAGCCATTAAAGAGTTATAAGCTGTCACTGTAACAATCTGTTCCTTAAAACCAGGCAGACGCGAGCTTAGCTTTCTGTCAGGCTTTGATTTTTATTTTGTTGAGGCTGGGCCTATGTCCGTTTTAGAGAAAATGCCTTTCTCTTTGTTAGAGCTGGCCTCGGTTCCTACCGGCTCTGATATTCCCGCAACATTGCTAGAACTACGTCGCTATGCGCAGCATGCTGATACATTAGGTTTTACCAGACTATGGTTAGCAGAACACCATAATATGGAAGGTATAGCGAGTAGTGCGACTAGCGTGCTTATAAGCGATTTAGCGGCACATACCGAACTAATGCGCATTGGTTCTGGCGGCATTATGCTACCTAATCATCCGCCATTGGTGGTGGCCGAACAATTTGGTACTTTGGCTTCCTTATATCCTGACCGTATTGATTTGGGACTGGGCAGAGCGCCGGGCACCGACCCGCTCACTAGTCGAGCTTTGTATCGAGATGAACGTCGCGCCGATAATTTCCCAGAGGAAGTTGCTGAGTTGCAACGGCTGTTGGGAAAGGATGTTGATGCTAGCCTAGGTAAAGCACATGCATATCCTGGTCGCGATACTAACGTACCAATTTGGATTTTAGGATCCAGTTTATTCAGTGCGCAACTGGCAGCTAAGCGCGGGCTGCCTTATGCATTTGCTGGGCACTTTGCACCTGCTTTAGCTGAAGAAGCTTTAAGCTTGTATAGACGTTTATTTAAACCATCGGCAACTTTGCAGCGTCCTTACGCAATCTTATGCTTACCGCTAATTCTTGCCGATACGGATGAGGAGGCGCGCTATCTCAGCACGAGTTCGCAGCAAAGGGTATTGGCGCTTATGTATGGTAAGCCACTGTATCTACCACCTCCTGTTACCGATATGGATCTTCACTGGGATTTTGCCAGTAAGCGCCAAGTGGAGAATTTTTTAGCACTTGCTGTTGTTGGCAGTCCAACGACGGTCAGCTTTAAATTGCAAACGATACTCAAGCAATTTGAAGTAGATGAGCTGATGTTTACAAATGATATCTATGATCGAAGTAAACGTCTGCACGCTTTGAGTTTGTTGAATGGTTTGGATGTTTCGAACTAGAGCATAGATTTTGAAATAACGATCAATGTTATGTATACGAATAATTATGGTTATCAAGTGATTTCTATTTTTTGAGTAAATAAATCCATAAATGTCGTAAATTGAAAGTGAGATTTTACAAAAATATCTTATGTTGGTGTCTTGCCATTTAGGTAACATCTAAAGGTGGCGTATGAATGCCATTTGAAATATCAAAGAAACGAGATAAACTAAACCGATGCTAAAAGAAAACTCACCAGTAAGCCCTATGGCACCAGAACCTTGTCTTAATCTTAGTTTGCGTAAAGCAGATCGAGTTATTAACCATGTTTATAATCGCCACCTTGCTGAGTGCGGCTTATCCGTTAGTCAGTTCTCGGTTATGCGTGCGATGCATTATGCAGGCACTTGTACCAGCCAAGTGATTCAAGACATTCTGGTGTTAGATCAAACAACTCTCAGTCGTAACCTTAAAAAATTGGTTAGTGATGGAATGGTTGTTATGAAAGAAGACAAAGGTGATCGCCGCCGAAAATTACTTTCTCTTTCCGCTAAGGGAAAGATTATGTTTTCCGCCGGAGAGAAACAATGGAAGTTGGCACAAAATGAAATGAGAGAAACTCTCGGTAATAGCATCGCAGATCAAATCATTGAGCTGAGCGATGCGATTGTAGGTAAGTGTGGTACTCCAATTTAAGATTTATCCGTAGTTACTAAAAGCCAACACTAACACCTACGGTTACTTGATCTTTGGCCGCAAACTGGCCAAAGAAGCCACTCTGATTGCCATAAAATATATCTGCACCTAACTCAAATTGAACAAAAGTATTGAACTCGTATTTGATTTTTGGCCTAATCAGACCATCTGAGTTATCTAATGAATGCAATGTCAAAGCTTCTAATGTAATTGTCTGATTGGCATAGTAGCGACGTAATAATAAGGTGAGTGTGTTTTCTATCGCATCTTCTGCAATATCTTTTTCATAACTTAACAATTGGCGTCGAAACCATTGGCCACTAATTAAAGTGTCGCTAATGCCCGAGTAATCCAAGCCAATGACGTACTGAAGCTCTTGAGCTTTATCAATAAATCGCTGATTAGGATTATCTGTAGAATAATAACGGGAGTTATTTAAAACAAACTCTGTTCTCAGAACGAAATCTCCAAAAGCATTGTTCGCCGTCCCGCCAACAAGTGTATTACGTTTATACTCCGGATTGACACTTACTGCACCACCACCATCAACGTCAATAAATACCACTGGGTCATCATGATAGTGGTAAAAATAGTTGAGCGTAATATCCCAGCCGGATGCAAAGGTTGCGTAGCGTAATGCGAGTTCGCTGTTATGCAAAGATTGTTGAGGTTCCTTTGCGGAATTGATTTGTAGCGAAGTTGGCATTTGCGACAGTTCTGGTAACGGGTGGCTCAGTTCAAATTGTGTACCGGTTTTGGCGTATTGATTGAACTTAAGCTCAGGTATAACGATAATGGTTAGCGAGCTACCATCGCTGATAGGAATGTCCGCACTGGCAGATGTAAGCGAGATTCGTGAGTTATCGAAGTCATCTAGGATAAATTCGCGATAGTTTAGCGGGTTAATAACGTCCAGTAGTCGTAAGCCATCGCTTGCACCCCAAACAATGGTTTGCTTCCCTAGGCGCCAGTATGTTCCTTGATTTTCAAAGTCTATAAAGGCATCTCTAAATTGAATTTCTGATTGTCGACTATCTATTTGGTCTTCAAGGTCATAACGGAACCTAGCGTCAATCTTAAAACCTACCTGACCAACTTCTCCAGATATATCCGATTTTAATAAGCTTTCCGATTTAACTATATCAACCTCATCGAAGTTTTCTTTCTGAGTGACCGATGTTTCGTGTACGATCTGGTTAGCTACGGAAATTTCACTTGCATATAAAAATTGTGGACTAAAAATAACAAGAGTACATCCGAAATACAGACTGATGTTTTTATAATTTTTAAGCATTTCAAACCTTCTTAATATTAGTCCACAAAAATTAAATGTTTATTTTATTATTATCGACGCGATAGAGCTCGAACATCAAAAATCGATTCCGGCACTTCGGTATCATAGTTTATGTCTGAGAAGTCAAATTCGGTTGTATGGCCTGTTTTATAATTAATAACAACCAACTTTTTACGGCTCCATATTCCTTGTATCTTTTCTAGATCTTTTAGGTATATGGTTTTTAAAGGTTTGTCTTTAATATCCCAATAATCGTTTTTCACGATGATCCAATTTGACTTATCAACCAAAAACTCGTTGCGGCTGTAGCCTAGTTCTTGAGCGATTTTCTCTGATTTTGGAATGGCGCGAACTTGGAATACATCTTGTCCTTCGTATTGAACGCTCCCTAGCAAAGTGAAATTATAATCTGACAACTCCATCTTCCCTTCGTTTTTGATATCTTCATAAGTGAAGTCCGTACCTAGAAAGTAATCACCGCGATTTGAAGCTGATATCCGTCTAGATTTTTTTGTGGCTGGCAGATACAGCCACTGATCATCTTCGTGCTCGGGGGATTGATAATCGTACGTCAGGAATGCGGTATCTTTTACGTTTGTCGGACGGTTATACACAACCAAGGTCCGTTTCTCGTCGTCTAAAGTGCGACGATAAATTGTGGTTTCACTAATGCGTTCTTTGCCTTGTTTGTTAATCAAGCGCATTTTTAGACTACGAGTAACATGATCGCCTTCGTCTACCTGAACGATTTTGGTGACGATGTCTTCGACCTTCATAGGGCTCTCGCTGGCATCGGATTTACTGGCAAGGCCTAATGTACCCGCTACGATGAGGAGAACTGCGGTGCTCGATACGGGAATGACTAATGACTCTTTTGCTCCGTGTATAAAGGCTGGCTTGGTTAGCTTAATAAGCGCAGGCAATAGCGTCATACTGCATAAAAAGCTACCTACAACGGCAACGACGACAATAGATCCAAATTCATTCAACGGCACGACGCTGCTGGCGATCAGAACACCGAAGCCACAAGCAAGAGCAATAAAGTTAAATAGTAATGCGCGACCTGTGCTCGGATATAACTTGGCAATTAAGGTATCAATATTTTGTTCTGGTTGTCCCTCAATGCTTTTCTCTTTACGAAATAGCTCTCTGATTCGATCGATTGTATGAATCGAAAAGTCTACTCCTAAGCCTATCGCTATTGATGCAAACATAGAGGCACCGATTCCCAGAGGGATTTTTAATATCGCCATTGTTGCGTAGACAAAGAGTAGTGCAGTGCAAACAGGTATTAGAGTGAATATTCCGGCGAGCATCGAACGGAACATAAGTGCTGACACCAGTAGTACGAGAATTAAAGCAATACCAAGACTGAAGAAGTGACCATCGCCTAGGTCTCGTATCCAGAAGTAGTCAACAGTTACACGGCCAGTCATAGTTGCAGATATATTCTCATCGTTAAACTCACGCCCAATATAAGTTTGTAAGCTCTCTACAATCTCTTTATTACGGTGATAACTGCCGGTTTTAAAAGTGAGGCGTACGTTAGCTACCTTATAGTCGTAGTCGACTTCTTCGTCGAAGTCTGTTGATTCACCAGACGCTGAATAGATCAAGAAGTACTGCGCGATGCTCTTGCGATCACCAGGCAACACATAGGCTGATGGGTCGCTATTGTTGAGCGACATATTCATTTGCTTAAGATAATCAACAATAGACGTAGCACTAGTGACGTCATCAAAAGTTAAGGCATAATTTTGTAACGCTTCTACTTTAACTAGAGCTTCGGGTGAAAATAGGCCTTCTTTCTCATTGGTCTCGACAATAATATCTAAATTATTCGCCCCATTGGTGTGACCATTGATCAGTTTATCGGCCTTGTAAATCTGCTCCTTTTTATTGAAAGTATCGATCCGGTCTTCATCAATGACGATATTTGAGCCAGTGACAGCACCGATAACAATAATCAAAGATCCTAGCACTACAACCGACTTAGAGTACTTTAATGACAATGTGCCGAGCTTTTGAATAAAGCGAGAAAAAATATCTCGTTTTTTATCATCGTTATTAAGATAGTTTAGCAAATAGCGCTTGGATGCTTTCGGTTTAGTTAAAATGAGTACCGCTGGGAGTAGTGTCATCGAGTAGACCCATGCAAGAGCAACCCCTACTGCAGCGAAAAGACCAAAAAACTTAAATGGAGGCATGTCGGAGGCAAGATAAAGACCAGCAAAGCCCGCGATCGTTGTAAGGGAGGTCAGCGCAACTGGGCGCCACATTTCTGCCATGGTCTCTATGACTAAGTCACGATTCATCTCTCGCTTGGGATCTGCTTGAAGTTCGAAGTAATGACCTAATATGTGGATAGTGTCGGCAACGGCAATACCAATAAGAATAACGGGTAGAGCATTAGTGATCACATAAAAAGAAACTCCCGAAGCTGCCATAATACCAATAGTAGAAAGAACCGTTGTGGCAATCATCATTAATGCCAGTAGTCCTGAGCTGAACGCAGAAAAGCAGATGACGACGATAGTGAAGATAATGAGTCCCGCAATTGGGTTTAATATCTTCATATCGTTATCGATATATTCGCCTAAGTATCCAGCAATAGCGCCTTCACCAGCGACGTAAGACTCGATACTTGTACCGTGCTCTTCATTAAATCGAACAATTTCAGCAGCCGCTAAATCGTTAACCTGCTTGTAGGTTACATTAGAAATATCTTGATTCCATAGTTCGGCAACTATTAAAGCTACATCACCGTCCTTCGATACAATACTGCCGTTATATAGCGGAAAATTTTGAATAGCTTTCTTAACCAATAGAGCTTCGCTTAAGGTTGAGGGCAATGGATCAAGAAAATCCTCAACGATCAGGCTCCCATCATCCCCAAACATATTCTTTTCAGTCGCTAAGCTGAAGACTTTATCTTCCTTAACATTTTCAAGGCCTTCGATTGTGTTCGTTAGGCTAGCAATTAGTTGCAGTACTTCAGGCGTGTAGATGTCGGCCTTTATTGCGACAACAACCGGGTCATTTAAACCAAATTGATCACGAACTCGCTCGCGATATAGCAGCGCGGGATTGTCTGGTGAAAGGAAGGCATCTCCACGAGTATCTTTAACTATTGTCGGCAAAAAGCTCGCAGCACCTATAAAAAAGATGAGCGGGATGATGACCAATGCAATAGGTTTTTTGAATAGATTGGAAAAAAAGCGCCAACTGGCAGTGTCGTTTTTCATGGGTAAACCTCCATTGTTATTAGACGTAATGAGCCTTTGCTTTGATGGTTATCGTCATTGCATGTCACTCTTTCTCGATAATGCATGTACTTACATGCATTGTCAAATTGGAAGAGTGAAATGCTGATCGGATAAATATTAGATAGTCATTAGTGTTACAAAATGAATAAATGGCCATTTTTTGCTTTAAAAACAGGTTTTTTACAATTTTTAGTGAATTTATAAGGAGTTTGTTATTGACCTGTTTGTCAGATTGCATGTATTGAAATTGCTTGAAAGTGCATAATATGTAGGTGCATGGTAAAGGAGTTTGGTTGCAACTGATAAGTCTATGCAATAGCATGCTTTCCGCTCATGTTAGTACACGCAGAGTATCTGTGAGTAAGTTGTAGCACTTTTGAATTTAATCAATCTGTAGATATACGAATGATTGACGGTATTAAAGCGTTAACTTAGGAGGAGGCGAGATCATGAATACTATGAAAAGTAGCGAAGTCTTTAACTACAAGAAGATAAATGACCTGATAAGCACGAGTGGTCAGCCCTCGAAAGAGGATTTCAGAAAGATCAAAGAAGATGGTTTTGAACTAGTTATTGATTTGGCTCCTGTGGATTATGATAGATATTCAATTCAAGATCAGCCCGCATTGCTCAGAAACTTAAACCTTCCCTATATTCACATCCCAGTCGATTTTAAATCTCCGTCTACTGAAGACTACGAACATTTCAGTACAGCTCTAAAAAATAATTACGGAAAAAAAATATGGATTCATTGCGCAGCAAATTATCGCGTCACAGTCTTTTTCTCCATTTGGGCTGAGAAAAACTTGAACTGGAGTGAAGAAAAATCTAACGAACTTATAGATTCGATTTGGAAATCAGATCCTAACTGGACTATGAACGATGTTTGGCGCGATTTTATGATGAACGCCAGATCGTTAGAGCCTGCTTAGTTTGCTATCTAAATTATTTTAATTTTGAAATATTTTTATAGCATTAGAATAATAGATTAAAAATTATAAAAAATATTCTCATCGTGTGAAAGCACAAGTGCCAAGCGCATTTTATTTTAATCAAGGAGTTGATATGAACGAATTAATGTCAGAAGAAAATCACGAAACACAATGCGATTTGCTTATTATCGGTCATTCAATGGCTGGCGGCTGTCTTGCTAGACAGATGAAGCTAGAACATCCTGAATTGAGAATTACCGTTATTGAACGCAAAACTGAATTCGGATACTGGGTAGGCGAGTCTACCTTAGAGGCATTCTGGAACTATGCTGCCACTAGTCTGGATTTAGGCCACTACCTAGATACTAACCATTTGTACAAGCACGGCCTGCGCTTTTTCTATGACTCGAAAGAGCATGACTTAGCCTTAAAAGATATGAGTGAAGTAGGACGTTCTTGGTATCACGGCACACCGGCTCATCAAATTGATCGTAAAAAGTTTGATACTGATCTTTGTCGTATGAATATTGAATCAGGCATTGATGTACGTTTAGGCGTGACAGTCACAGATGTCGCACTGGATCGCGATCATGGTCATACGATTAAAACTGCAGCCGGTAATTTTCGCGCTAAATGGGTTGTGGATGCAGCGGGTTTCGCATCGCCTATTGCTCGTCAACTTGGTATTTGTGAAATTAAAAACGATGAGCATCCGATTAGCTCATATTGGGCTCGTGTTTCTGGTGTTGCGAATCTTGATCTACTTGGTGGCAAAGAATGGCGTCAGCGTGTGCGTTACACCACCCGCACATTGGCGACGACACACTTTATGTACGGAGGATATTGGTTCTGGCTAATTCCTCTAGATGGCGAAACATATAGTATTGGGCTTGTTACTAAAAATGATGAATGCGATATCAAGATAAAAGGTGAACAAGAGTTCTTAGATTTCTTGCGCACTCACAAGTGTATGGAAGAACTATTGCCAGTAGAAACGACAAGGATTCTTGACTATACCCAGATGAAAAATCTTTCTCGTAGAGTATCGGCTCCTTATTCTGAAGATCGCTGGTTCCTAACGGGTATGTCTGCTGTATTTTTGGACCCACTATTGTCACCAGGATCGGCTTATCTCTCCGATAGTAATCGTATGATCGGCGATATGATTAAAGCTGACATGCAAGGTGATGATGAAGCTTACCGTGTAATGGTTCCGGTATTTAATCGTTTTTCTCAATTCTGGCTTGATAACTTCTTTCTACATATTAAAGGTCTATATCATCCTTGTTATGACCGTCAAAAAGTCTACTTTACCTCGATGTTGATGCAGTGGTTTGGGATTATCCTGCCTTCGTCAATGGTGAAGAATTGGGGTTATATGCCCGGTATGACGATGGCTGATTTACAGGGTTTTTATGATCAGATGGATTATTTAAGTGCTAACAATGTGATCCATAAAATTGATCACATAGCTCATGAATTTGAAGACTTATTGAAGAGTCGTGGATTGGAATTTTCGCATAATGAAGGTCAATTCTTCGATGTTGAAATTGACGATTGTTTCATGGAAAACACCCGCACCATGGGTAGCACGTTAACCATGGACTCCATTGTGCACATCGAGCAAAAAATGCTGGAAGTAACTTATCTCGGCATTCTTCAGCGCTTGGCTGAACTAGATAATGTTCAGGCAACTAAAGCCGATCTAATGGATGCAGCGCGAGAGTCCTGCCAATACGAATTAACGGTATTGGAGGCCTTTAACACTTTATGTACGAAAGCTAATAAGACTCGTAAAGAGCAAGAAAGCCAAGTAGCAATGGCCTAACCCACCCACATGGAGATCTGAACTATGGAAGATTTAACCGTAAGTCACCGCGATACTGAAACGTTGGATACAGAGAACTCTCTTGTTCCTACTGTTAATGCCGCAATGTTGGCCGATCAAATATTGAATGTTATTTTTGATAAGCGCCGTTTATTGCCCGACGAAGATATCGCCGAAGTAGGTGAGCGAGAAGAGCGTCAAGTTCATTTTGAGAGAATCCTTGCTTATGTCGAAGCAAGAGAGAAAATTCAAATGATTTTACCAGCATTTCCGGTTAAATCTCCAAATCGTAACAAGACATTAGCCCATTTACCTGACTATGCTGAACGCCATGCATTTAAACAACTGAGCTTGTTGTGCGATGAAATAAAATCTATTTACTCGCCAGGTGCTGAAATATCAATTTGCTCAGATGGTCGGGTGTTTTCAGATTTATTGAGAATTTCGGATGATCACGTAACGGAGTACGGTGAGACCCTGAGATCAATGGTTGAAGAATCGCACCCAGGTGTGTTTACCTTCTTTAATTTAGACAAGGTTTATAGCTCTATATCTTGTTTTGAGACAATGCGTGAAGACCTAATGGTATCTTATGGAGAGGCACTGTCGGATTTGGTTTATCGAACTAAAACTGAGCCGCATGCTAAATCCATGTATCTTGGAATTACGCGTTTTATTTTTGAGGATTTTAGCGGAATTGATCCATTTCGATCATTGGCGCGAAATGCTATCCAAAAAGCTTCAAAGCTGGTTTCTTATCGTGTTATTCAGCGCTCGAACGCTTGGAGTCGCTTATTGAAAGAGCAGTTTCCTCAGGCCGTGCGTCTTTCGATACATCCGCAGTTTCGAGTATCAGAGAAGATAGGCATCTATCTTGGTGATGCGGAAAATGCTTGGGTAACGCCTTGGCATTCCGTTGCAGTTGTCGAAGATGATCGTGTCCTATTTATGAAACGTTCTGATGCTGAAGCTCAGCCCGATGTGTTACTTGCTTATCAAGATGGCCGCCCAAGTCACTTTGTGCGTCAGATGCGATTAGAGCGAGCGTCTTGATATGAATATCGAAAATCTATGTGAATTCGGAGGTATTGTTCACGCAGCGGACAATACCAATTTACTCGAATTACCTAGCAGCTATATCGAGAACTTATTTAAGGATTATCACTTACTACTATTTCGTGGATTTGATTCTTTATCTAAGGACGAAATGGTGGCTTTTTCGGAGCGATTCGGGCCGCTATTGAAATGGGATTTTGGCTATGTATTCGACCTACAAATCCAAGAAAACCCAAAGAATCATATCTTTCGCGAAGGTCGCTTAGAGTTACATTGGGATGGTAGTTATCTTGGGCCTGAAAAGACGCCAAAGTACAGCTTTTTTCAATGTATCGAGGGTAATGATTTTGAGGGAGGCGAAACGATTTTTTGTGATTCTATCAACGCATTTGAAGATAGCGATGACGAATTCAAGAGCAAGTTGAAGGCCGCCAATATTACCTACCAAACTGAAAGAAAAGCCCATTTTGGCGGGACCTTGTCTTGGCCGCTTGTGTGCCCAATGACCAATGACGGTCGGCCGGTGATTCGTTATATGGAGGCCTTTAATGAAGATAATGAAGATATAAATCCTATCGACGTGTCGGTTGATGGTATGGATAGATTAAATTCGGATGCTTTTTTACGGGAGCTTAATGCTCATTTGTATAAGTCGAAATATCTCTATCAGCACCGTTGGACAAAAGGTGAGTTTTTGATGTTTAACAACAATGCGTTGTTACACGGCAGAAATTCCTTTCAAAGTGCATCGGATCGACGACGCATACAGCGTGTCCACATATTGTAGAGGCTCTTATGCATATCGATGCTAGTGGTAGTGAAGTAGTTGATACTGGGGAGCCCAGAAGTTATTTCTCAACCCAGTTCACCAAAGATTTAGTCTTCTTTGCTGTTGCCATTGTCGTTGGTTTATTGGTCATCGCTTTTTCTTTCGATGAGCCAATAGACCTGATTTTAGAGCGATGGCCCGTGTTTTTTACCGCTATCGTCGCCGCAGCCGTTGCTAATGCAACGGCTGTTGGTGGCGGTTTTATATTCATGCCATTGTTTACTTTCGGTTACGGGTTCACTTCTCTAGAATCGTTAAAATTAGCATTAGCGACTCAAGCATTTGGTATGTCTTCTGGTGCTTTAGCGTGGTCGGTAAAGCGCATTGTAATGAGTGTTCTCGGTTTTTCGCTTGTTTTTGCTATTGCTGGGATGTTCATTGGAAGCTTTTATATTACTCCTAACCAAAATCACATCGATATAGCCTTCGGTGCAGCATCTTTGGGGTTGGCGGTTATCTTGATTATTGAAGTTTATTATTCCAAAAATAGTTCTGAATATCGCAACATCCGCAAGCCAACGCTTTTGGATCTTATTGTCTTTGCCGCGTTATGCCTACTTGGCGGAATGATAAATGCTTGGGTTTCTATCGGTATAGGCGAGATCGTTGCGCTATGGATGTTGTTACGTTGGCGTTATCCGCTTGCGTTATGTATTTCAACAGGGGTTGCTGCATTAGCCGGCTGCTCTATAGCTGGATTACTTATTCATTCTGAATTGGGTGGTATCCGTTGGGATTTCCTCGCATTCACTGCGCCAGGTGTCGTCATTGGTGGGCGTTTGGGCGCAAGAATGGGTGTGGCAATTTGCGGTGATGCTGGGGATGTCGGAGAGGTATCTAATGTCAAATCTAGCGATAGACTGAAGCACTTCATTATTGCCGTTATCTTCGTTGACGGTGTGGCTGTTCTATTCAATGCATTATGAGGCTCTAATGGAAAATAAAAGATTATTCGTATTCGATCTTGACGGTACAATCGTAGATACCGTCGAGGATATCGCGGCTTCAATGAATGCTGTTCTTAATTTCTATGGATTGCCAACTAAACCGTTAGAGCATTATCGCAAGCTCGTTGGTAACGGAACGTTGAATATGGTTACTAAGACGTTAGGGGATGAATTTGATGCCGTTGAAGAAGCTCATTTTTTGTTTGAGTTAAACTATAAAGAAAATTGCTTGGTTCGTTCTAAGCCATATCCTGGCATAGCGGTCGCGATGGCGTCTATTGCAAGTTCAGGTGATTATCTTGCGGTTTTAACTAACAAAATTCAGCCGTTAGCTCAGAAGATCGTTGCTGCAATGTTTCCTAATATTTCTTTCGATGCCATTGTCGGACTAAGCCCTGAAAACAAAGCGAAGCCGAATCCTGATACTTTAATCAGACTGATAAACCAGTTTAAGCCAGTTGAGTGTTTCATGATCGGAGATACCATCGTTGATCTGCAAACAGCCCGAAATGCTGGAGTTAACTCAATTGCAGTATTGTGGGGGTATTCTAGTTCCAAGGAATTGCAAACGATGAATCCAGGACGTGTATTTAGTGACGTTGATTCGATGTTGCTAAGTTTTGGTCTTGAGGTTGTTGTTCCTGCTTAAGTTTATATAAAAATGGAGGATTTTATGAAGTTTCTAAAGTGGTTGGTTGTTGGCGGGATCTCGATTTTAACTCAGTTTTCCTATGCGCAAGAAGATGTGATTATTGATCAAAACGAAAAAATTAATAAGGCATTTATCATCTTGCAGGCGGAAATTGTTGATGTAGACATGTTCTTTAATCAGTATGCCGTGCCGGCAGAGGTTGAAGTTGATTTTTACGGAGGAAAGCCGCTGGTTGCGACTTTCGATAAAGAAGTGTTCGAAGGTGAATGGGATAATAATTGGACCATTATTTTAACCTTTCCATCGTTAGATGCTGCTAAAGAATGGTATTACAGCGACAATTATCAGGCCGTGCTTCCTTATCGCCATGCTGCTACCGCATTCGGTAATATGATTTTTTTTGAGGGTACTGATCAAAGTAAAATTAATTGGAACATTCGCCAGTACAAAAATGCTGAAGTTGATCTGGTTGAGCCATTAACTTTGGATACTGAACCGGATTATTTAATCGCGGTTGATGCCAACTGGACAAGCAAGCGAGGGCGCTTCCAATTAGAAGCAGCCTTTGATTCGGTAGATGTGACGGGTCATACCATGGCTCTCTCATATCGAATTATTACTGATGAAAGCCTAGTTGCTCAAAGTTGTCGTTATCCCTTAGTTGTGTCTGTCGGCGATACTTCAGGAGATTTAAAGAGATTGGGTGTGTATTCGGACGCGGAACGAGACTGGACCAATTTAGAGTTTACTTTGAAAGGAAGGCATATTTCACAGTTACTTGAATCTGCTAGTCGCGTGACATTTGATTTGGCTTCACCAAGAGGCGGTGATTGTGGGAATACACGTTTAGAAGTGAAAAACTTGGTTATACGTTAAGTATTTCTCTTATTAGGTCTATATAGCTGCCTTCGTTGTTGTCGAAATATTCTTTGTATTTCTTTTAGCTTGGCAGCTTATACATGATAACTTTTTTGTCAGCATCACTAAGTTATGGAATCTACATTCTGAGCTCTATTAGCGACAGTTCTTCTGTATCACTTGGATGTGTGTCCGCTAATATTAGATTGGAATTTTAATTGCTAAATTTTAGAGACGCTGTGAATAATTTGTACCGCAGTGCTGGTTAGGTCAGTTAATCTGGCTTTATTGTCATCTAGTAATCGATTGAGGATTAATTGGTTTATCCCCGAAACTAGGATGACGCCGACGTCATGCGATATTTCGCGCAAACTATCGCCTTTTAATATATGCATTTTTACTTGATTACATAAAAAATCTGCAAATATGTCGGCAATTTTTCGGCGTAGTTGTTGTCCTTCTAGTCCCAATGCACCCAACTCGATATATAAAGCACGCATTAGTACCGTTTTTTTCTGTATCTCTTGCAAATAAGCGTGACTGATTTTCTCTACTTTATCTTCCCAAGAATCGGCGCCTGAAAACGAAGTAAGTATCGCTTTCATTATATGGGCACTTGTTTCCTCACTTAATGCCAGTAGGCACTCATCCTTGTTGGCAAAATGTTCATAGAAGGTTCTACGTGAAATGTGCGCTGCCGCCGCGATATCGGTGAGAGTTATATCCCGAAACGATTTGGCGTCTAGACACGTTTCTAACGATTCTAGAATGCGAGTGCGATGTGAAGTGCTTTGGGGGGGGGCAATATTTTTCATACATTAAAGTGTATTCGAGGTCTCTGTTGTGGTCTATCTAAGCGTTAACTTATTCGTCATCTCAAGATTGGTACTTTACAGTACCAAAGGTTCGTCATTAAATTGGTACTATAAAGTACCATTAAGGTCGTATTCTTATGAAAAGCCAAACAATACCGAGCCGCCATGGCGCAAACAAACAGGCCGCATACACTGTTTTACAGCCGATGACGCTGTTTTTGCGGAATATCGAGGTAGTTGAACCGAGTGATGTGGACTGGTTTACCTTGGGGCGTAAGCTGAATGATGGCGATCCGCTAGCAGATGACTTGGTGGCTTGGATGCTGGCTGAAGATGCAGCTAATAGACGCAAGCTGTTCTACCAAGTTGTTGATGGTGTCGTTCCGATAGATTCCCAACTGCCGGGGCCGTTGTTGGCTTTCATGCAGGCCGTTACAACAGCGCCAAAGTGGCTTGATCATAAGCAGCTGACTCTGGCGACGGACGTCATTGCGCGCACGGGCAAAATTGGTATGCGGGTTCTGCGTGATTTCGGCTTAATGGCTGGCTATCAGGCTGGTGCAATTAATCATACTTTGGTGATAACAGGCACGCTGGAAAAGGGTGCTCCGCGACGTATAGCTGAAACAACGAAATGGTGGATAGATTGCACAGGTTCAGATGCGTTGAACATTGATGGAGCCGGCTTTCGCTCTACATTGAAGGTGCGTGCTATCCATGCCATGGTTCGACGTCACGTTGCAGCCAAGTCGGAATGGGACGCCAGTTATTACGGCTTACCGATTAATCAGGTTGATATGCAGGCGACTTATTTAGGCTTTTCAACCGTGTTCTTAATTGGTTGTCGTTTGCTTGGCTGTATATTCACGAAGGAAGAGGCGGAGTCGGTTATGCACCTTTGGCGTTATATCGGCTGGCTAATGGGAGTCGATGAAGCACTACTGAGTCACTCTGAGGAGAGTGGCCGAGTTGCTCTGTATCGGAATATTTTGAGTCAACCAACTGCGGATGAGAGTAGTCGTGTTCTAGGGCGGGCATTAATGGATGAGCCACTTGAACGTCACTATCGTGTATTTCCTTGGCTACGGCGTCGTATCGAAAAGCAAATTCATCTCAGCATGACACGTTTAGCCGTCGGACCGCGAGGCATGAAAGCGCTGGGCTTGCCATCTTACATCTTGCCTTGGTATCCCTTGTTATATGCTCCATTGAATATGACTTATTGTTTATTGGCGCTGGCCATCCCTGCACTTAAGAATGTAAAAGGCAAAATCGGACGCTACCGTCAGCTGCAACAACTCAAAGTTGGTTTTGGTGCTCAGCCAGCTGAGCTGAAACGGATGGAAGTATGAGCTGCTTGGCCGTTGTTATGCTTTAGATGGCTGTGAATTGCGCAAAAACATTCGTTCGAATTGTTTAATGTTTTGCTGAATATATTCAATAAATGCGCGCATGGCTGGGGTCGGGTGTTTGGCCGCGGGATACACCACACACCAGCTGCGACGCAAGGGGAAGCCCTGCACATTAGGGATAACGAGCGTTCCCAGTTCTAGTTCTGGCAAGATGCTAAGTTTAGGGAGAACAGCCACGCCAAGGCCTGCAAGTACGGCATGTTTTACCGCATCATTTGATCCTAACTCCATGCCTTTAGGCATTTTGAAGCGCTTATCTTGGCAATGTAGCTCCAGAGCTAAGCGACTCCCTGATCCGGATTCGCGTAGCAATAGTTGGCTATCTAAAAACTCTTGTGGTGTTACCACGTTCTGTTTCAGTAGAGGATGTCCTGTTGGTACAACCGGAACCAGTTCATTATCGAGAAAAGGGAGTGACGTTAACGGTTTTTCGTCGGGTACCATCCCCATAATAACTAAGTCATCGCTGTTTTCGCTGAGTCGTTTGACCGCAGTGGCGCGGTTAACAACTTTTACGCTGACATTAATATCTGGATGGAGGTTAAGGAAAGCTCTAAGTAAGTAGGGCACGACGTATTGAGCAGTATTAACTGCAACCAGCTTTAATTCTCCCGCCACTTTTCCTTGTAATGCAGCCAGATCCGTTTGTAAGTGTTTTAAAGTGCTAAAAATACTCACCACGGCTAGGTATAGGCGTTCTGCAGCCGCTGTGGTGTATAGCTTACGGCCAACGTACTCAAATAGCGGCGTGCCCAGTGCTTGCTCGATCTGTCTGATCTGACTACTCACGGCGGGCTGGGTTAATCCTAATAGTTCACCTGCTTGGCTGTAGCTCGACAAATCATAAACTGCCTTAAATACCTGTAGCTGGCGAAATGTGAGTCTGCTGGCTATTTTTTGTACGGATAATGGCATTTTAATCGATTCTAAAGCTTATCTATAAGTTGTAGGTTATAGATAGGCTAAGAAATATCAATTATTACTTTGGTTTCGACTGGTCTACTGTTAGGTCAGTTTTCAAGTCCGCAGAAAAGGGCCGCCCCATGTTGAAAAAAGTACTAATCGCTAACCGTGGTGAGATTGCCGTACGTATCGTGCGGGCCTGTGCCGAAGCCGGTGTGCGCTCGGTGGCCATCTATACCGAACCTGATCGTTATGGCTTGCATGTGAAGCGCGCTGATGAGTCCTATTCCTTGGGCGAAGATCCTATTGCGGGTTACTTAGATCCAGCGCGTATCGTCAATCTAGCGGTAGAAACCGGCTGTGATGCCATTCATCCGGGTTATGGTTTTTTATCTGAAAATCAAAATTTTGCGCGCCTGTGCGAGGAAAAGGGCGTTATTTTTATCGGCCCCGCATCGGATGTGATTCATAAAATGGGCGACAAAACCCAAGCACGTGACAGTATGCGTGCAGCGGGTGTGCCTATCACTCCCGGCTCTGATGGCAACTTAGCCGATCTCGATGAGGCGTTAAAGTTAGCGGGTGAAATTGGTTACCCCGTTATGTTGAAAGCGACATCCGGTGGTGGCGGTCGTGGCATTCGTCGTTGTGATACGCCTGAAGAATTAAAATCTCAGTACCCGCGAGTAATTTCTGAAGCCACCAAAGCCTTCGGTTCGGCCGATGTCTTTATGGAAAAGTGCATCGTTAATCCGCGTCATATTGAGGTGCAAATTCTCGGCGATAGTCACGGTAACGTCGTGCATTTATTCGAACGTGATTGCTCCATCCAACGCCGTAACCAAAAACTGATCGAAATCGCCCCTAGCCCGCAACTGACTCCAGAGCAACGACAATATATCGGTGGCTTAGCGGTAAAAGCCGCGGAAGCGGTTGGTTATGAGAATGCGGGTACGGTTGAGTTTCTATTAACCGGTAACGAAGTGTACTTCATGGAAATGAATACTCGTGTACAGGTTGAACACACCATTACTGAAGCCATTACTGGTGTTGATATTGTGCGTGAGCAGTTACGCATTGCTGCAGGATTACCGCTTAGTTATCGCCAAGAGGATATTCAATATCGCGGCTATGCTCTGCAGTTTCGTATTAATGCGGAAGATCCGAAGAACGACTTTTTACCAAGCTTTGGTCGTATCAGCCATTATTACGCACCGGGTGGGCCGGGCGTACGGGTTGATACGGCCATTTATACCGGATACGAAATACCGCCGTATTTCGATTCCATGTGTTTAAAACTGGTGGTGTGGGCACTGACGTGGGATGAGGTCATTGCTCGTGGTCAGCGCGCCCTTGATGACATGCGCTTGCACGGCATTAAAACTACCGCAAATTATTATCAGCAAATTTTACAGCACCCTGATTTCAAAAAGGGCGAGTTTGATACCAGCTTCGTACCAAGCCACCCCGAATTAATGAATTACTCAGATAAACGTCATCCAAGCGAAGTTGCTTTGGCCATTGCCACTGCCATTGCAGCCCATGCGGGTTGGTAAGTCACAGGAGAAAACACATGACTAACGCAAAGAAAATTGAAGTAACCGATGTTGTTTTACGTGACGCCCACCAGTCATTAATCGCTACGCGTTTACGCACGGAAGATATGCTGCCGATTTGCGAAAAGCTTGATCAAGTGGGCTATTGGTCTTTGGAAGTATGGGGCGGCGCTACGTTTGATGCCTGTGTGCGCTTTTTGAAAGAAGATCCTTGGGAGCGTTTACGTCAGTTGCGTAAAGCTCTGCCAAATACCCGCTTGCAAATGTTGCTGCGCGGTCAAAATTTATTGGGTTATCGCCATTACGCTGATGACGTGGTCGAAGCATTTGTGCAAAAAGCCGCGGATAACGGCATTGATGTGTTCCGTGTATTCGATGCACTCAACGATATGCGTAACATCGAAACAGCAATGAAAGCGGTTAAAAAAGCCGGTAAGCATGCTCAAGGTGTGATTTGTTACACCACAAGCCCAGTGCACACTGCGGCCTTATTCGTGCAGCAAGCGAAAGACATGCAAGCCATGGGGGCAGATTCTATTGCCATTAAAGACATGGCGGGCTTACTGACACCTTACGGTACCTATGACTTGGTCAAGGCAATTAAAGCAGAAGTAAATTTGCCTTTAGTTGTTCATAGTCATTCGACTTCTGGCTTGGCACCTTTGTGTCAAATGAAGGCGATTGAAGCAGGTGCCGATCGCATTGATACCGCGATTTCGTCATTCTCGTCAGGTACAAGTCATCCAGCCACTGAATCTCAGGTCGCGGCATTAAAAGGTACGGATTACGATACTGGGCTTGATTTGGTCTTGCTGGGCGAAATTGCCGATTATTTCCGCGAAGTGCGTAAAAAGTATCACCAGTTTGAGAGCGAATTCACTCGTGAAGATGTTTCGGTGCAGATTAGCCAAGTACCGGGCGGAATGATGTCGAATTTAGCGAACCAGCTAAAAGAACAAAATGCATTAGATAAAATTCGCGACGTATTTGCCGAAATTCCACGCGTACGTGAAGATCTAGGTTTTCCTCCGTTGGTAACGCCTACATCGCAAATTGTTGGTACCCAAGCGGTTTACAACGTGCTGGCGGGGCAGCGCTATAAAACCATCACCAATGAAGTAAAACGTTACTTACAAGGCGGCTACGGCCATGCGCCTGCCGCGGTAAGCGCGGAGTTACTGAAAAAAGCCATCGGTAATGAAGAGGTTTTAGAGGGACGTCCTGCGGATTTACTCTTGCCAGAGCTAGAGAAGTTGCGTGCTGATATTGGGGCATTAGCGCTTTCCGAAGAAGACGTGCTGACCTTTGCCATGTTCCCAGACTTAGGGCGTGAGTTTTTACAACAGCGTGCAGATGGTACCTTGAAGCCAGAAGAGTTAATGCCAGTCGAGGCCGTAGCGAAAGGTAAGATGGGCACTTCGGTGGCCACTGAATTCTTAATTGATGTGCATGGCGAAACTTACGAAATTGCCGTAACGGGCGTCGGTGAAACTGGGTCTGGTCGTCGTAAGTTGTATTTATCCATGGATGGTATGCCTGAAGAGGTAATCTTCGAGCCATTGAATCAATACGAAGGAAAAGTGGGTAGTGGACGTGGTCGTGCGACTGAGCCTGGCCACGTGACACCTGCTATGCCGGGTAATGTCGTGGATGTATTGGTAAAAGTGGGCGATGTGGTTAAAGCGGGCCAAGCGGTTATGGTGACCGAGGCCATGAAGATGGAAAGTGAAGTACACGCCAATATTGCAGGCACTGTTAGTGCGGTTCACATTCAAAAAGGAGATCGCGTCACCCCTGGCGAAATCCTGATTGAAATCACAGCCTAAGCTTTATTCAGTGCGGCTTGCGCAACTTATGCCAAGCCGCTAAATATTGTTGGAGATGTCATCTCTAAGGCTTCGCCCTGAAACTGTAATGCCTTATGCTACGCGTACTTATATGAGGATTGATCGTGGATAATGTCATCAAGGGCGTACTGCATTTTCGCCAGAATATATACCCTGAACGCAAAGATTTATTTGGCACACTGGCGGGTGGTCAAGATCCAGATATCTTGTTCATTACCTGTTCCGATTCTCGCATTGACCCCAATCTTCTGACGGGCTCTGATCCTGGTGATCTCTTCATCTGTCGCAATGCCGGCAATATCATCCCGCCGCACAGCAATGAAACCGGCGGCATGACAGCATCTATCGAATATGCAGTAGCCGTATTAGGTGTGCGTCATATTATTGTTTGTGGACATACCGATTGTGGTGCGATCAAGGGCGCGATGGATCTGAGCGCGCTAAAGGGTTTGCCTCATGTAAAAGAATGGCTAGGTCACTGTCGTTCGGCCATGGAGATTGTGCGGGAGCGTAATGGCATTGAAAGCGGTGCTTGTTTGGCTCCAGAGCATTTGAACGAAGCGATTGAAGAGAACGTATTGCAACAGGTTCAGCATATGCGTACCCATCCTATTGTCGCAGCTAAGTTGGCGACCAAAAAGGTGCAAATACATGGCTGGGTCTACAATATCGAGTCGGGACGCATTCGTTGCTGTGATCAACATAGCGATGCATTTACCGATTTTGATGAGCACTATCGCGACGATATTTCTAGATTGTCCTACAAAAGCTAAGTAAAAATAAGACTATTCAAGCCAAGGCGGCCGTGGCTCGAATAGTCTATTGGCTGTGCTCTTTTTGAGCGTATCATCAACAGCTCATTACCAAGAGTCATATTACGATTGACTCAGCAGTAGATTATCTGCAGATGCAAGGGATCGCATTGGTGATGACGGTGTCATAGACACAGATCAGGAAAGACCGCAAAGCCGATCTTACCGCTTGAGCTGGTTTGGGCTAAATTAGTAGAAATATCGAACACAATTAAATAATAAGAAAAACAACGTGCGTCGTTAGTTAGTCAGTAAAGTCTTCTGAGGCTTGTAGTCGATACGCTAATAAATGTTGTTCCCTTCTTATTTTTGTCGTCCGAGAAATTCGTACTATTTCTGAAGCACGGTCCTGTTCTGATAGTTTTGCACCATAATTATAATAAAAGAATAAACCGACCACCCTTGGGTCAGGACAGGAGTGCTGCAAATGTCTAACGAAAAATCGAATACTCCAGCGAAAAAATTGCCGCCAATTAAGATGCGCTATGTAAAGCGTGAAAACGTCAGCGTTGACGATTGCATCGGCATGTACAAGTTATTTAGTGTGTACTATCAAAATACGCCGTTTGAAACATTTATGGCAGACTTGTCCAAGAAGACGGGTGTGCATATTGCTAAGCGAGTAACTGACGGCAAAGTAGTCGGTTTTTCTACCGCAGTTTCTTTTTTGACTGAAGTCGATGGCAAGCAAGTACGTATGCTATTTAGCGGTGATACTGTTATGGCAAAAGAATATTGGGGTAATCCTGCGTTCCCTCAGTCTTTCTTCCGTTGGATATTGGCTGAGCGTTTAAAGCATCCGTTTATCGAATTAAATTGGTTTCTTATCTCGATGGGTTATCGCACCTATTTAATTTTGGCTAATAATTTTTATGATTATTATCCTAATATTGACGGTGAAAATGCGCATCTTAAAAAAGTTGCTTTTGCTGCCGCGGATACTTTGTTTCCGGGAAAATTAAACCGCGAAAATGGTTTGGTTGAGTTTGGCGATGATGCCTGTGCCTTGTCGGATTTCGTAACGCCAATTACCGATAAAGAACGTCAGGTTCCTAAGATTGCTTTCTTCGAAAAGTGTAATCCAGATTGGATGAATGGTAGTGAAATGGCTTGCGCTGGCTCACTGAGCTGGAGCACGTTTGGTCGTGTACTGCTGGATATGCGTCGTACCTTGTTCAAAAAGGGCAATCGCAATGCTAAGAAACAAGCGAGTTCTGCTGTGGTTAATCACAAGCCAGAAACCGTAGAAATCACTTTGTCTGAAATTGAACAACGTGAAATCGTAGCAAACACCACAGGTAATAATGCTGCTTAATTAAGAGGCGCTATTGTTTGTAAAAAACCCGCTAATAGCGGGTTTTTTTATACCTGATCGTTAATCAGCGAAACGATTGCGTAGGTAATTAAACATTGCACGTAGGCCCATCGCCTCGCCGCCAACGGGGCGGCCAGGTAGTGAGCGACGATTCCACGCCATCACATCAAAGTGTACCCATGGCGTGTTATCGACAAAGGCTTCAAGATACAGGGCCGCAGTAATGGCTCCACCAAATGGCGTTGGCACGGAATTAACTAAATCAGCAATATCACTTTTTAATGCATCTTTATAAGCTTTGTGCAGAGGTAAGTTCCAGACCGGATCACTGACTTGTTCACCAACCTGCATCAGGTCTCCTGCTAATTGCTGCTGATTGGTAAAAAATCCGGGTAATTCTGTACCTAGAGCAACACGGCAAGCGCCGGTTAATGTTGCAAAATCGATCATTAATTCCGGTTTTTCGCTTGCGCCTTCAGCGAGCGCATCGCATAAGACTAAACGCCCTTCGGCATCGGTGTTATCAATTTCTACTGTTAATCCTTTACGGGTATTTAATACATCACCTGGGCGAAACGAATCGCTACTAACGGCATTGTCTGCGGCAGGAATTAACAAACGCAAACGTACAGGGAGATTGGCAGCCATAATAAGGTAAGCAAGCCCAACCGTGTGTGCTGCGCCGCCCATATCTTTTTTCATATAACGCATGGCTTCGCCCGGCTTTAAATTTAAGCCACCGGTATCAAAGCAAATTCCCTTACCCACTAAGGTAACCTTAGGATGATTTTCATCGCCCCAGTGTAAATCCAAGAGACGTGGAGCGTGAGCACTGGCGCGACCCACGGCGTGAATCATAGGGTAATTTTCTTGCAGTAAAGCATCACCGACAATTTCATCAAAGTCGGCGTTAAATTCGTCTGCGAGCGCTTTAACCTGTGCCGAAAGATCTTGCGGCATCATATCGGCGGCAGGGGTATTAATTAGGTCGCGGACGCGGAAGGTACCTTCGATAAGGCGCTCGGCCTCAGCAATTGCCAGCGCATCGGGTAGGGCTAAAAGTGCTTCGGCACTGGCTTTTTCTGTGTAGCGATCAAAGCGGTAGGCGCCAACTCCCCATGAGAAAGCGATAGCCGTTAATTGGTTGGTATCGAAGGCGCGATCCGGCGTGTAGATTCCAGCAGGAAGGGTGCTTGCCAACTGTCCGCATGCAAAAAAATCGTCAAGCGATTCACAGGCAAATACTACTTGTCCTAGCGCCCCGTCGGCGGCGGGAATAAGGGCGGTGCCACTGCCTTTGTAGCCAGAGTTTTTGAGCCAGTTACTGGTACTGGCTGATTGCTCTGCTAGCCAGCGTTCGTAGTCTGCTTTTTCAATAAGGCTGAGTGGAATGCCTTGTTGGCCATGGATCAACTGGGTTGTTATTGCAGCGCGCACTGACATAAAAACAATATCCTAATAAATATAAACACTGCGCTCAGTATAGGTGACATTAGTGCGTCACAAAACAGCTACCTTAAGGTCACTGACGCTAACCGGTATTTGCGGTAACATTGCCCACTTTTTTGATACATACCTAAAGCCCCTGACGGTGCTGAAGCGAGGGTGATATGGTTAATGAATTTGCAGGCGGGGCGCTTATCGGCCTAGCTGCAGGACTGTTATGGCTAGGTATTGGTCGTATCAGTGGTATGACCGGCGTATTGTCGAGCCTATTTTTATTGCGCGAAACTCAGCGTCATTGGGCAATCTTCTTTTTATTGGGGTTGGTGCTGGCTTATCCCTTATTTCAGCTTTTCGGTTTAGCTGCTCCAATTCATATTACCTCTAATGTGCCTTTGCTGATTGTTGCCGGTTTATTTGTTGGTTTTGGTACCTATGTGGGTAACGGCTGTACCAGTGGTCATGGCGTTTGCGGTATGGGGCGTTTATCGGTGCGCTCTACTATTGCGACGGTTGTTTTTATGGTGTCGGGGATTATCACTGTTTGGTTGATGCGCGTTTTAGGAGGTGATTTGTGAGCCATCTAGTTGCTTTGTTAAGTGGCCTAATATTTGGCTTAGGATTATTACTATCCGGTATGAATGATCCGGAAAAAGTACGAGCATTTTTAGATATAGCAGGAAACTGGCGACCTGAGTTGCTGGCAGTAATGGGGTCAGCTGTGGTTATTTTTGCTTTGGTATATCGTGTGAGCTTAGGCAAAAAACAGCCTTGGTTTTCCAGTGCATTTCATACCCCAAGCATTAGCCGAATTGATCTTCGTTTAGTTTCTGGCGCTGTATTATTTGGGATTGGTTGGGGGTTAGTAGGATTGTGTCCGGGGCCTGCATTGGTCGACTTGTTCGCATTTGATCCTAGTATTCTGATTTTTGTTGCTGCCCTATTAGTGGGGAATCGCTTGGCACATTGGTTGGTTGGGCCGGTGCAGCAGAAATAAGTTCTCATGACTGAGCCTTGTTTTCTACTGCAAGGCTTGGCCATCGTTATAGTTTTCTATAATCGAGTCGTAAGAAATATATCATTTCAACAATAAGTCCTCTGCGCGTTTAATAGTTTAACGCTAACAAAGAGGGGTTATTATATGAAATCAGCTATCGACCTATATGTATTATCAATAACGCCAGAATCGCTTTGGTCTGCAGTTGTGTTTGCGGTGGTATTGCTGGCGGAGTCGGCAATGCCGGAAGAGGTTGTCGCCTGTGAAGGATAACGATGGCCGTGCTCTACATAAGCACGGCCATACTCGCTTAGCTAGCGCTAACGGCTTCTTTTTTGGGCTTAGAAACTGCGGGTTTTACCAGCACACGGCTTAAGAACTGATGTGCATCGGCTGCTGATTGCTCTGGAATTTCTTCCATCGGAATATGGCCAACACCTGGGTACATAATTACTTCTGATCCGGGTATATCGCGTGCGAAAAGTTTGGCATTCGCAGGTGGAATCCAGCGATCTTTATTACCCCACATAATCAACGTAGGCGCTTTTACTTGCTTAACGCGCTCTGCTGTCATGTGTTCTAGCTCTTCAAATAGGCGAATTAATGATTGGCGGTTGCCTCGGGCTAACATCATGTCGTGGTAATACTGAACGGCACTATCGGTTATTTTCGAGCGATCCCCATAGACATCTCCAAGGGTGATATTCACCATAAAACGTGGGGTGCCTAAGACAATCGCGTGACGCAGAATTGGTGTGGTGAGGAGCTTCATTAACCAAGGCAACGGCATGGGATAACCGGCAGCATCTAGCAGTATTAGGCTATCAACTTTACTTGGGTGCTTGGCCGCAAGTTCCCAAGAAATATATCCGCCCAACGAACTACCTACCAAGCTGAAGTGTTCCAGTTTTAGGTGCTCTAACAAAGCATTGATCTTGTCACCAATACGCTCGACTTCGTAACGGCCATTGGCAATCGCACCGGTTAGGCCGAAGGCGGGAACGTCGATACGAACAATCTTGTAGTCTTCTTTTAGTTCTTTAACCCAACCGTCCCAAGTGTGCAGTGACGCCATAATGCCATGCAGCATAACCAGCACAGGTGCATCGGAATCTGTACGTCCTTCAACGCGATAATGAATCTCGTTGCCGTCACAAGGAAAGAACTTAGAGTCTTCATTGGCATAGGTGGCGCGCATTGTTTGCTGGTCAAGGGTCGTCATACCCATATAACGCAGTGTGCGTGCGAATAAAGAGGGTTGAGAAGAAGACATATTGGAGCTCCATCGTTGTTGTTATTGGTAAAACAAGCTTAGGAAGTGGCCTGTTCCTGCAAGATTTGACTTAGCATGCCTGTGCGTGTGTTGGCTGACTAGGTGCGATTGGGTCAGGATTACGTAGTACTTTGTCATTTGTCTGTAAGCAGACGGCAATCATATTGTCAGACTCCTGCCACGGCGCTGTCATACCGATCGGATTAACTAGCATTCCATCAAAGGTCTACAGTGGACGCTGGCCAATGCCTCTTTCGCGTCGTGAGTTTTTGTTGGATAGCGCTGGTAGTACATTGCTCGCGCCCTTGTTTCGTTTACCGTCATCGCGTCGCGGATTTCCATTTCGTCATGGCGTGGCAAGTGGCGATGCTCTAACCGACCGAGTCATATTATGGACTCGAATATCTTCCGATCATGATGCCGCCAGTGTTGGCTTTCGCTATGTCGTCGCTTTGGATCAAGATTTGAAAAACAGGGTCGTCGATGCCTACGGAGTTACGGATTCTAGTCGCGATTTTACGGTTAAGATTGATGTCGATGGCTTGCAAGCAAACACCACGTATTTTTATGCTTTTGAAGCTTTAGGTCAGTGGTCGGACACAGGGCGAACTCGCACTTTGCCAGAAGGTTCATGCGAGCATCTACGTATTGCATTTACCTCCTGTTCTAACTTTGCCCAAGGTTATTTTAATGTTTATCGCGATTTAGCCGCGCGTACTGATCTCGATGCTATTTTGCATCTCGGTGATTACATTTATGAATATGCTAACCTCGAAGAAAGCCTAACAAGCGGACGTGTGCATGAGCCTGCTAGAGAGGCCATTACTCTGGCTGATTATCGTGCACGCCATGCTTGCTACAAGAGTGATCGTGATTTACAACAAGTACATCGTCAGCATGGTTTCTACATTATTTGGGATGATCATGAAGTTGCTAATAACGCATGGCTAGGCGGTGCAGGTAATCACGATGAAGCGACCGAAGGTGTATGGCAGGATCGTTTAGCAGGAGCTGTTCAAGCCTATTTTGAATGGATGCCGGTGCGTGAACCCGTTAATCAACAGGGGGTTTATCGCAATGTTCGTTTTGGTGATTTACTCGATTTAAACATGTTGGATACTCGCCTCGCAGGACGTGATGCCCAAGCTGAAACCTTGGAGGAACGTAACCGCAGCGACCGAACCTTGTTGGGCCATCCTCAAGAGCAATGGTTAAGTGAGTGTTTGCAAGCCGCGCAGCAGCAAGGAGTACGTTGGAAAGTCATGGGCCAACAGGTCATGGTGGCGCAGCTTGGTACCAATGACCGTCCTTTTAATTACGATCAATGGGACGGATACCCCGCGGCAAGGCAGCGCTTATTCGACAGTGTTCGCGCCGCAAATGTTGAAAACTGGGTGGTATTAACCGGCGATATTCATTCGAGTTGGGCAATGACCTTACATGATGATCCATTTGCTGATTTTCCGACACCGGCATTAGGGGTTGAGCTAGTGACGCCGGGGGTGACCTCACCAGGGATTACCCAGTATGCGCAAGCAAAATTAGCAGCGTCTTCGTTAGAAGCCTTACTACCACATCTTGAATTTGTTGATTTTTATTATCGTGGCTATGTGCTGTTAGATATTACCCATGAGCGTATGCAGGCTGAATGGTGGGTCGTCGATCAGGTCGATAATTATAAATATCGCAGTGATTGTTTGCGTGCATTACAGATTCCAGCAGGCGAAGCGACATTTATTGTGGCTCCAGAGATTACAGCACCTAAGCAACAAGACTTTGCCGATATACCGAGTTTTTCTGGTGAATTTGCCTACTTGCGGGAATGGCGGCGACCAGACAACCAAGGTGTCGATGGTATGATCGCCGCACAAGCATCACGTTAAAAAGCGATTATTTTTCTAACAAAAATGCTAGGCAGTCGGCAGCACTTTGCTCTGGAATTTCTTCCATTGGCATGTGTCCGCAATTATCGTAAATCACCGTACGAGCGTTTGGAATTGCCTTGGCAAAGCGATGCGCATGAGCAACTGGAATCCATGCATCTTGCTTGCCCCACATGATCAATGCTGGCTGAGTAATATTTTTCAGTGGGCGCGTATCAAAACCCACATTATTACGAATGTAACGCACAACACGAGCGGCTGAGGCCCGGTTTCCTGGGCGCATCATCATGTCGTAGTAGCATTCTAATTGTTCTTTTTTAATGCGATCTGGCTGGCCGTAGAGAGAGCGTACTGAACCATACAAAGCCTTGCGCGGGATTTTCATTCGCGACGCCGACCATCCAGCAAAGGGCACAGCCAGCGACGAGATAGTCGCAGGTGGAATAAAAAAGAAACCAGCAGCATCCAATAACACAAACTTACTCACTTTATGTGGATAGCGTGCTGCAAAGTCCCAGGTCATCCAACCACCGAGCGAGTTTCCGGCTACCATGCAGGTTTCTACCCCCAGTGCATCAGTGAACTCATTCAAAAAGTCACTGTACATGTGTTTGTACACGCCTTTTGGATGTGGGCCGGTAAGACCATAGTTTGGATTATCTAAACAGATGACACGGAAGTGCTTGCTGAGAATGTCGCTCCAATCGTTCCAAGTATGCAGAGACGAAAACATACCATGGAGTAAAAGCAATACAGGACCTTGGCCGACATCACGGTAATGAATCTTCATCCCCTGCAACTCTAGATACTTCGAGTCGGGTAATTCATGGCGTTGTTTGATTTCCTCTAAGGGGATCGCGAAACGCTCTTCGGATAACGACGCCAAGGCTCGCTGGAACATAATTCAACCTCATTTGATGATGGCGACTATTGTCTACGGATAATGCAATTAAGATAAGGGATTATCCGGCCGAAATTCGGTCTATTTGCGTATTTTTCAATCAAATAGGGGGCGTGGAATCGAAAGTGATACAATCAAAGCCGTTTTACTATGCAAAAGTGACATTATGTCTAGGATCTTACCTCTCATTTTTTGTTTGCGGTTCGGCTTAAATTGGTAACGTTTGACTCGCTAAGCGAGCATGCATCATATCAATTGGGGTTTAGCGTTTTTGAATCGCATGCAGGTATGACGGCCATTGATTATATAGCACCACATTTTCCGCGGCTAAATCTAGACGAATTAGCTCAATACTTCGCCGACGAAAGAGTTTGGCTTAAGGTTAGCGAAGATAATCATGCAGAGATTAAGCAGATATTAATTTCGGCTCATTATGTATTACAGACTCACGATCGCCTCTGTGTTGAAATTTCAAATCATGGCGAAGACCCTGTTAATACTAACTGGACGACCGTCTGGGAAAATCACGAATTACTGGCGATATACAAGCCGCCGTTGTTGCCGGTTAGTCGCACGACGCGAAATTTATACGGTACGTTAATTTCTCTTGTTCGTCGCCATAGTCCGTGGACGCAAGCACAGTTATTACATCGCTTAGATACAGAAACATCAGGTCTTATTTTATTGGCGAAAAATTCTTACGCGGATAAAAAATGGAAGAAGAATTTTGAGCGCCTAATGCAAGGTAAAATTTATCATGCTTGGGTGTTTGGTCGGCCATCGTGGAATGAAATGACGTTAGAATGTGAGATATCTGAACGCGAAGACAGCGCTATTCGCAGTCGCATGTATGTCGTTGAGAATGGCGTTACTGATTATAAAAATTCGAAGTTTAGTAAAACCCATTTTCAAGTTATTCGTAACGATGGTGCTAGGACGCTCGTAGAATGTCGATTATTTACCGGTAAAAAACATCAAATTCGCGCGCATTTAGCCTATCTTGGGTATCCCATTGTTGGCGATAAGATTTATGCATTTGATGGCCTATATTATTTGAAGCGCTTTCAAGGCCCATTAACTGCAGAAGACTTTCGAATATTGGGCAGCGAGCATCATTTGCTGAAAGCAGTACGTTTAGAGTTATGTATCGAAAAAGACAGCATTCAGATCATCGAGTTGAAGTAATAGATATTACTTGTCGATCGGGGTTGCCGCTTTTTTAGTGGTATTTTCCAAAATTGAATTTGAGCGTACGATTTCATTTTTGGTATAGGTTGTTTTCGCAATACTTTCGCCATTTGCCGCTTTTTTCATATTCCGGTAGGTTTCTCTACCCATTTCGAAGAAGTCGATGCTTACGTAGGCGTGTACCAAGTGCTCTTTTAATAATGCTTTATAGCTAGGCAATATTTTGCCGACGCCAATAATAATAATCTTTTTATGCGTCTTTAGTTCGTTGTTATAGATTTCTACCGTATCCCGGAAGGCATCGATATCATTCATTGGCCAAGCGCCCACAGATAGAAATACATCAGAACCAATACCATTAAAGGTATTGCTGAGTTGCGTCATAGTACGTTCAACATTATCGCCAGAGTTCCATGGGCAACGTTCAGGCTCGTACCAGCCACCTTCACCTTGTAACCGTTGACCATCCAAAAAGCTTTTTTGACCGCTTAGAGTGCGTCGTACGGCTAAGATTCGGTCGGCAAGATTGGGGTCATGGTTTACCGTCATTAAACAGATGCAACCGCCGTTAGGCTTGAGTTCTTGTGCCATTAGGGCGAGTTCTTGTCCGAAAGCCACGTTATCTGCACCGACATAGCCACGACTAAGTACTTTGTCGACACCACTGAACGGTGAATCAAAGGTTAAAATAGGAATACGTGCCTGACTAATCGCTTGAGCGATAAATTCTGACTTAGTTACAGAAATCGCAATGGCATCGTATTGGCGAGAGGCGAGTGCTGTCTCGATGGCATTGTATTGTAGGTGGGCATTGGAATCTCCGTGTCCTCCCAGTAAAACGCAAGTGTCGGCATTTAATGCGGCGGCTTCTTGGCATCCCTGAGCGGCATCGATGAAGTTTTGGTCATCAATACTTTTACCGACTAGGGCAAAATGCATACCTTCAGCGACTACTATTGAATTCATTAGTAGTCCTGCGCAAAGCTGCAGTGTGGTGGCGCTGATCCTAGATAACATTGTGAATTCTAAGCCTGTACTAAATCAAAGCGATTAACAGGTTAGCAGTCGTAGAATTGCATTGCTAGATAAATGAAAATCGCTCTCAAATACCGCTTTTAAGCTTAGTCTAAGTACGCCACTATTGAGCGGATATTTGGAGTATAAAAAACTGAGTTATTCTCGGCTTTTTATACTCTAGGAAGACGATGAGGTACCTATATTGGTTGGAATCGTCTGGCGTAAAAATAGCGCTGTCGGAAGACGACGCTTATACAAGCGATGAGTAGCCAGAATGGCGATAGGCTGCCACCGCCGCCAGAGCTACTTTTGGGTTCTACTGTCAGTTCGGTTACTGGCTCTGGAATTTCTGGTGTTTGGCTGCTTTCAGCGATGTCTGCTGCAATTTGTTTGATATCGACACGGTCATCCGTATTGGCACTAATAATATGCAGTGATTCCATGCCATAGCGGCCTATGCCCTCTAGAAAGCGAAAATTTCTTTCGCCATCGAACAGGGTGATGTAATTAACTTGCTGGCCATTAAACTCCATCACGCCTTTGTCGAGCATTATGATTAAGTTGTGTTCCGTGTAGTCTCGGGGGCTTTCTGATCTCGAAAAATGATATTGTGCTGTGGTTTCAGAATAAAAGCTTTCGCCTTCCTGCATTTCAAAAGGTAAATATTTTAATCCATCAGGATAGGTAATTTCGCCATCATACCCGAGTTGGGTGATATAAATACCGTCTTCGCGGATTTCATAATCCCGTGTATTTAAGCCGATTATTCCTACCGAATCGTCGTGAAATTGATTATTTCCTAACGCTTCAATATTGCCAGTCAAAATATCATGTAGAGATGGAGTGCCACCGTAATCAGAAAAAGCCTCATAGGTGTATTCGATATTTCCAAGAGGAAAATACTGGGTAATATCAATCGTTGTGAATTCGTTATAAACGAAAGGATCAGTGCCGATATTCCATTCATATACATCGACCGCTCCGTCGCCGTCAGAATCTGCATAGAAATTTTCGCGGTAGCGTGGATCTCTTGATTCTATCGTCGCTTCGAGGGCGTCAGACAAGCCATCTTGGTCATCGTCGGTATCGCAGGCATCGCCCCAGCTATCTATAAAGGGTAGGCTGCTGTCTTCATAGTTTTCTTGATAAGGGTTGTAGACTAGGGGGCAGTTGTCATCAATGTCGGCGACACCATCACTGTCGGTATCGGCATCGCCGTAATCGCAGAGATCACCGAGGCCGTCACCGTCGGAATCGGTTTGATCTTCCTTGTATTGGTATGGGCAGTTATCTAATAGGTTAACAATACCGTCGTTGTCGGCATCTTGTCCGAAGGCAATGGCATCGACATTGAGTGATGCGTAAGTTTGCTTGTAATCACTGAATTCAATGGTAAATACGATGGTAACTAGATGAGGGCCACTGGTTAAAGGGTAATGGTGTAACCAGCTTTGGCTTTTGTATGAGAGCCCGTCTAGCGATGCTTCTGTCCCATCAACTATTACGTTGACTGTGAACGGTACAGCAGCAAAAGGATCGTTATCATGGTGTTCTAAAAAAACTATATTTAATACGCCAGCAGACGCGTTATTAAGCGCAACAGTAAATTGGCTTGTGATAGTTTCGTCAATATCACCGAAGTAGGGTTCGTCATAGATGACGCTTGGGATCATTAGGGTTTGATAGCTCTTGCTGCCAACGTCACCGGTATCGTCAAGCGCCCACAACTGACTCGGCGTCGCCAACACCCAGTCTGATCGGCCACTGTTAAAATCAATGACAAGGTCATCGGTGGTCGCAGGAATGGATTCTGAATCGGTTGGTGATGAGCCTAGTAATACTTCAATAAGATTATTGTAGCCGTCGCCGTCAAAATCTTCGGTCGCATCCGTCGGCGTTTTCGGATCGGTATTTAATGTGGCTTCCAAATCGTCGGAAATACCATCATCGTCGTCATCGTCATCACAAACATCACCAAAGCTATCATTATCTGAATTTAACTGATCGGTGTTACTGAGGGATACGCAATTATCATCGATATCTGCAATGCTATCGCCATCAAAGTCGGTAATTGCCATTGAATAAGGCGCAATGGTGATCAGTGCAGTGGCTAATGCCGTGAAAATACCGGTTTTTAGAGGGGGTGAAATAATGCGAGTCGGCATTTAGCAACGTTCCTTGTTTATGTACTGGCCCTATCGTGCAGGAGTCATGGGTGCACAATCGTGCTGGCCTTATTGGTCTAAGAAGCAGTATACAGGAATAAAAAAACCGGGCACTAGGCCCGGTTTTTTCTGCGCTGTCTCTTGTATCAGAGCAGGCCGCTAACTGCTTCAACTACCGCTTCGGTGGTGATGTTGAAGTGTTTCATCAGGTCGCCTGCTGGTGCAGATTCACCGAAGGTTTCCATACCAATCACAGCGCCGTTTAGACCAACGAACTTGTACCAGTAATCTTTGTGCAGTGCTTCAACCGCAACGCGTGCGCTGACCGCCGCCGGTAATACGGCTTCGCGGTAGGCAGCGTCTTGCGCAGAGAAGAGTTCTGCACATGGCATTGAAACCACACGGATATTCTTACCAGTGAGTTTCTCGGCAGCCTCGACCGCCAACTGGACTTCGGAGCCTGTTGCCATGATGATAGCGTCTGGTGTGCCGGCGCAATCTTTCAGGATGTAGCCCCCCTTGGTGATGTTTGCAACTTGCTGTGCATCACGAGTTTGGTGCGCTAGGTTCTGACGCGAGAAGATGAGGGCGCTTGGGCCGTCGGTGCGTTCGATCGCTGCTTTCCAAGACACTGCGGATTCAACGGTATCGCATGGACGCCAAGTTTGCAGATTCGGGGTGTAACGTAAGCTAGCAACTTGTTCTACTGGCTGGTGGGTTGGGCCGTCTTCGCCTAAGCCAATGGAATCGTGGGTGTATACGAAGATAGCGCGTTGCTTCATTAGTGCTGCCATGCGCACGGCGTTACGTGCATATTCCATAAACATCAGGAAGGTAGCGCCGTATGGAACAAAGCCACGGTGCAGAGCAATACCATTCATCATGGCACTCATAGCGAATTCACGTACGCCGTAGAAAACATAGTTGCCAGCTGCATCGTTAGCACTTACGCCTTCACAACCTTTCCATAAGGTCAGGTTTGAGCCAGCCAAGTCGGCTGAGCCGCCTAAAAATTCTGGAAGTAGTGGGCCGAAAGCATTCAAGGTATTTTGCGATGCTTTACGGCTTGCGATGACTTCACCTTTGGCTTGGCATTCTTCGATATAGGCTTGCGCTTTGGCAGAGAAATCCGCGGGTAGTTCGCTATTAACGCGACGCTTAAATTCAGCCGCTAATTCGGGATACGCTTTGGCGTAGGCATCAAATTTAGCATTCCAAGTTTGTTCAGCTTTTGCGCCTTTTTCTTTCGCGCTCCAACCTGCGTATACGTTTTCTGGAATTTCAAAGGCGCCATGCTTCCAACCTAAACGTTCGCGCGTTAACGCAATTTCGTCGTCGCCTAGTGGCGCACCATGGCAATCTTCTTTGCCTTCTTTATTCGGTGAACCAAAACCAATAATGGTTTTGCAGCAGATTAACGTCGGTTGATCGCTGTTAGCGCGAGCGGTTTCAATGGCTTGTTTGATTTCATCCGAGTCGTGACCGTTAACGCGCGGAATTACTTGCCAGCCGTAAGCTTCAAAACGCTTAACGGTATCGTCGGTAAACCAACCTTCAACTTCGCCATCAATTGAGATGCCGTTGTCGTCATAGAACGCGATTAATTTGCCTAGCCCTAACGTACCGGCCAGTGAGCATGCTTCGTGAGAGATACCTTCCATCATGCAGCCATCACCCATAAATACATAGGTGTTGTGATCAACGACGTCATGACCTTCGCGGTTGAACTGTGCCGCTAATACTTTTTCCGCCAGTGCCATACCAACACCGTTGGCAATGCCTTGACCTAAAGGACCGGTAGTGGTCTCGATACCTGGTGCGTAGCCGTATTCTGGGTGACCCGGTGTTTTAGAGTGCAGCTGACGGAAGTTTTTCAGGTCGTCGATGCTAAGGTCGTAACCACTCAAATGCAGCAGAGAGTAAATCAGCATTGAGCCGTGACCGTTAGATAGAATAAAACGGTCGCGATCAGCCCATTCTGGATTTTCAGGGTTGTGCTGGAGGTAGTCGTTCCATAGCACTTCGGCGATGTCAGCCATGCCCATTGGGGCGCCAGGGTGGCCAGATTTAGCCTTCTGTACGGCGTCCATGCTAAGTGCGCGGATGGCGTTAGCCAGTTCGGTACGGGTAGTCATGTAACGACTCCTAGATCACAGTTAAAATGCGGCTTTAGACTAACGGTGGTTTGTGACAACCGCTAGACAGAAAATTTGGGCGGCATTGTCTCGCAGATTGTCAGTGACGGCAACGCCGAAGGGAGGGATTGTCGGAGTAATCGCTAATCGTCTGTATTAGCGATTCATCTCATAGACACACATATTCACCGCAGTTGCTAAATTCAGCGACTCAATATCGCCGCAACCTTTAATGGTAAAAGGATGGGGGCTGAGTTCTTCTAGCTGGTCGCGTGGAATGCCACGTGCTTCATTGCCGAAAACATAGCATTCACAGGCATGGAAAGATGGGTGGCTTAGCGCCTCGCCTTGCATGTCTAGGCAGGCAATATTCTTATAGCGGTGAGGTAAGGCATCGAGCTCGACCTCTTGTTCAATCGCCACATGGAAGATAGCGCCCATGCTGGCGCGCACGACTTTGGGGTTGTAAGGATCGACGCTATTGCTGCTGAGCAATAACCGCAAACCACCAAACCAACCTAAGGTGCGGATAATCGTGCCTAAATTGCCGGGATCTTGAATCTCGTGCAAATAAACGGCTTTGCTAAGGTGGGCGTCATCATCTGACGGGGTCAATAATGGCACCACAGCGATTATGCCTTGGGGGGACTTGGTATCCGAGATTTGCGTCATCTGGCGTTCGCTAATGACTGTGGTTTTGAAGTCGCTGTGCCAATCAGCGTACTGCTCGGTTACTAATAATTCGCTGGCGCCAAGTTGCGGCTGCGACTTGGCTGCCCGCTGTAATTCGAGAATTAAATGCTCACCCTCTACTAAAAAATGGCCGAACTGAGTGCGGTATTTTTTTTGGTGTAGTTTTTTAATATCGTCGAGCTTCATGGTGTCACCTCCAGCGAGGGCTTAGTTGAGGTCAGCAAGCATGGCAAGCGCGAGCGCTTCTGCGACTTTAATCCCATCAACACCCGCCGACAAAATACCACCGGCGTAACCCGCGCCTTCACCGGCAGGATATAAACCTCGGGTATTTAAACTCTGCAAATCTTTGCCGCGAGTGACTCGAACGGGCGATGACGTACGAGTTTCAATGCCAGTTAAGATGGCATCGTCGCGATCAAATCCACGAATCTGTTTACCAAATTCTGGTAAGGCTTCGCGGATTGCTTCAATGGCGTAAGCTGGTAGCGACGGGAATAAATCACCGAGTTTCACACCGGGTTTGTACGAAGCCTCAACTTCGCCGAACTTAGTTGACGGTTTGCCACGAATAAAATCGCCAACCAATTGGCCGGGCGCGCAGTAATCTTTGCCACCTAGCTCATAGGCTTTTGATTCAAGTGCCTCTTGCAATTCCACGCCCGCTAGTGGGCCGCCGGGGAAATCTTTCTCAGGGTGAATACCCACGACGATACCGGAGTTGGCGTTGCGCTCGTTACGAGAATATTGGCTCATGCCGTTAGTAACGACTCGCTCTGGCTCTGATGTCGCTGCTACCACAGTGCCGCCAGGGCACATGCAAAAAGAATACACCGCGCGACCATTTTTAGCATGGTGAACCAATTTATAATCGGCAGCGCCTAACTCAGGATGACCTGCGTATTTACCTAAGCGTGCGTTATCAATTAATGATTGTGGGTGTTCAATACGGAAGCCAATGGCAAATGGCTTGGCTTCGATGAAAACATTACGTGCGTGAAGCATACGGAAGCTATCGCGAGCGCTATGACCAAGCGCCAAGATCACATAACGGCTACGAATTACTTCGCCATCGTTTAACACGACGCCTTCAATCCGACCATCTTCAATCAATAAGTCAGTTACTTTTTGCTCAAAACGAACATCACCGCCTAAGGCTTTGATTTCTTCGCGCATGGTGGACACAACGCCCGTTAGACGGAAGGTGCCGATATGCGGTTTGCTGATAAATAAGATTTCTTCTGGTGCACCGGCACGGACGAATTCGTGCATGACTTTGCGACCATAAAACTTGGGATCTTTGATTTGGCTGTAAAGTTTACCGTCGGAGAACAAGCCCGCACCGCCTTCACCAAATTGGACGTTTGATTCTGCGGTGAGTACCTTCTTGCGCCAGAGTGCCCAGGTATCTTTAGTACGTTGGCGCACTTCTTTGCCGCGTTCTAACACGATAGGGTTAAAGCCCATTTGCGCTAGCGTTAGTGCGGCAAACAATCCGCAAGGGCCGAAGCCAACGACTATCGGTCGTTCGGTTAAATTCTCTGGTGCTTGAGCGACGGGATAGTAGCCGGTGTCTGGTGCGACACGAATATGCTGGTCATCCGCGAAGCGCTCTAGTATCTCGGCATCGTTGCGGGTTTCTAGATCAATGATGTAGATGAACTTAATTTCAGTCGATTTTTTTCGCGCATCATAGCTGCGCTTAAATACCGTGAACTGAATAAGATCGGCATCTTCGATGGCTAAACGCTGCAATATGGCGCTACGAATGGCATCGGTAGGATGGTCTAGAGGTAAGGCGAGTTCGTTGATACGAATCATACAAAATCCTGGCCGGTGACTCCGGCAGAGGTTATCAAATAAAGAGTTAGTGGCTGAAGCGCCACTAAGAATGGAGCGTATTGTACCCTTAGCAACTGATGCTGTCAGTTAGAGCCTTGCCGATATGCCTTCTAAATCTGTGCTTTAAGCTGGCTGCAGATCTCTATTCGTGGTTAAACCAAAGAGGGTGGCCATACCCGCGAAAATCTTGCCTGCGCCACTGACTAATACAGCACGAGGCACTTGGTAATCGCTAAGAACCCAGTTGCGAGTCACCTGAATCACGCCACCGATTAAGGCATTGCCAATGACGTCGCCTTCTTCATCGCTCAATTGCCAATCATCAACATAGTGCTTGCTGACTTGTATAGTAAGTTGTGCAAACTTGCCGATGTAGCGGTTATACAGTTGATGCATGTCCTCACTGGCACCATCGGCTTCAAACATGCAAATACGCGCCACGCGAGGATCTTCCATTTCCTGGAAAAAGCTATCCAAGATGGTATCAATGAGTTGTTGCCACTGCTTAGTGCTGGCTTGGCTGGCGATATGTGCCGTCACCCCTTTGAGCGTTTTCTGCATACAGTGTTCGTACACATCCATTAGCAGAGATTCAATAGAGCCACAGCATTCGTAGAAATAACGGTCGGTTAGTTTCGCTTCTTTACAGATGCGGCGCACCGTCACGCTGCGAAAGCCTTCCGTCCCAAAAACATCGATACCGGCGCGTAAGAACTGCTGACGGCGTTGGGCTATGCGCTCTTCTTGGCTCATGCCACCGTAAGTTCTGCCCGTTGTTTGTACTGTAGATTTTGTCATGCGCTAATTTGACAACAGCTGTCGTCAGAAGTAAAGTGACATTGCCTGTCGTCAGATGGGTATAAAAATAACAATATCAGCAGCAGTCTTGGTTCAATTTTGTGCTGATACGTTTTTGAGGCGGTACTCAGGTATGAAAAGTTACAACGTAATTATTATCGGTAGTGGTTTCGGTGGTCAGTGTGCTGCTATTAATCTGCTCAAGCAGGGTATTACGGATTTTATTATTCTTGAGCGCCGCGAGTTCATGGGCGGTACTTGGTGCCAAAACACGTATCCTGGTGCCGCAGTCGACGTTCAATCGGCTTTGTATTCTATTTCTCACGAGCCGTATGACTGGTCGCAAATGTTTGCTGAGCAAAAAGAGCTAAATCAGTACACCAATTACGTTATTGAAAAATACAAATTGCGTGACAAAACACTCACCAATGCCAATGTAAACCGTATTGAGTGGGATGCCGCCAGTCAGCGTTGGCAGATTGAACTTGATGGCAAAGAGCCGTTGGATGCACAATTTGTGATTAATGCCTCAGGCCCGTTGAGCACGCCCGTTATTCCGAATTTTAAAGGCCGTGATTCTTTTCAGGGTAAGAGTTTTCATACGAATAACTGGGATCACGACTACGATTTACGCGGCAAAAAAGTTGCCATCATTGGCAGTGGTGCCAGTGCTGCACAGGTTATTCCTGCGATCGCTCCCGATTGTGAGCATCTCCATGTATTTCAACGTACACCGCATTGGGTAATGCCTCGTGCAGATCGTGTATTTAAACCATGGCAACGGGCGTTATTACGTAATAAAGCTATTTATAAAGCGTTGCGTACCTTTATCTATTGGAGTCTAGAATCGCGTGTTGTTGGATTTAAGTATTCTAAGACCATGCTTAAGTTGGTTGCTCAACGTGAAGCAGAAAAGCATATTAAGCATCAAATTAAAGATGAAGAATTACGCCGTAAGGTGACACCTGATTACACCATTGGCTGTAAGCGTATTATTTTATCGAACACTTTGTATCCCGCTTTTTGTCGCGATAACGTTACTTTGCATAGTAAAGAGCAAGGGATAGAAGAGATCACCGCAACCGGCATTAAGACTCAGGATGGTGAGACGCTGGATCTTGATTTGATTATTTACTCGACGGGTTACGATGCTACAGATGGGGTGATTTCTTACCCTGTTATTGGTCGCGGAGGAAAAGAGCTTGGCGATGTCTGGAGTGAATTCCCGCGCGCATACTTAGGTACAACTGTACCTAATTTTCCAAATCTGTTTGTGGTGACTGGGCCAAATACTGGTATAGGTCATACATCCGCTATCTTTGTGATTGAAGCGCAAATGAATTACATACTATCGGCGATTAAAGCTGTGCGTAATGGTAGTGCTAAAACGATTGAAGTAACGCCTGAAGCTGAAGACAGTTATACCACCCACATTCATAAAGAAATGAATAAAACGGTTTGGCAGTCAGGTGGTTGTAATAGTTGGTATAAAAGTAAAAGCGGGCATGTGATTGCCATGTTTCCGGGCTTTAGCTTCACCTATTTGCGCTGGACGAAAAACTTCCGCAGTGCTGATCACACCATAAATTGAGAGAAATCTATGAAAAACTTTAATAATAAAGTGGCAGCAATTACGGGTGCCGGATCAGGTATCGGGCGTGCGTTAGCTATTAACCTCGCCCAGCAAGGATGTCACTTGGCCTTGAGTGACGTCAGTGAAGCAGGTTTAGCCGAGACGGTTTCTTTATTGAGCCAATATTCGGTAACGGTCACAACGACGAAACTCGATGTTTCAGATAAAGATGCATTTTATGCTTGGGCAGATCAAGTAGTGGCGGATCATGGTCGCGTAAATATGATATTTAATAATGCCGGAGTGGCATTGTCTGGCACTGTTGCTGCGTTAGATATCTCTGATTATGAATGGATCATGAATATTAATTTCTATGGCGTGCTTTACGGTACTAAAGCATTCTTGCCGCACTTGGAACGAAGCGGAGAAGGGCATGTTATTAATATATCCAGTATTTTCGGTTTAGCATCTCAACCTTTAATGAGCGGCTATAACGCGAGTAAATTCGCGGTTCGTGGCTTAACGGAATCGCTGCGCCAAGATTTGGAAAGTACTCAGTCTGTCGTGAGTTCTACTTGTGTTCATCCTGGTGGTATTAAAACGAATATTGCTAAGCAGTCGCGTATGTCTGCTAGTACATCCGAAGTAATGGGATCAGATAACGATAAAACAATTAAAGACTTTGAACGAACCTTCATTACTACTCCCGATAAAGCAGCAAAGACAATTTTAAATGGTGTTAAGAAAAATAAACGTCGAGTATTGATTGGCCCAGATGCTTATGTATTTGATGCTATGGTGCGTTTATTTCCAGCTGGATATCAGTGGATTATTACGAAAGTGGTTAAGCTTCAAGGTAAGTTGAATAAGAAGTCAGCATGAAAGCTTTTGGGTTGCAGTACCTTTAGGACGCTTCGGCGTCCTTTTTTTTAGCCTTTGTAGTGCCAGCTCGGGTACGACATGACGATTGAAAATGTCCGTAACCGACCTGTGCATTTTGGCTATGGCAGTTAAAGTGCATTCATCGAAAGCCAATACATTTAACCATGGTTGTGCTTAGGCTTTACTAGACTGATAGCTCCCATCACTAAGGGCGTTAAAACTGAGGATTCATTATGCAAAATTTTAATAATAAAGTAGCAGCCATTACAGGTGCTGGTTCAGGTATCGGACGCGCGTTAGCTATGAATCTTGCGCAGCAAGGCTGCAATCTAGCGATCAGCGATGTAAGTGAAGCCGGTTTAGCGGACACTGCTGAGATGTTGGGGCGCTACCCAGTTAAAGTGACTATTCAAAAGCTTGATGTATCGGATAAAGAAGCCGTATTTGCTTGGGCAGACCAAGTAGTCGCCGATCACGGTAAAGTCAGCATGGTATTCAATAACGCAGGTGTTGCTCTCGCGGGTACGGTAGCTGCTTTAGAAATCTCAGATTTCGAATGGATTATGAACATCAACTTCTACGGCGTTTTATATGGTGTTAAAGCCTTCTTGCCGCACATGGAACGTGGTGGAGAAGGGCATATCATTAATATCTCTAGCGTATTTGGTTTGGCATCTCAGCCACTAATGAGCGGTTATAATGCCAGTAAGTTCGCAGTGCGTGGCTTGAGTGAATCGTTACGTCAGGATTTAGAGAGCACCGGATCCCCGGTAAGCATGACCTGTATTCATCCTGGTGGTATCAAAACTAACATTGCTAAGTCTTCACGTATGTCATCGAGCACGGCTTCGATTACGGGTACTGATGACAATGATACTGTAGCTAACTTCGAGAAGATGTTTATCACTACTCCTGATAAAGCCGCTAAGACCATTCTTAATGGTGTTAAGAAGAACAAGCGTCGTGTGCTGATTGGGCCGGATGCTCACTTCTTAGATATTATGGTACGTCTATTGCCGACTTCTTATCAGTGGATTTTCACTAAAGTCGTTGGTCTACAGAAGAAGATGAATACGAAAGCCGCGTAAATTCGGTTTCTTTGATTGAAAAGAGCGCTACGGCGCTCTTTTTTATTGGCGTAAAAAAACACCCTAGTAAACGTCATATGAATATTCAACAGTCTGATACATGAGTCTTATTGGCTAATGCCTATGTATTGCCTTAGTCTGGGGTATGGACATTCGCGAGCAATAGGAGTGTATAGCGCATGGCAAGTGCAACACGAATTGAACACGACAGCATGGGGGATCTTGAAGTCCCAGCTCACGCCCTCTACGGAGCGCAAACCCAGCGAGCAATCAACAACTTCAATATCAGCCAGCAGACAATGCCGAGCACGTTTATTCGTGCTTTGTTGCAAGTAAAAATGGCCGCTGCTGAAGCCAATCGTCAGTTGGATCAGCTCGACGTCGAAATTGCGGCGGCTATTCAAAAATCTGCTCAAGGTTTGCTCAATAGTGACGATCTCATGGATCATTTTCCTATTGATATTTTTCAAACGGGCTCCGGCACCAGCACCAATATGAACGCTAATGAAGTGCTAGCGCATCTCGCAGCAACGATGTGCGGGCAAGAGGTGAACGCTAATGATCATGTGAACGCTGGCCAAAGTAGTAACGATGTTATTCCTACCAGTATTCACGTCGCGACATCCATTGGCTTGGCTCACGAGTTATTACCGGCATTGAACCATTTAAAGCAGGTGATGAATGCTAAAGCGGAAAGCTTAAAAGATATTGTAAAAACAGGTCGTACGCATTTAATGGATGCTATGCCTGTGCGTATGGATCAAACCATTTACGCTTGGTCGAACCAAATTCAGCAAAATATACGCAACCTTGAACAGTTACAGCCTGTTGTTCAATCCCTTGCTCAAGGTGGCACCGCGGTGGGCACAGGAATTAACGCACACCCTAATTTCGCCGCATTATTTTGCCAAGTCTTATCGCAGCAAACGGGGCTCGATTTTACCGAGGCGGATAATCGCTTTAGCCAAATCGCAAGCCAAGATACGGCGGTAGCAGTATCGGGTCAGCTAAAAACTTTAGCGGTATCCTTAATGAAAATTGCTAATGATTTACGCTGGATGAACTCTGGTCCGTTAGCTGGGTTAGGCGAAATTGAGCTAGAAGCATTGCAGCCTGGTTCTTCTATCATGCCAGGTAAGGTTAATCCGGTTATTCCCGAAGCCGTGGCTATGGTGGCTGCTCAAGTTATTGGCAATGACACCACCATAACCGTTGCTGGGCAGTCGGGTAATTTTGAACTGAATGTCATGTTGCCATTGATTGCGAGTAATTTACTGCACAGTATTCATTTACTGACTCAAGCCAGCCTAGTGTTAGCGGATAAAGCAATTGCGACTTTTAAGGTGAACGAAGCCCGACTGCAAGAAGCTTTGGCGCGCAATCCAATTTTAGTGACTGCGTTGAATCCGATTATTGGTTACGCCAAAGCGGCAGAAATTGCCAAGCTCGCTTACCGCGAGCAGCGTGCGATTATTGATGTTGCCGAAGAACATACTGATTTGACGCGGGCAGAATTAACCAAACTACTTGATCCCGACCACTTAACTCGGGGTGGCTTAGCTTAAATGCCGATGTTTTGATCTGGTTTGCGCAATAGTGACGAGCTGTATTTACAGCTCGTATACTTTTTTGCAGAAGGCGACACCCGATAATAAAGGATATTTCTGACAGACTTCGAGAGTGCAATAAAACTCATCGATACGTGCTTCGCGCGGAGAAATCATCTCGGGTGTGCCGGTATAACCGTTAGGACACAGTTCGGCAGCGCGGCGTTCCCAGTGAGTACGAAAACGTGCTTCGGTCGTCTCGCGATGAAACATGAGGGCGTAGCGTGCTTCTTGGCGGACTTCAATAATATGAACCCCTGGCGAGACCTCTTTATCAAGGTAGCCGTCTTGGTGAGTGTCTGGACTAACCTGTGCTTTTTGGTATCCCAGTGGAGTACATGCTGCTATCAGCAACAAGGGGAATATTAATAATGGGACGAGCTTAGGCAGCTTCATGCGAAATCACTTATTACAACTATAGAAAAAACAACGCTGTGCCTATTGTGCCGTAATTTCGGCAAAAATACCTCGGGTGAGTGCAGCTAAATCGTTAGCCGCTAGGCCAATTTCCAAACCTCTACGTCCTGCGCTGCAATAAATGGCGGTAAATGCCGTTGCACTCTGGTCAATTACCGTGGGGAGAGCTTTTTTTTGACCAATTGGACTAATACCACCAACGATGTATCCCGTTGTTCGTTCAGCGACCTTAGGGTCGGCCATATCGGCTTTTTTGGCACCCAGCGCTTTCGCGATAGCCTTTAGGCTTAGTTGATGGCTAACCGGTAAAACGGCAACCGCAAGTGAACTTTTATGGCCGCTAAGGCTGACCAGTAAGGTTTTAAAAACTTGCGCAGTGGGTAAATTTAAAACGTTGGCTGCTTCTTCGCCATAGGAAGGCGCATCGGGGTCGTGTTGATATTCTAGAATGTCGTAGCGAATCCCCGCTTTTTTCGCGGCATTAATGGCTGGAGTCATGATGCTATTGGTCGTTAATTATAACGGCTTCGTCATTTATCAGAGCAAAGCGCGGTTGGGCAACACCGTCAATCACAACTTCTTCAGTGAACATAGCATAGGGTCTTACCCAGTGGCTAAAATCACCGTAGAGCGTACGATAATGCACCAACCACTCTTCGGTTTCACTGTGGCGCACTAAACCGAAAACTTCGTAATCGCTACCTTTGTAGTGACGGTAGCGACCACTTGTTATACTAGGCGTTGTCGTTAGATCTTTGTTCATTTTTACTATTTTTCTGTAATGGCAAAGCGAACTTGCACACTCTGTTCGATATCTTGTTTTTGAATCAACATTTCTGATCCAACTGACGAATCTTCCATTTTTGCACTGCGCATTTGCGCCATCATCACAACCGGCTGAGGATTGTAGCCGCCTTGCTCTTGAATAAACTGCACTGCGCCTAGGCTGTTATCTAACGTGGTGGCCATAAAATTCGCTTTGTCGCGTGCATCGAGTAGTGCAAGTTTGGTGGCCTTACGCTGTAAGCTTGGTAGGTCATTAAAACGCAGATTAGTATTTTGAATTTGAATACGGCCATCTTCCATTAAGCGGTGTACTAAACGGCCGTAATCATCAAGATTGCGCAGTGTAATCGTCACGCGGCGGGTGACTTGTTCGCCGGTGTATTTGCGTGTGCTGCTATCGCGTTGCCATTCGTACATCGGTTGATTACTAATGTGCGCTGCGTCGATGTCATCTTTACTAATATTTAAATCAGATCGCACTTTCAATACTTGCTGGAACACGGACTCAACGCTGTCGCGGGCTTCGGCTAATGTTTTCTTGGTATCACTAAGAGAAATATACAGCTGCAAATAATCGGGCATGACTTCGATTTTTCCGTAACCACTGACGTCGATAAAAGGTTCATCGGCCCAGCTAGGGAAAATAATAAGTAGGGCAATAATAAACGCAGATAATTGTTTCACAGGTTCAATCTCCTTCGTGTTTTATACGCACATGTCGTCTAGTTTATCGTTTTATAACTGTGACGAGTTATTCATGGCGGCTAATTGTTCTGGTGTTGCTTCTTGTTGGTATTGCGCCTTCCAAACATCATATGGCATACCATAAATAATCTCGCGCGCAGCATCATAAGTGAGTGCTTCTCCGCCTTCGGCAGCCGCTGACGTGTACCACTTCGCTAAGCAATTACGGCAAAATCCTGCGAGATTCATTAAATCAATGTTTTGCACGTCTTTGCGTTCGTCTAGATGTTTCAATAATCGGCGAAATGCCGCAGCTTCGATTTCGGTTTTGGTCATGGCGTGTCCTGTATAGCAGTAAATTTTGACCACTAGGTTTCGACCTTAGTGCATCAGAATGGTTGCGAAGTTAGCGGTTTAATAATATCGATGCTTAAAAGTGTTGGTAACCACTGGTCGCCAATTCGAGAGGCTCTCCATTGTGGCATAACTCAACTTTAGCAGCACCGCCTTTAACGCTACCAATACGCAGGCATTGATCTAAGCCAACGGTGGTGGCGAAGGCTTCAATACGACTGCGGTATTCTGGTGGTGCGGTAAACAGCAATTGGTAGTCATCTCCGCCGGTCAGGCAACGACACCAGTTACAGTGACTCATTGGCACTACCGTTGGAATCCATGCCGCCTCTATGTGCATAGTGACATTAGATTGTTTTGCGATATGTGTAGCATCCTGTAATAGCCCATCGGATATATCTAGGCAGGCAGACGCCACGGTTAACAGTAATTGTCCAAAGGCGATGTGCACTTGCGGATGGTAATACGCCTGAGTGAATTCGGTTTGACGAGCGGGCTCGTTGATCACAGTATCCAACGCCAGCGTCGCCGCACCTAGGTTACCGGTGAGCCAAATATCATCACCGGCTTCTGCTCCAGAACGAATAAGGCGTTCATTCTGTGGTAGTAAACCTTGCACAGCGATAGTGATTACGGTGGTTGGTCCGGATGTGGTGTCTCCACCTAACAGTCCAATCCCTAACTCATGTGCCGTTTGCCTCAAACCATGGGCGAAATCCGCTAGCCATTCTTCGTCGGCGTTAGGCAAGGTTAATGCTAAATGAAAACCCTGAGGCCATGCCCCCATCGCGGCTAAGTCACTAACGGCACAACGCAGAGCGCGGCCAGCAATTAAATGGGCGGGAGCTTTAGCTGGAAAGTGAACATCGGCCACTTGGGTATCGATGCTTTGCGCTAAATCCATATCTGCAGGTAAGGCGATAACGGAGGCATCATCGCCATTTCCCAAGCGAATATTCTCACATTGAGGATATCCATCGGCAAAGTAACGCCGGATTAGATCGAACTCGCCTCTGTGCTCGCTCATGATCGCTCCGGCAGCGGATTAACCGCGAGGACCTTTGATTTCGACCATACGTTCGCGCTGTGCCAAACGATCAAGCACACCATTCACGTATTTATGGCCATCGGTAGCGCCGAAGGTTTTTGCTAGCTCGACGGCTTCGTTGATAACGACCTTGTAAGGTACGTCTAAACGATGGGCCATTTCGTAGGCTGCTAAACGCAAAATGGCGAGTTCAACCGGTGTCATTTCATCAATACGGCGATCTAAGAAAGGTGCAAATTTTTCATCAAGACGTCCTTTCTCGCGCGGCACTCCATGCAAAATATCGCTGAAATATTCTAAATCCACGTTACTCATATCGTTATCTGTGCGAAATTCCGCTTCGATTTGAGTTAGGTTTGCACCCCCCACTTGCCATTGATACAAGGCTTGGACGGCGAAGCGACGCGCTTTGCGACGGGCAGCAGGGCTCGCTTTTTGAGTGCCAGAAATGCGTGACATCGAAATTAAGCCTCCATGGCTTTAAGTAGAGCAACCATCTCAAAGGCAGACATGGCAGCCTCTTCGCCTTTATTGCCTGCTTTTGTGCCAGAGCGTTCGATTGCTTGTTCGATGGTATCAACGGTTAACACACCGAAGGCCACGGGAATGTCGTACTGCATGGCGACTGAAGACAAGCCTTTTACACATTCACCAGCGACGTATTCGAAATGTGGTGTGCCGCCACGAATAACCGCACCTAATGCGATGATCGCATCGTATTTGGCACTGGCAGCGGCTTTTTTAACCACTAATGGAATTTCAACCGCCCCCGGAGCACGAATGATAGTGATATTGTCTTTATCGACGCCGTGACGTAACAAAGAATCAACCGCACCTTCCAACAAGCTTTCAACAACGAAAGCATTCCAGCGGCCAACAACAATGGCGTAACGGCCATCGTTCGGGGTGAGGTTTCCTTCAATCGTCTTAATATGTTTCATAGTCTTATCTCTAAACTTATTCGCAAAAAGGGATGTATTCGGTGATTTCTAGATCAAAGCCAGAAATCCCGCTGTATTTCATTTCGGAGCTGAGCAGACGCATTTTCTTAATGCCTAGCTCGCGTAATATTTGGGAGCCAGTACCTATGGTTAAAAAGGCGCCTGAGCTATCGGTATTAGGACTACGTACTGGGCGGGCGCGACCAAAGAAGGCATCAAGATTATCGTTAACATCTTCTTTTTGATCAGCAGATAACAACACCAATACACCTTTGCCTTCTTCGGCAATGCGTTTTAACGCTTGGGTGGACGACCAACTTGGTGAGTCAGGGGTGCGTAAACCTAGAACATCGCGAATCAGATTATTAGTTTGTACGCGCACGAGTGTCGGTTCGTTGTGCGATACCGTGCCTAAGCTCAATGCTAAATGAGTTTCACCTAAAATCGTGTCGCGGAAGGTGTGCAAAGTAAAATCACCAAATTCGGTGTGCACTGTGTCTTGGGATAAACACTCAACGGTTTTTTCGTTGGCCATGCGGTAGTGAATTAAATCGGCAATCGTACCGATTTTAAGACCGTGCTTTTCCGCAAAAATTTCTAAATCAGGGCGACGAGCCATAGTGCCATCGGCATTCATGACTTCAACAATCGCGGATGATGGCAGTAGCCCTGCTAGACGTGCTAAATCACAGCCCGCTTCGGTATGACCGGCGCGGCTTAATACACCGCCAGGACGTGCACGTAATGGGAAAATATGCCCTGGCTGCACTATGTCTTCAGGCTTGCTGTAAGAGTCGACAGCCACGCGAATGGTGCGGGCGCGGTCTGCAGCAGAAATACCTGTGGTAACACCTTCGGCGGCTTCAATAGAGACAGTAAATGGTGTGGAAAAACGCGCACCATTGCCAGCAACCATTGAGGGTAAGCCTAAGTAGTCACAGCGATCACCGGTTAGGGTTAAGCAGATTAATCCGCGTGCTTCGGTGGCCATAAAATTAATAATTTCAGGCGTTACTTTTTCGGCGGCCACAATAATGTCGCCTTCGTTTTCGCGATCTTCGTCATCCATAAGAATGACCATTTTTCCGGCGCGAATGTCGGCAATAATGTCTTCGATTTTATTCAGTGGCATAGCTGCTCACCCTATCTACAATGTCTATGTTGATCGTGGCGATGTACTCACGACCGTGACGAAATTATTTCCAAAAACCATTTTCAGCTAAAAAGCTGGGCGTAATCGCGCTACTTGCTGTTTTGCTACCTGTGAGTAATTGCTCTAAGTAACGAGCAATGACATCGACTTCCAAGTGAACATGATGACCAGGTTGTAAATCGCACAAAGTCGTTTGCTCAGCGGTATGCGGCACGATATTGAGACTAAACCCTGTGGCCGTTAAGGCATTGGTTGTTAGACTCACGCCATCAACCGTAATAGACCCTTTTGCGGCAATATAGCGGCACAGGTCTGCTGGTGCCTCGATATCAAAGCGCACAGAGCGAGCATCAGCCTTGCGGCTCTGTACTCGGCCTACGCCGTCGACGTGACCACTGACAATGTGTCCGCCCATACGTGTAGTCGGCATCATGGCTTTTTCTAAATTCAGCTTATCACCCATCTGCCATTGAGCAATTCGGGTGTGTGCAATAGATTCGCGCGAAACATCTGCTTCAAAACCATCACCATGCAAAGTAACGACTGTTAGGCAAACGCCATTGGTAGCGATGCTGTCACCTAACTTAACATCGCTAAGGTCCAATGATTGGGTTGCTACCCGTAAGCGGATATCCCCTTGTTGTTGCGTTACATTGGCTACATAGCCAACCGCTTCAATGATTCCGGTAAACACGTTACAGACCTTTCGTTACGCTTCTTTTGCTACTGGGAGTTTGACGGGGCGCAAGGTGAGACGTAAATCATCTCCTACTTGGCGCGAGTCCTGCCAATGCCAGCGTATTTGTTCTTTCATGCTATCTAACGGTAAGGATAGCAGCGGCCGAGCATTGCTCCCCAATAGGGTGGGGGCACAATATAAAATCAGCTCATCGACTAATCCGGCAGCGACAAATGCCCCCGCAAGTGCAGCGCCAGATTCAACTAATACTTCGTTGCATCCGCGCTCGCCAAGTTCCTGTAAGAGAGCGTAAAGATCGACTTTGCCTTTACTCTCTCCGCTCCAGTAAGCCAGTTTTCCTAACTTTTCGTCGCGGGTAATGGGATCGGCGCTAATCTTGCGAGTGGCAATTAATACATCACCTTTCTGGGCAAATAATTTAGCATCGCCACCAATACGATTGCGCCCGTCGATGACAACGCGCAATGGCTGACGCCATAGGTGCTCTTCGAGTTCTATCCCTGTTTCTTCTGGGCGCACTGTCATCGCTGGGTTATCCAGCAGAATGCTGTCTGCACCCGTGATAACCGCGCAGCTGCGTGCGCGTAAGCGTTGTACGTCACGACGTGCTGCAGGGCCAGTAATCCATTGGCTTTCACCGGATGCCATTGCGGTACGACCATCTAGGCTTTGCGCTAATTTGACGCGAACCCAAGGTAGGCCGGTACGCATGCGCTTCATAAAACCGGCATTGAGTGCCTCGGCTTCGGCTTGCAAACAGTGTTCGGTAACCTCGATATCCGCATCACGCAGCATGTCGTAACCACGACCAGATACTAATGGGTTGGGGTCGCGAGTAGCGCCGATGACTTCGGCAATGCCGGCCTCAATGAGGCCTTGTGCGCATGGGGCTGTGCGTCCTGTGTGCGCGCAAGGCTCTAAGGTAACGTAAGCGGTAGCGCCTTTAGCCATATCACCAGCATCTTGTAGGGCGTGTACTTCGGCATGGGGACCACCGGCTTTTTTGTGCCAGCCTTCACCAACAATGACGCCTTCACGCACGATGACGCAGCCAACTCTGGGGTTGGGGCTAGTGCTGTATAAACCGAGTTTGGCCAGCTGTAGCGCTCGGGCCATATAGTATTCATGATTCATTGCGTGCTGTCCTCATCGTGACTGGATGGCGACAAACGCTCAATTTCAGCGCGGAATTCGTCGAGGTCTTTGAAACTACGGTAAACAGAGGCGAAACGAACATAGGCAACTTGGTCTAGTTGACGAAGTTCTGCCATTACACGCTCACCAAGAACGCGACTATTGATTTCACGTTCACCCATGGCGCGCAGTTTATGTTTGATGCGTACGATAGCGGCTTCCACGTCCTCAACGCTAACAGGGCGTTTCTCCAGCGCGCGCTGAATACCTGAGCGTAGTTTTTCTTCGTGGAAAGGTTCTCGGGTGCCGTCGTGTTTGATAATACGAGGCATAACTAATTCGGCAGTTTCGAACGTGGTGTAACGTTCACCACACTGTATGCATTCCCGGCGTCGGCGCACTTGCTCACCATCGGCAACCAGACGGGAGTCGATGACTTTGGTTTCTGGATGGGCGCAAAAAGGACAATGCATACGTTAAAGAGCGTTCCGAATAAGGGAAATAGGCGATTCAGCCAGAGCGCGCATGGTACTCCGGCTGGGCGTTTCAGGCAAGTAACGGGCCGTTATCAAACACGAATATCAGCCATAAAAAAGGCCGCTCGAGGCGGCCCAAAGTGTGAAGCAATCGAACAATCAAGCAGCAGCGGTGGACTTCGCTGCGCGAGATGGGTTTTTGATCTGGTCAGCAAGCATTCCGCCTTCGTCCAGCATCTTATGGCGCCACTCATCAAGTAGTGCCACTGTGTCGTGATCGTTCGGGTGGAAGCCCGGACGGAAGAAATCAAGATACTTACCAGCAAGTTGTGGGAATAAACCTTTCCAACCCCACAAGAAGGTGATGCCTTTCCAGTTGTCCTTGAACTTAAATAAGCTCTTATCTGCCCAAAGCAGGCGAGCATGGTTGACCCCTACAATTGCAAAAAACAAGACTGTAGTAATCAGCATCACGAACGTACGCAAGAAATAACCGCCACCGGCTAACTGGTATACGTCGTAGGCAACAATTTTATGCTCGTTTTCTTCTAGTGCATGCCACATCCAAAGCTTTAATGCTTCAGGGTCTTTAATCATTTGCTGGTGGCGCTCATCGCGTAGTAGCTGTTCTGCCAAAATAGCTGTGTAGTGTTCCAGAGCAACGGTCGCCGCTAATTGCATCTTCTTCGGCACGACCTTACGAACGAAGCGCAGCATGACGCCTAATTCTTTATCAAGCTTATCGGCTGGAAAACCATGCTTGGCGGCCATGTTGTTGAAGGCTTCATGTTCTTTGCTGTGCATCGCTTCTTGCCCAATAAACCCAGATACCTGAGCTTTAAGAAGTGGGTCTTTGATGATGCCACGGTAGTTTTTAACTGAGTCTACGAAGAAGGTTTCGCCTTCTGGGAACAGCGAAGATAGCGTGGTCCAGAATGTTGTTAAAAAGGCGCTGTTACCATACCAGTAACGATTCGTTTCTTCCGAGAACTCAAAGTCCATACGGCGTGGTGGAATACCCGCACGCTCGCCTGCAGTCATACGGACATTGCCAGTGTTTGTATCGGCTAATGTTGCTTGTGTCATATGAGAGTCCTGCTGTGTTTTGTTGTTTGTTTAAGTCACGAAACTATTAAACGCGGTGTTCGTCACTGATGAAAGGTAGCTCTCCGCCAAATTTATTTTGCTGATTGGGGTTAAAAACAGACAGGTGTTATGGTCATTTGGCGACCTTGTACCTAAATTGCCAAAATGAATTGTAGGACAAGGGTAGATGAGCGATTTTATATCAATATTCGGTAAATTTTATGGGGGTTAAGTTACGCCGAAGGGGTTTTAAGCTGCCATAGGTGTGTTATATGTGCCAAAAGATATGTGTATATGCGTCACGCTTGGCTGTCTATATAAAAAAAAGAGGCCAACGAATTGGCCTCTTTTTAGTGCTGCTTAGTATGCTGAGGTGATATTAAACTGCAGCTGCAGGGCGTGCCTTGCTTGGATTTTTGATTTGATCCGCCAACATACCGCCTTCATCCAACATACGGTGACGCCAATCATCTAATAGCGCTTCAGTATCATGGTCATTCGGGTGGAAACTCGGGCGGTAAAAATCAAAGTACTGGCTAGCCAAGCGTGGGAATAAGCCATTAAAGCCCCATAGAAACTTCAGACCTTTCCAGTTTTCTTTAAAGTTGAACAAGCTTTTGTCTGCCCATAGCAGGCGGATATGGCCAGTGCCAACAACGGTGAAAAAGATCACGGTTGCAATGAACATAACAAAAACGCGCTCAGCGTAATTACCGCCGGCTAATTTATACACGTCGTAGGCAACGATTTTGTGTTCGTTTTCCTCTAGGGCATGCCACATCCACAACTTTAATGCTTCTTTGTCTTTGAACATTTCTTGGTGACGTTCATCGCGCAAAAGCTGTTCCGCTAGAATGGCGGTGTAGTGTTCTAGAGCTACGGTTGCTGCAAGTTGCATACGCTTAGGGATAACTTTGCGAATGACCTTAAATAACCAGCCCAGCTCTTTATCGAGCTTTTCTGTTGGAAAGCCATGCTTGCTGGCCATACCGTTGAACGCTTCATGTTCCTTACTGTGCATCGCTTCTTGCCCTATGAAGCCAGATACTTGGTCTTTTAGTGCTTGCTCAGTAATGATGTGACGGTAGTTTTTTACCGAATCAACGAAGAAGGTTTCGCCTTCTGGAAATAGCGCTGACAGTGTTGTCCAAAACGTCGTTAAAAAGGCGTTATCGCCATACCAGTAACGGGTAGTTTCATCGGTGAACTCGAAGTCCATGCGACGCGGGGGAATGCCTGCTCGCTCGCCGGCTGTCATACGGACAGTGCCTGTGTTGGTGTCGGCTAAAGTTGCATTTGTCATATGAGAGTCCTGCTGTGTTTTGTTGTTTGTTTACTTCACTCCATTATTAGACGCCGTCCATGACTATCTCTAAAGGTAGCAGTCCGCCAATTTTTTTCTGTGCTTGGAGTCATAATATGTCACGTCAGGATTATTTGTGGCGTACTAAGACTGAAAATATCAAAATTCTTGTACTACAAAGCAACAATCGGTGTTTTTTCGTCAAATACGGGTATGAGGGTGAAATTTCTGCGGGGTGAGGTGGGGTTTTAATCTGCCACGGATGTGCAGAGTGTGCCAAACCTTGGGCTTAAAATGCCAAAGTTTTTCTAATGTTTTGCTTAGAGGGCCAGAACTAGCCCTCTAAGTTATGCGTGAAATTTGCTTATGCCGCTTGAGTGTTGGCTGCTTTGCTTGGGTTTTTGATCTGGTTGGCGAGGATGCCACCTTGATCAAGCATGCGGTGACGCCAATCATCCAGTAGTTGCACGGTATCGTGGTCATTCGGGTGGAATCCTGGACGGAAGAAGTCTAGATACTTAAACAGCAAACGCGGGAATAGACCTTTCCAACCCCACAAGGCCCACATGCCCTTTAAGTTGTCTTTCAGATTGAATAGGGAGCCATTTGCCCATAACAGACGGATATGACCTTGGCCAACGAAGATAATAAAACCGAGCGTCGCCAGTATCATTGCCGTTGCGCGAGTGAAATAACCGCCGCCAATTAACTCGTACACATCATAAGCAACTGCTTTGTGTTCGTTCTCTTCTAATGCATGCCACATCCACAGCTTCAAGGCTTCAGGATCTTGGATGTTCTCTTGATGTTGTTTATCACGCAATAATTGCTCGGCCAAAATCGCCGTATAGTGTTCAAGCGCTACCGTCGTTGCTAGCTGCATTTTTTTCGGAAATATTTTTTTCGTTAAACCTAGCAAGCCCCAAAGTTCTTTATCTAATTGCAGAGTTGGTAGGCCGTGCTTGGCGCCCATGTCATTAAATGCTTGGTGCTCTTTTGTGTGCATAGCTTCTTGACCGATGAAGCCTGAAATGGCGTCTTTTAATGTTTGCTCGGTGACACGGTCACGGTAATTTTTAACAGAGTCGATAAAGAAGGTTTCACCGGCTGGAAAAAGCGCAGATAGGGTTGTCCAGAAAGTGGTTAAAAATGCGTTGTCGGCATACCAATAACGCTTTGTATCGTCTGCAAATTGGAAATCCATGCGACGTGGCGGAATGCCCGCTCGTTCACCAGCGGTCATGCGTACCGAATCGTTGTTTGCATTAGCGGCCTGAGTCATCGCAATTACCTCTTATTGTTTTGGGTGTTGCCGAATTGTGTGTTTGTAAGACCATTTAACGCGCAGGAAAGGGAGGTTTGAAGGTAGGAATTAGCCATTATTTGTCACCATGGAATAGGCAAGGTAAGGCTATACGGCGCTTCCATCATCTAGGTTTCGGATAATGGGTCGAATAAAATGAGCGAGATCAATAAACCGATAAGTATTCGTTAACCGGGCTAGGGTTAACTACGGCCACACGGTATGTGAAAGGTGCCAAATATAGGCACCAGACACGCCACTTAGTGGCGCTTAGGCATTGCTAGTATCAGTGTTTTCTAGAGTTAGAGCGTTCACCAATGGGTCGAGCAGGTAGTTGAGTGAATCGACGCCTGCGCGATAATCGGCGATGCGTCCCCAGTGTTCAAACTGCCCAAGCGCATAACTTTGGGTAATGTCATTAAAATACACACAATGACGACCAAAGGTCGCGAGTACCCAAAAACCGCAACATTCGTCGCCCCATGGATGTTGCTGCCATAATTCTGGGTTTGGTAAATGTATTAATTTCCACAGGTTGTGTGCGTCGGCTTCGAGAGATGTGACCTCAAGCGCAATTTGTTGAATAAGCTGGGTTTCGGTAACAGGGGTCCATGACTGATTCATACGTGTCCACTCATAGTGTCGGTTCGAAAAAGATCATATGACAAGAGTGTGACAGCATCGTGACAGGGGTTAATGCCGATTAAAGTGGCGTGAATAACAAGTATAAAAAAACCGGCCATTGGCCGGTTTTTTTATATCAGACGTTGCTTATTTGTAAACAGGGAACTGTTCACAAAGGGCAACAACTTTAGCTTTTACAGCCGCTTCTGCCGCTTCAGATGTGCCGTTTTCTAGGCCATCTAACACGTCGCAAATCCAACCCGCTAATTCAGTTGCCTGCGCTTCTTTGAAGCCACGGCTAGTGATCGCAGGGCTACCGATACGCAAACCAGAGGTCACGAATGGTGAGCGTGGATCGTTTGGTACTGAGTTTTTGTTCACAGTAATGTTAGCGCGACCCAATGCCGCATCAGCATCTTTACCTGTGTATTCTTTGCCGATTAAATCAACTAAGAATAAGTGATCATCAGTACCGCCAGAAACAACTTTGATACCACGGCTGATAAAGGTTTCAGCCATCGCTTGGGCATTTTTCACCACTTGCGCTTGGTAGGTTTTGTACTCATCCGACATGGCTTCTTTGAAACACACCGCTTTGGCAGCGATCACGTGCATTAATGGACCGCCTTGTGATTCTGGGAATACCGCAAAGTTAAACTTTTTGTTTAGCTCTTCGTTGTCGTTAGCCAGAATCAAACCGCCGCGTGGACCACGTAAGGTTTTGTGAGTCGTTGTCGTAACTACGTCAGCAATGCCAACTGGGCTTGGGTATACGCCAGCAGCAATAAGACCGGCAACGTGTGCCATATCAACAAATAAGTAAGCACCTACTTGATCAGCAATTTCACGGAAACGCTGCCAATCGACAACGCGTGAGTATGCAGAGAAGCCTGCTACGATCATTTTTGGCTTGTGTTCAAGTGCTAGACGCTCAACTTCTGCGTAATCGATCTCGCCCGTCTCTGGGTTCAAACCGTACTGAATTGCGTTATAAACACGGCCAGAGAAAGATACTGAAGCACCGTGAGTCAAGTGACCACCGTGTGCCAAGCTCATACCTAAAATGGTGTCGCCTGGTTGGCAAAGTGCAAAGTAAACCGCAGCGTTTGCTTGTGAACCAGAATGTGGTTGTACGTTAGCGTAACCCGCGCCAAATAATTCTTTGGCACGGTCGATTGCTAATTGCTCGATCACGTCAACGTGCTCACAACCGCCATAGTAACGCTTGCCCGGATAACCTTCGGCGTACTTGTTGGTTAGTTGTGAACCCTGAGCTTCCATGACGCGTGGGCTAGTGTAGTTTTCGGATGCGATCAGCTCAATGTGGTGCTCTTGACGAGCGTCTTCGGCTTTCATCGCCGCCCACAGATCAGGGTCGAAATCCGCTATGTTCATATCACGGCTAAACATCAGGGTGTCCTCACGTAGACAGGTAGTAATCTGAAAGGCGGCATTCTAACGCAAACTGCGGCTCGTGGCACTTGAGGATGGATCACAATCATTATGATCTATCTTCAAGTTGCCGATTGATCTACTTCAATTTCGAACATTTCGAGTAATTCGCGTTCAGGAATAGGTTTACTGAAGAAGAACCCTTGTACTTCTTCGCACTTCGCTTTTACTAAAAATTCGAGTTGCTCTGAAGTTTCAACGCCTTCTGCAATGATGCCCATACCGAGATTATGGCCCATAGCAATAATCGTTCGTGTTATCTGCGCATCATCCGTATTAGTCGGTAAATTTTGGATGAATGAACGGTCGATTTTCAACGTATCGACGGGGAACTGCTTCAAATAGTTCAGCGATGAATACCCAGTGCCGAAGTCGTCGATGGCGGTTTTAACCCCTAGGCGGCGTAAACCATTGAGCGTTTCTAAGGTGTGAGCGACATCGTCCATTAAGATACTTTCTGTCAGCTCTAGTTCGAGTTGGCGCGGATGCAGGCCGGATTTAAAGATGGCGTCTTTTACTAACTCAAGGAAATTGTCTTGTTTAAATTGACGCGCAGATACGTTTACGGCGACTCGCTCGAGAGCGATATTGTATTTTTCTTTCCAATCAGCGAATTGTAAGCAAGCTTGCTCTAATACCCACTGGCCAATCGGCACGATTAAGCCGGTATCTTCGATAATCGGAATAAATACTCCCGGCGCTATCATACCTTTCGATGGGTGATTCCAACGTAATAAGGCTTCGACGCCAACCGGAGAAGCGCTAGCGGCGTCATATTGTGGTTGGAAATACAGCTCAAGTTCTTGTCGAGCTAGTACGTGGCGCAGGTCGTTTTCGAGTTCAAGCAGCTGCACTGCTTTTTTATTCATCGACGCGTTGAAGAACTGAACGTTATTGCGGCCCATATCTTTGGCGTGGTACATCGCCATGTCGGCGTTTTTCAATAATTCAATAACGCTACCGCCGTCGTTAGGATAGATACCAATACCAACGCTGGCGCTGATGAATACTTCGCGCTGGCCGAGCAAAAATGGGCGATTAAGTGCATGTAAAATGCGTTCGCCAATACGCACTGCTGTATCTGCAGCGGCTTCATTATCGCTTTGCTCACCCACGGCAATGGTGAATTCATCGCCGCCCATGCGACAGACCATGTCTTGCTTTTTCACGCAGTTGCTTAGGCGCAAGGCAACTTGCTTCAGAACCTGATCCCCAGCGGGATGGCCCATCGAATCGTTAATCGGCTTGAAACGATCCAGATCAATAAACAACAAAGCAACACTGCCTTCCCTTTCGCGAGCACTCGCGAGCATACTTTCTAAGCGCTCATGCATTTGGCTGCGATTCGGTAGACCCGTGAGTGGATCAAAGTAGGCGAGGCGATGAATGCGTTCTTCAATAACCTTGCGTTCTGTGATGTCCGACATAATGATAATCAGACTTTGCACTTCATGATTATGATCGCGAATAGCACTGACACCAGCCCAGCCGGTGCGAATATCATTGTTCACACGCTTGTAAAAAATTTCACCTTGCCAGTAGCCATCCACAACTAAGGATTCACCGATCTGTTCGAAGAAATCCGTGTTATGGCGTTCTGATGAAATCAAGAAGTCTGGTGTCTGACCGATCACTTCCTGTTGGCTATAGCCAGTAATATGGGTGAATGATTTATTGGTATTGGCGATTCGTAACTGACGATCGGTAATTAAGATGGCTTCGTTGCTGTTTTCAAAAACCTCGGCGGCCAATTGCAGCTCTTGTTCTATGCGCCGCGATTCGGTGACATCACGGCAAATACCGAGCATGCCTTGCAGTTCGCCATTGTCATTCCACAATAAGCTGGCTTGCAGTTCGAGCTTGATCTCACTGCCAGTTTTACTGGTTGCAACCATGTCTTGTCGAATCATGGCGTTGCGGCGTTGTGTTCCTACGGGGTTACGAATCGCTAGCTGTACATGATGGCGCATCATTTTAAACAGTGTGCGGATGTCGGCCTTGGTAAATATAGTGTTGACGCCGTCACGCAAGAGTTCGTCGGGCTGATATCCTAGAACGCGGGTGACAGAACTACTGACGAAATTAAAATTAAGCTCAGCGTCGGTCGCCCAAACGATGTCTTTCATATTTTCGGCAAGCAGTCGATAGCGGCGTTCGCTTTCAACGATCTGTTCTTGTTTCTCAACGTCTTCAGTGACATCACGAATGGTGCCGACATAGCGCACAATTTCACCATTTTCTTTGGTATCAAACGGCGAATCACGGAACTTAAGAATACGTATACTGCCGTCTGCATGCAGGAATCGAGCTGTGCCCTCTCGGGTACTACCGGGTTGCATTTTGTGTATGTGCATTAGAGCTTTATGTAAATGCGGTACTTCTTCTGGATCGGCGAATGACAGCCAGTTGCGTTCAGTAAACTCTGGGGTGTTTGGGTAGCCCAAAATCTCGGAGATAGCCCGATTTTTAAAGGCAATGTGCTGGCGCATGGTGTCATCGAGATCGATGACGTACACCAAGTCAGGCATCGAATCCATGACGTGCGCCCAGAAGCTTTCACGTTCGCGAATTTGCTCAGTGGCATTTTTACGGTCGGTCACATCGACTAAGGTCATCAGCGCTTGACCGTCAGCACCAGAACGTAAGCTAAGATTGGCCCATATATGGCGTAGCTCGCCGCTCATGGTATGCAGCGTCATTTCGAATTCAGTGTTTGTTAGTTTTAAATCGCGAGCGTGCTGCAAGGCTGTCAGGAGAGGTTTAAAATCATCGGTATGATTTGCGTAGTGTTTTTCCAGCTCGAATCTGTCACTCGCGTCTGCTAACTGCAACGCGGCTTCGTTGACGTCAATAATATCGATATTGAGGACATCGTTGGTGAAATCTTTTAAACCCAATAAACAGTGAGCTATTCCTGCTTCTTCGAATAGTGCCTTGTAGCGAGTACGGCTTTCTTCAAGTGCACTTTTGGCTTTAACGGCTTCAGTAACATCGCGCAGTAGCCAAACAATACCGGTAATTTTGTTGTATTCATAAAGTGGGTGATAGCTTTGCTCGAGAATTCTAGCCTCGCCTTTTTGTATGAGATTAAGTTGGCGGCCGCTATCTTGTAATGTGTTGAGTTCTTCGATGTCCAAGCCGCGGTTCCACAAGGCTTGTTGGTCTGACCATAGATCGCCCAGTTGCCGCCCAATAATATCTTCGCGACTTTGATAGCCCAGCATATCAACAGCTTTGGGGTTAACGTAATTTATGGTGCCTAGCACATCGGTTGAAATCAGCGCTTCATCAATCGACTTCAACGCTCTGTCGGCGCGTCGTTCTATGTAGCGGCGCTGTGCGCGTAAGTGTGCAACTTGGCGTTCCTGATGGCGTAAAAAATGCCACAGGCCCACTAATATCAAGCCAAAGACAATAAGAAAGATCAGAGGGTTACGCAACCTTGCCCACAACTGCTGATTTTCATAACCTTGAACGGGCAGGGCAGCGACATTCCAGCTTGTTGCTGGCACAGGGGTTGAATAAATAATGTTTGCTTGTTCATCAGCGGTTAGCACTGGCCGACTGCCGGTGCTGGCAAAATATTTCTCGCGAATGGATACCTTGTTGCTGTCCCGCTCAACCAAGAGCATTTCGAAGCCAGGAAAACGACCGTTATAAATAATATCCGAAAGGTTGCTGTATGAGCGGCGGCTAATCAGAATGTATTCGCTACTGGCGCTCTTGAATGGCGTTGCTATGTAATAGCCACCCATGTGACCGTAACGCAGTGAAAAAACCGTCGATTTATAATCTGCTCGACTTAGATGCTCGTCGATATCTTGAATTTCGTTATCCCCCATCAGCTGGCCGTACTGAAAAAGGAGATCGCCGGATGTGGAGGTTAAAAAGAAGCCTGTCGCGTTGAATATGGCGGCACTGATATGTCCCCAGAGTTCGTCTTTATCAACCGTTGCAGGAGATGTTATGCATTGTTCGAGAAAGCCACTGTAACTGCGGGCCAAGGTGTTATTGGCATGTAAGCCTGCGCGGGTAAGTAGTCCTGCTTGCATCGCATAGTTGTCGAGGGTGCGATGAACGTCTTCGACAAAACGCCGTTCATCCTCTTGCCATTGTTGAAAAGCATTGAAACCGAGAACCACCGCCAAGAAGATAAAACTCAGAAGAAACAGCGGCAAATTCACACTGGTTGAAGTACTGAGGTTTTGCTCGTTCTCCGTTACATCATGAATACTAGAAAGCATGGTTACCTGTCTGGCTGTTATTCGATCCTTCATTATAGACACAAGTCGTAAGTTTCGTAGCGCTTGGCGGCCATGCCCGCGTATTAGCGATTGCCAAGTGCGAGGCTTTTCAGTAGCTTTGCCAGCAAATCGATTCGAGGACCTTAGCTATGGCTCAATATGTTTTTACAATGAATCGTCTTGGCAAAATTGTACCGCCCAAGCGACAGATTTTACGTGACATCTCATTATCCTTTTTCCCCGGCGCTAAAATCGGCGTACTTGGTTTAAACGGCTCGGGCAAATCAAGTCTGCTGCGCATTATGGCTGGAATTGATCAAGATTTCATAGGCGAAGCTAGGCCACAACCTGATCTGAATATTGGCTACCTACCACAAGAGCCGGAATTGGATCCTAATAAGGATGTAAAAGGTAACGTCGAAGATGGCTTAAGCGAGCTAATGAATGCGCGAGCCGAACTCGATGCCGTTTATGCCGCCTATGCTGAACCGGATGCCGATTTCGATGCACTGGCAAAAAAACAGGGGCGTTTAGAAGCCATTATTGAATCGTCCGGGGGTCATGATATTGATCGTCAGATGGAAATCGCTGCCGATGCTTTGCGTCTACCACCATGGGATGCGGATGTTACTAAGCTTTCAGGTGGTGAGCGTCGTCGGGTCGCTTTGTGCCGCTTATTAATGTCGAAACCAGACATGCTGTTATTGGACGAGCCAACGAACCACTTGGATGCCGAGTCTGTGGGATGGTTGGAACGTTTCCTTGATGAATACCCAGGCACTGTGGTGGCGATTACCCACGATCGTTACTTCCTTGATAACTGTGCCGAGTGGATTCTAGAACTCGACCGTGGTCATGGTATTCCTTATGAAGGCAACTACACCACTTGGCTAGAGCAAAAAGAAAAACGCTTAGAGACCGAGAAAAAACAAGAAGATGCCCACGCTCGTGCGGTTAAGCACGAATTGGAATGGGTGCGTCAGGGCGCTAAAGGTCGTCAGAGCAAGAGCAAAGCACGTTTGGCTGCATTTGAAGAGTTATCGTCACGCGAATTCCAAACGCGTAACGAAACCAACGAGATTTATATTCCACCAGGCCCGCGTTTGGGCGACAAGGTTATCGAATTCCACAATGTTACTAAGTCGTATGGTGACCGCGTGCTGATTGATAACTTGAGCTTTACCGTACCGGCTGGCGCAATTGTCGGTATCGTCGGTGGTAACGGTGCGGGTAAGTCGACGTTGTTCCGCATGATCGCGGGTCGTGAACAACCTGATTCCGGTGAGGTCGTGTTAGGTTCAACAGTTAAGCTAGCGTTTGTTGAGCAGTTGCGCGACGAGTTAGACGATAAGAAAACCGTATGGGAAGCCATCTCGGATGGTAGTGACATGCTGAACATTAACGGCAAAGAATATCCAAGCCGTTCGTACATTGGTCGCTTTAACTTTAAAGGTGGCGATCAACAGAAGCGTGTTGGTGATTTATCCGGTGGCGAACGTGGACGTTTGCAGTTGGCGTACACCTTAAAGCAAGGGGCTAACGTACTTCTCCTCGACGAACCATCCAACGACTTGGATGTCGAAACATTACGTGCACTCGAAGAAGCCGTGTTGGCATTCCCTGGTGCGGTAATGGTGGTGTCGCATGATCGCTGGTTCTTGGATCGTATTGCTACTCATATCATGGCCTACGAAGGCGACTCGCAAGTGACCTTCTTTGAGGGTAACTACACTGAGTATGAAGAAGACCGTAAAAAGCGCATGGGTAATGATGCTCAGCCGAAACGAATGAAATACAAGCGTCTCGCTTAATTCAGTCGATTGGCCTAGACGGAAATATTGCCGAGGTAAAACTCGGCAGTTTCCGCTAATTTTATAATGCAGTGTGACGAATGTCTTATTGAGTCGTCGCTTAGCAGTTGCGATCTGCGTTAAAACGTCTAAACCTGTATACAGACTCTACAGGAAATCATCATGGAACAACGCCAGTTTAAACGCGTTCATTTCTTCCAGCGTGTACAAGTGGAAAGCGAAGGCAAAATTTTAGAGACCTATTGCCTCGATGTTAGCTTGCGCGGCATCTTACTGGTCTTGCCTGAGCACGTGACATGGCGCTTAGAGCAACCACTCAAAGTGACATTAGGTTTGGCTGATGGCGAAAATATTATTATGAACTGTTTTCTTGTTCATCTTGATGACGATGTTGTCGGTTGTGCCTGTGACTCGATGGATATTGATAACCTCACCGCTTTACGTCGGTTATTGGAAGAAAACCTTGAAATCCCATCTCATGCTAATCGCGAACTCTCAGAGCTAATTCGTACACCAGAATAGTTGTGAGGCGGTAAAAACTACAGACAGAGTCATAAGACTGTCTAGCGCCTGTCATGCTCGAACGATATAGTGAAGCTCTCCTTACCAGTAGGAATCTCCTATGTTTCAGCCGCGACTTGAGCAGCATATCTATCCATCCCCCGTCGGCAAAATTGTCTGCGTTGGACGCAACTACGCCGCTCATGCTGCTGAGCTAAATAATCCCGTACCTGCTGAGCCCATTTTATTTATTAAGCCCGCTGATGCAGCGTGCGCTTTGGGTCCTGTATTCGCAGTGCCGCAAGGCATGGGGTCGGTGCACCATGAACTCGAAATTGCCGTATTGATCGGTGAAACACTCAGCAATGCGAGTGAAGAAACGGTTCTAGCCAGTCTTGCTGGCGTAGGCATCGGCTTAGACTTAACGCTGCGTGATGTACAAGATGGGCTAAAAGCCAAGAGCTTACCGTGGGAAATCGCTAAGTCATTTGATGGCGCTTGCCCGTTAAGTGATTTTATCGCTGCCGACAAAGTTGAAGACTGGGCTGATATTGAAATCAGTTTGATCCGCAATGGCAAAGTACAGCAAGAGGGCAATAGCAGTGCTATGTTGTTCCCAATTATTGCACTGATCGCTCGCATGTCTCGTCACTTCACCCTAAACCCCGGCGACGTCATTATGACTGGCACCCCAGCAGGTGTTGGTCCTTTAGAGGTCGGCGATGAACTTGAAGCGCATCTGCAAGATTGGCTGGTGGTGAATACCCACGTTAAAGGGCTTGATCCTGCATGAAGCAAACACAAGATCATTGCAACAAACCCGGTTTAACCCCGATTGAAGATGCGCTGCAATATTTGTTAGAAACCATTTCAGTGCTGACCGAAACAGAAGCTATTCCATTAAGTGAAGCTCATGGTCGAGTATTAGCCGCGGATGTCATTAGCCCTATCAATGTACCGCCACACGACAACTCGGCGATGGATGGATACGCGCTGCATCATCTTAGCGATGTGACGCAGCCAGTAGAGATCGTTGCAACGGTTTTAGCAGGTCATCCGTATATAGAGGCACTAGCGCAGGGTAAAACTGTGCGCATTATGACGGGTGCGCCAATACCGCAAGGTGCAAGCGCAGTAGTGATGCAAGAAGATGCGCAACGTACCGGCGATTCCGTAGTATTTGCTGCGGGTGTGGCATTGAACGAAGGCATGAATATACGTCGCGCCGGTGAAGACATCCGCAAGCTTGTTACTATCTTACCTGCGGGTCGCCGTTTACGCGTTGCGGATTGCGGTTTGTTGGCCAGCATTGGTATCGCCACCGTGACTGTTGTCCGTCGGTTACGAGTTGCACTGGTGACCACGGGCGATGAACTACAACCACCGGGAACGCCGTTGCTACCGGGTAATATTTACGAAAGTAATTCGTTTACTCTGACGCCTATGTTACAGCGCTTGGGCGTCGAGCTGATTACTATGCCAGCCGTAGCGGATGATTTAATGGCCTTGCGTGCTGCGTTTACCCAAGCAGATGAACAAGCCGATGTGGTGATTACGTCCGGTGGCGTGTCGGTGGGCGAAGCGGATTTAACTCGCACTGTGCTAGAGGAATTGGGGCAGCTGAATTTTTGGAAGTTAGCGATTAAACCGGGCAAGCCGTTTGCGTTTGGGCGCTTACCCTCAAGTTGGTTTATTGGCTTGCCGGGCAATCCCGTATCGGCTTTAGTCACTTTACATCAGCTTGCTTTGCCTTTGCTGCGCACAATGGCGGGTGAAACATTAGCGAAGCCGCTGCGTTTTAATGCAACTACGCTAACCGATTTACGTAAATCGCCCGGTCGAACGGATTATCAGCGTGCTATTGCTAAGCCAAATGAAGAAGGGCAGTTAGTCGTCGCAACGACGGGCGCGCAAGGCTCAGGTGTACTCAGTTCGATGAGCCAAGCCAACTGTTATATCGTGCTGGAGAAAGAACGTGGGCGAGTAACAGCAGGTGAAACCGTAACCGTAGAGGTGTTCGACGAATGGTTAGCCTAAAACAAAAAAGCGCCTGAGTTAGGCGCTTTTTGTAGGCATCGTTAATAACAATATTAACGAATGATGTGTTCCATCTTATCAGGAACGCCATCCCATTCTGCCGCATCTGGCATTGGGTCTTTCTGTTCGGTGATGTTTGGCCATACTTCTGCCAATTCAGCGTTCAATTCGATGTACTTCTCTTGGCCCGCTGGTACTTCATCTTCCGAGAAGATCGCTTCTGCTGGGCACTCTGGTTCACACAGGGCGCAATCAATGCACTCGTCTGGGTGAATAACTAGAAAGTTCGGGCCTTCATAGAAACAATCAACTGGACATACTTCAACACAGTCGGTGTATTTACACTTCACACAGTTATCAACCACAACGAAGGTCATGCGTTCTCTCCTAATCTACGGCGCAGGCCGAAACGGTGTCGGCAGTTGGCGATTTAATATTCACCTATAATTAAGCCCGCTATTCTAGGTAGCTAGTGGCTTGGGAGCAAGGTCAATCCTCGGATTTGAACGGTTATCTATCGCCATAATCCGAGAATGTCTTATCGGTTTTACCGAATTAGAGCAGCCCTTTCAATTGATAGAGCAGTTCAAGCGCCTGCCGAGGTGATAAATCATCAGGGCTAATGCCCGCCAATTTCTCCTCCACAATCGAGGGGGCGGCCGCAAATAAATCGTTTTGCAGTGGCAACACTTTCGCTGTTTTGCTGGTGGTTTTAACTGGTGCCGCTAGGTCGTGACTGCCTTTTTCAAGAAGTTGCAATTGCGCCCGCGCTTGTTGAATAACCGTAGCTGGAACCCCCGCCAGTTGGGCAACTTGTAGACCGTAGCTCTGACTCGCAGGACCATCTTCGACGGAGTGCATAAAGATAATACGCTCGTCATGTTCGGTGGCTTTAAGATGCACGTTAACGGCGGTTGGGTGCTGCTCGGGCAGGGCCGTCATCTCGAAGTAGTGGGTTGCGAACAGGGTGAAAGCTTCGGTCTCATCGGCTAAATGCGCGGCAGCCGCCCAAGCCAAAGACAAGCCATCAAAGGTGCTGGTGCCGCGACCGACTTCATCCATCAATACCAAACTGTCGCGCGTGGCATTGTGTAAAATATTGGCCGTTTCGGTCATTTCTACCATAAAGGTCGAACGACCACCGGCGACATCATCTGCTGACCCCATACGGGTAAAGATACGATCAATCGGCCCGAGTCGGCACGATTCTGCGGGCACATAACTGCCGACATGAGCCAGCAAAGTAATGACCGCGACTTGACGCATGTAGGTCGATTTACCGCCCATGTTTGGGCCGGTAATGATCTGCATGCGTCGATCATTCGTCAGCGACGTATTGTTGGCAACAAATGGATCGGTAATTAAGCTTTCCACTACAGGATGACGACCTTGGATAATTTCCAAGCGGCTTTCGTCGACCAGCTCTGGTTGAGTTAAACGCAGGCTATCGGCACGCTCGGCAAAACACACCAAAACATCCAGCTCCGATAGTGCCGCAGCGCAGACTTGCAGTGGAATTAAATCCTCGGCCAGTGCGGTTAATAATTCTTCGTATAAAAATTTTTCACGGCTGAGCGAACGGCTTTTGGCACTTAACGCTTTATCTTCAAATGCTTTTAATTCTGGAGTAATAAATCGTTCGGCATTTTTTAATGTTTGGCGACGAATGTATTCGACCGGTGCCTTTTCGGCTTGGGATTTACTGATTTCGATGTAATAGCCATGCACACGGTTATAGCCGACTTTTAACGTACTTAAGCCAGTGCGCGCCAACTCTTCTTGCTCTAGCTTAACTAGATAATCGCCCGCGTTTTCGCTCAGTGAACGCAGCTCATCTAATTCGCTATCGTAGCCTTCGGCAATCACGCCACCATCACGAATAATCACGGGTGGGTTTTCAATAATCGCTTTCGTTAAGCGCTCAACCCATTGCGGAAACTCCGGCGCACGCTTAGCAATGCCTGCGGCTAGCTCGCCATCTAGGCCGCTTAAATGCTGGCGAATTTCCGGAATCACGGTTAACGCATCGCGCAAGCGTGCGAGATCACGCGGGCGGGCAGAACCCAGCGCCACACGCGATAAAATACGTTCAACGTCGCCTACTTGGCGTAAGGCTTTGTGTAAATCTTCCCAGGCATAATGTTGCAAACACTGGGCGATTAAGCCTTGGCGTTGTTGCAGTAGTGCGCGATCACGTAGCGGTCGATTTAACCAACGACGTAATAAGCGACTGCCCATTGCTGTAGCGGTTTTATCCATCACCCATGCGAGTGTATAAAGCGAATCGCCTTTTTGATTAATATCGATTTCTAAATTACGGCGACTGGCGGGGTCGATAATAATGGCATCGCTGGCTTGCTCAACCGCAATCGAACGTATGTGCGGCAGGCTATTGCGCTGGGTATCTTGGGCATAATGCAACAAGGCACCGGCGGCGCGAATTGCCACCGTCATACCTTCGCAACCAAAGCCGCGTAAATCGCGAGTTTTTAATTGTTCGGTTAATAAACGCAGCGCGGTATCGCTTTCGAAATGCCACGGCGCAAGCATTTTACTGCCCGCGCGCTCACTTATCTCATCCGCAATATCTTGATCTTCGGCCAGCAATAACTCGGCAGGGCGTAAGCGCTCAATTTCGGCTAACAGCGCTGCTTCGCCATCGACCTCCATTACCGTAAAGCGACCACTGCTTATTTCCAATACCGCTAAGCCATGACGTTGCTTGGATGAACACAGCGCTACTAATAAGTTATCTTGGCGTTCATCCAGAAAGGCTTCGTCGGTCAGGGTACCCGGCGTAAGAATACGCACTACCTTGCGCTCAACCGGCCCTTTACTGGTGGCGGGGTCACCGATTTGCTCAGCAATCGCTACCGACACCCCTTGGCGCACCAGCTTAGCAATGTAGTTTTCCGCCGCATGATAAGGCACACCTGCCATCGGAATTGGCTTACCACCGCTCTGACCACGCGCGGTTAAGGTGATATCCAGCAACTGCGCCGCGCGCTTAGCGTCATCAAAGAACAGCTCGTAAAAATCGCCCATACGATAGAACAGAATCGTATCCGCAAACTCCCCCTTAATCTTGAGGTATTGCTGCATCATCGGGGTATGGGCGCTGGCCTGACTCATGTCGTGCGTGTCCTTCTGATTCGATTACGGGCGTGGTTAACGGGATCGTGCTAATGGATGTACAAACTGGAGCGAGATTGTACTGGAAAGGAGACTGATACAGAAATCTGGTGTGGGAGATGTGATCTCTAATAAATGGGTCAATGAAGTAAAGGGTATTCTACTTGCTTACTAGAATTGATACAGCAGATAATCCCGATTAGTATGAAAGTTAGTCATATATAGACGTTATCGTCTGAGCTGGATATTGACTAAATTGGTTAGGGATATTGAGAAGGAACTTTGACATGGTAGTTAAACATAAGTTTGGTGGAGTGTGGACTCGAAAGAAACTTGTGATTTTGGATGAATATCTTAAATTTTATACAACTGCTTTAAAAAATATGCCGTTTAAACTGCATTACGCGGATGCTTTTGCAGGTACTGGCTCTCACGATCCTGTTATTGATGGTGAGCAAAATATTCTAATTCCAAATGAAGACTTTCGTGGCTCTGTTCTGACAGCGTTGAGTGTTGATCCAGGGTTTTACCAGTATCATTTTAATGATTTAAACCCTGAACATGTTGAGGCGTTAAATGAACTTCGGAAGGAGTTTCCTGAGCGCAATATTCGCGTAAGTAAATTAGATGCCAATCGCTTTGTTCCCAAGTTTTGCAATACACTAGGGCCTGACGACAGAGCGATACTGTTTCTAGATCCATATAGCACCCAGTTAGACTGGGATACCCTTAGCCACGTTGCTAATTCTCAAAAAATAGATTTGTGGCTTTTGTTCCCACTATCGGTAATTCTTAGAATGACTCCTAAGGATGGCGCCAAAGTAAAACCCGAATGGAAAAGTACTCTGGATAGGCTTTTAGGAACGAGTGAGTGGGAAGAGGCGTTATATAAAAAGTGCGAAGTACCTGTCATTCAAGACCTTTTTGATGAATTAGATCAAGAGCTACCGATTGAGCGGGTAAACTCGCGAGAATTACAACAATGGGTTACTGAGAGGCTTAAGCAGATATTTCCTTACGTTGCTGAACCTACCGTTTTGAAAAATAAAGGGAGTCCATTATTTCTATTTTATTTCGCTGTCTCGAACAAAAGCCCTAGAGCACATGGACTCGCCGATAGAGTAGCTAAACACATATTGAAAAAGAATTTTGGTGATTGACGATGAGCAAAATTGAATGGACTGAGCAGACTTGGAATCCGGTGACTGGCTGTACAAAAGTCTCTCCCGGATGTAAACACTGCTATGCCGAGGTAATGGCTAAGCGCCTTAAGGCTATGGGTGCTGCAGGCTATGACAATGGTTTTAAGTTGAGTCTGATGCCAGAGCGCCTCCAGCAACCATTGCAGCGTCGTAAACCGACGATGTACTTTGTGAATTCGATGAGTGATTTGTTTCAAGAGGAAGTGCCTGATAGCTTCATTGATCAGGTGATGGATGTTATTCGTCAGACGCCGCATCATACTTATCAGATACTAACCAAGCGCAGTAAGAATATGCTTCGCTATTTTGAGACTCGCGATGTTCCAGATAATGCATGGTTGGGCGTTTCAGTTGAAGATAGAAAGTACGGCAAGCCTCGCATCAAAGACTTGGCAGCTATCAAAGCTGATACTCGCTTTCTTTCTATTGAGCCTTTGCTCGAAGATCTGGGGCAATTAAACCTAAAAAATATCCACTGGGTCATTGTTGGTGGTGAATCGGGTTTTGGAGCTCGTCCCATGATGGAATCGTGGGCGTTGAATATTCGTAACCAATGTTTATCTGCGGATGTTGATTTTTTCTTCAAGCAGTGGGGGGCATGGGGTGTTGATGGTATTCAACGAAATAAAAAGGCGAATGGTCGTTTATTGGATGGCCAGATTTGGGACATGATTCCAGCAATTGCTGTTTGATACCACAGAAAATCAGGGCGTTACTGGTAATGAATAAGGGAATATTATGGAACTCGAATACCGCAATGGTGTGCGGATTACTAAGTTTGCACATGAGAAAAGTGCATTTGAAGCTGCGCTAGATGAGCATGAGCGAAACCTGAAAGCATTTTATTCGGTCAGTTCAACCTCCATGGTCGAAGCAGATCGAAAAAAGGCAGTGGCTGACGGGATTGCCTTTCTCGCTCGTGAACGGGCTAAACTAAGTACGATATCTCAGATTCAAGATCAGCTACTAGAGTATCGCGCACAAGGAATGGCAGCAACGAACGATAATAGCGATATGTGGAGTCGAGCGGATGCGTTCGATATGCTGATGAGTGAAGGGCACCATCCCACTGCAGATCTTGAACGCAATATGGCCGCTGAAGGGATTCCTAAACCAAGCGCTGAGCATTCAGCTCATCATATATGCCCAGGAAAGGGGAAAATTCCTGCGCTAACTCGGATGACTCGGATTCGATTACATACCTATGGTGTGCGCATCAACGATCCTGCTAATGGCATCTATTTGTTATGTAAAGACTGCTCAGCACCTCATTGGTCGATGCCAGAATCAAGAGGTCATCGGAAGTACCACAACCATGATTATGAGTATCTTCTCTGGGAGCGTATTTCTGCTATGACAAATCAAGACCAGATCAAGACGCAGCTTCAGGTTGTAGGACGAATCATGCAGCAGAATGAGCCTAAAACTGCTATTCAAAAAATGAAATCGGGAAATACGGTATGAGTAAGTTTTATCGCCTTTCATACAGAGATTATCTGTACTCTATGTTAGCGCTCGACCCTCTAGATATCATTCGCCGTGCTCCGCGTGATTTAGGCCTCGAATTTGATGACATTATGGAATTTAGTCGTCGCTCAACAAAAATGAAAGCTTGGTGGCCGGATATTGAAACTACATTTGTAGCCAATGAAGATATTGAATCCCCTGAGATTCCTGATATCACGATTTGGCCAGCAGGTGCTGCTTTAGTGTTAACCCCAAAGGCTTATCGACTACTTGGTGACCTGTTAGGAAAATTCGGAGAATTACTCCCCGTTCGTATTCTCAATGAAGAACAACCATGCTGGATTTTTAACTGCTTGACGAAGAAAGACGCAGATCCTGAATTAAGCGAGTGGGAGTATCAGGGGGGGATGCCAATTAGTATAAAGCGACTAGGTTTTGAATTTGGAGATAACGACCCAGTTGTATTTAAATCAGATTTTGATAACTGCGCTTTTCTATATTGTGGTGATCGCTTCAGGAAAATTGTCGCTGAGTATGAATTGAAAGGTTTGGCATTTGATTCTCTGGTTGTCTGAGAAGTGGACGTACCTATTTATAATGCGGTGCCACTTCTATTATTTAGCGGATTAAAGAGGGCTTCGATTTTAGATGTGCCAATTAGCGAATAGTTACTTCGAATTTTATTAGGCATACTTTTATGTAATGCCAAGATATCGAGCAATTAAAATCAGTTTCTTTTGAGTTTGTTCGTAGTCGCGACCAATTTGTAAGAGCGAAACTTTTTCGCGATGAGCACCAAGAATATAATCAACGCCAATTTTCCAATCTCGACGCCTTCGCGAAAAAGTTTCGCTCCTACAATATCAAGCATCTCCCCCATCAAGATCCCAAATGGATTACACCTTCAACTCTGGCGCTGGGCTGCCGAGTTTGGCGACAACGATTTTAGGTTCGCCGATGTCGTTAAACTCTCGGCGCCATTTAGGGTAGGCCCAATTCTCCGGTTCGCGGTATTCCGATATTTTTGCATTAGGCCATTTGCTTTTACTGGCGCTTAGTTTTCGTTTTACGTCTTCATTTAAATTGAGTTTGATTGATCGGCTAATTTGCCCACGCACTTTTGCGGCGAATGCGTCGGGCACGTAGCCGGTGTTATGAAACATAATTCTTAGAAGATGTTGTTCGTCCAGTGCAGTCATTACCAAGCTGGTGTATTGCATAGCGTCGTAAGGCGTTGGCCTTAATATCGCGTCTAGGTCGTTGCGCATTTCGCACATAACGAAAGTCGATTCGTTGCGGCAAAATACCTTCCAGTTTACTGGCGCTATTTTCTTCCAAAAGCCAGGATTGCCTGGGCCTAGGCGGTGCAGTAATCGCAGCATGACTTGTTCAAAGTGGTTTGGGTTTAAGCAGGTCATACCGTTGGGTAGGCAGTTAACCTGATCGACAGCGACCGATACGCTAATCGTGCCAATACTTTTAATGCCAGAGGGTGTGGAGAAAAAATCCAAGTCGCGTTGAAACAAACACGCCGTACTGAATCCTTCGTGAGTGAATTCGTAGCCACGTTGGTTATAAATATCGAACTCGCTAATTAATGGTGTTGCTAGCGGTTTATAGCGTCGTTCACATTCGTTACCAGCCGGTACATTAAATACCAGTTGCGAACTGGATAAATCCATAAATACGGCTTGCGGGTTATCTAATTCCGGCAGAAATGGGTGCTTACGCGTTGCAGAAAGAAGTTTAAGCATGATCCTTGCTCGTGAAAAAATAGCCAAAGCAGCACTCATACTGCGGGTGCTACTTTGGCTAAAGCCCAACGTTTAAAACATGGCTAACACACGCTATTTAATTCAAGCCGAAGTGCATAAACAAACGATGAAATTTGTTTAATATCGGCATCTGATACCACTAAAAAAATCAGGTAGCGCAACGCTAATTCAGGAAGACAAACGGATTCTTTAATGAAGGCTGCTTGGTATTCCGCCAATACAAGATCAAGGCCCACAGGAGAAACAGGCGATTGATCTGGCAGACAACGCAGAGGACTTAACATGCGAATGGCGCTAGCGTTCATTTAGGACTCCCTTCCAACACGCGGCAGCTATCTGTACTGCTCAGCTTTCGTGCTAGGATGTTCAGTTACATGATTATCAAACCGGCTATGGCAGTAGCCGACCATCTAAACTTACGGTAATTACATATTATATGCAACCATTTTCATATAAAATGTAATTGATTTTATTTATATGAATTCAATAATTGATAGATTTATTGCGATTTGGGATGCGGAGAGGTTAACAGCTGAGTGGTTGCAAGAGGCTACAGAGATCAAAGAAAGACGATGGTACACCGTACGAAACACCAAAGTCATGAGAACAGAAGAGCTGGAAGAAATAATGAAGTTATTTCCTGACTACAAAGTATGGCTTGCTACTGGTGATGAATATCTAGAAGCAGGGCAGATCAGCCCAATGACCAAGAAAGCCCAGCGCAGTTAAGTATGTATGCGATGAAATAACTACTTAGGAATGTGTAGGAGGTACTCAGGGAAGCGAAGCGAGCAGTGCCGATACGTTATTGATACCATCACCGCCTTCGCGATTACGAACAAAAAACGTTCGTTGAATCGCTCCTACAGGGCGGCTTACTAATTTACATCTGTAGATACAGTCACCTCCCAATACTATTAATTTGACCTCCTCGTCGCGTGCTCTCGCACGAATACCTAAATCCTAAAAGTAGTTTGGTTATCAGATGGATACCTTGCTCGACCTAGTAGGAGTTCTTGCGGTAGTTATGGTTGTAATGAAACTATAAATCGCCTAATTATCTTTTTATGAAGTAAGCGCTCAAACAACCCCACCTACCAATTAAATAACCGCCAGCTCTATATTTTCCGGCAGCAGTTTTTCAATATCTTCCACCGTTTCACAGTGCGGCAATCGCGTCAGTACCGTACGTAAATACGCGTAGGGTTCGAGTCCATTCGCTTTGGCGGTTTCTATTATGCTGTACAGCATGGCGCTGGCCTTTGCACCACGTTGACTATCGCTAAACAGCCAATTTTTGCGTCCAATCGCAAACGGCCGGATGGCATTTTCGACTGGGTTGTTGTCTATATTCAGTCGGCCATCGCTGATGTATACCGTGAGTTTGTCCCAGTTTTTATCGAGGTACGCTAAGGCTTCCCCCGTTTTTCCTTTTGGCAGGGTTTGTTGCAACGCTTTATCCAGCCAAGCTCTGAGTTTGTTGAGTTGAGGTTGGCTTTTTTCTTGTCGAGTTTGATATTTTTGTTCGGCTGCTTGGTCTTTGATGCTGGCTTCGATGGCGTACAGCCCTTTGATCATGGTGATCGCCATGTCGGCTTTGCTGACTTTGCCTTTTAGGCTAGGGCTGACTTTTTGCGCCTCGATAAATTTACGACGAGCATGAGCCATGCAGCCTAATGCTGTGACGCCTTCTTGCTGCCCAATTCGGTGATAACCCGCGTAATCATCAGTTTGCAGGTAGCCTTGATAGTCGCCTAATAGCGAGGCTGCAACGTCTGTACGTCGACTACTCGCGTAATCAAATAAGATGATGGGATGTTCTCGATCACCGGTTTTTCGGACCCACATGTAGCTGAGACTTTCGGCCGTTTTATCCGGTTCTTTTAACACCTGCACCCGAGTTTCATCCATGTGGATGTAGTCGCTATCCAGAAGTTGATCATTCAGCAGGTTATAGAGCGGTTGCAGACATTCACTGCTTTTGATCATCCAGTTGGCTAAGGTGTTACGCGGTAAATGAATGCCCATTCGTTTGAAAATGGTTTCCATCCGGTAGAGAGGTAAACCGTCTTGATATTTGGCAACCGCAATGTGGGCGAGTAAGCCTGGGCTGGCATTGCTCTTAGGAAGCGGTTGTTTCGGAAGTTCAGCAATGTGCACGCCGTTTTCGCAGGCCTTACACGCGTATTTTTTGCGGGCATGAACGAGCACCTGAACCACAGCAGGAATAATATCCAGTTGTTCGCTGGTGTCTTCACCGATGCAGGTTTTTACACAGCCACATTCACAACGTTTATCGACTTCAGCAAGATCGTGTTCGATACGTACTCGCGGTAATACCGCAGGCAGAGGTTTACGGCCGGAGGCTTTTTTAGGCGCAGACGATACAGCATCAGAGGCTGATTCTGCGGTGCTCACTTCTGCATCAATGGACTCTGCGATTTCAGGAGCAGAGGCATCATTCTCATGTTCGACTTCATCAAACAATTCGGCTTGCTGATCACTCTTCTCGCTGCTTTTACCAAACTGACGCTGTTTAAACAGAATGATCTGCTCTTCCAAAAACTGGATACGTGATTGCTTTTGGCTAATTAATTGTTCTTTTTTCTCCAACTGATTTTGTTGCGATTGCAATAACTGACTCTGCGCTAAAAGCTGTTGTTTTAGCGCAACAATATCGTCAGGTAAGTGATCAGCCGGTGGTGTTTTCATGGGGTTGGATTATACCAAACCCGTTAATTTATAGCAGAGTAAAATAGCGTTTCATGCGGTTTATTATTAAAAATATCCAGTCCATCCAATAATAAATTCAGTTGATAACCGTCGATGCAAAGGGATGCAGTGTCGGTCGGCTTTAGCCATTTAAAACGTTGCTTTTCCAACCGCTTATACCACAGCACAAAGCCATTGCGCTCCCAGTACAGTAGCTTAACTTTATCGCGGTTACGATTACAAAAGACGAACAGCGCATTGATCATGGGGTTGAGTTCTAACTCCTGCTCAATCAGAGCGGACAAGCCATTAATAGACTTGCGCATATCCACCGCGCCTGCGTATAAATACACCTGAACCGATGCGCTAGGCCGAAGCATACAAAAGCCCTCGATCATTGAGAGCCACCAATAGATCGGGTAAGGCCTCGACTGACAGTTCAATCAACACCTGCGAGCCCAATCGTAGTCGTGCCGGAGCCGAAGACGTCAGCGTGATAGGGATCAGAGCCTTGGTTTTCGTCGACTCTGTCTTGGGCGACAAACGTTTACGCCAATACTGAAAATTATGAACGGCTATGTTGTGCTGCTGACAAAAGGCGACTTGGGATAGACCACTCTCGTGCCAGAGATTAAGGTGTTGTTGCCATTGTTCCGATTTGGTCATGAGCTGTCTCGTTAAATAATTTGAAGACAGTTTAGAGGGATTTCGGCGTGGGTTTTAGATGGGGTTGTTTGAGCGCTTACATTGCAATGTCTATAGGTTGTATCGTCGTGGCGAACTCGACAGGTAGCCTTTGTATAGCTAAAAGTGAAATTGAGGTGCCTCTTAATGGTGTGGTTGTATCATTACACTTGCTATTATTTACGAGGTTAGTTGCAAAACTTGATCCAAATTTTAGTAGAATTAGAGGGTCGAATATATTGACTATACTTTTTATGTGGTTGCTTATGCTCGTAACAACTATAAGTTTTATTGTTGTATCTCCGATTGTTTTCGATGTGTTTTGTTAGAAATTCAAGGGGTCAGAGTCTAATGCCACTAAGTTAAGGCCGTTTTCCATTCTCCTAAGCCCATTAATTCAGCTCTTAGTTCCCCTCGTGATCGGGTTAGTAATTTAAATGGCTTAGGCCGTCTTTTCTGAACTCTAGGTTCTGCTTGGTAAAACCGTTTTAGTCATTGGTGAAGACTGATAAGCTCTCGAACTTTGCCTTTGGGTTTCTGCGTAATGTTGATAAGCGCTACGTGGAAACATAAGAGTCATTTTACAGCTTTACACGTTTAAATTTTGGTGCCATTTTACCATTGAAATTATATGGGAAACGGCCTTAGCTTAGTGGCATTCGACTCTGACCCCTTGAATCCTTTGAATCCTTGTTGAATCTCTAAATAGCTCTACTCGCTTGAACCCTTCCATCGCTTACGATACTGAAAGAAAAACAATAACGAGATAATTAGCAAATAAGACGCGTGGAAACTTTCCAGTATGAAGAAAGAGATCAAAGCTTCAAATACAACTATATATTCTAAGAAATATAAAAAAACTTTTGGAATGAAGTAACATAAAAAAAGTAGAACTGAGGTCAATAGCAGCCAAGAAATGTTCTTTTCTAAGAATTTTTTGTTTAAATACTCCTGAGGAACACCCGTATATCCTTTATTTCTTTCGGCTTGGAGTTGCCGGTCCTCTAGCTCGGTTATAACGCCATCCTCTGTTAGTTTTTGATATAGCACTCCGTACTCTGTGACATAAATATAGTCAACCTGATACAAGTAGGCCTTTGACTGCCAGAGCATTAGAAATAAAACTAAAACGGTCAGTATCGACAAAGCTATTTTATTCAGAATAAGTCCTCATTCCTTAAGTATGGTATCAATCCGAGTTTATAAAAGAACAGCTCACAACTTACATTGCGCACAAAATGCGCTCCAACATTGCGTAAGAGCGCATTTAAAAAGAAGTTAACCTAACTCACTTAACTTCTTCTGCAACACATCCATCACCACTTGCGGGTTGACCCCTTTCGCGGCTTTGCGCACCAGTCCAATAAATGGGCCAACGGCTTTGGCGCGCTTATCTTCTGGCGTATTTAAATAGCCTTCGACCAGCTTTGGATTGTCGGCTAATACTTGGGCCACAATTTCTTCAATCGCGCCGGTATCGGATACTTGCTTCAGGCCTAGGCTGTCGATAAGAGCATCGACGTCGGTGCCTTTGCCTTCCCAAAGTGCATTGAATACTTCTTTCGCTCCACCGTTAGAAAGAGTGTTGTCTTTTATGCGGCTGAGTAGGGCGCCAAGCTGTTCTGCGCTGACTGGAATATCGCTGATGGCGATTTCGTTTTTGTTCAGTGCCGCTGATACATCGCCCATGACCCAGTTAGCCGCAATTTTGTAATCGCCGGAGATTTTTGCGGCGGCTTCAAAATAGTCGGCCATGATACGGTCGGAAGACAGTACGGCGGCGTCCATTAACGATAAGCCGTGTTCGCTTTGGAAGCGGGCTTTTTTCGCGTCGGGTAATTCTGGCAAGGTGGCGCGTACGGCTTCGACGTATTCCTGATCAATAATCACAGGTAATAAATCTGGGCATGGGAAGTAGCGATAATCGTTTTCTACTTCTTTCGAGCGCATAGCGCGGGTTTCGTCTTTATCGGCATCGTACAGGCGAGTTTCTTGGCGAATAACGCCGCCATCTTCAAGTACGTCCATTTGGCGTTGAATTTCGGTATTAATCGCGCGCTCAACGTTACGGAAAGAGTTAACGTTTTTAATTTCGGTGCGCGTACCAAATTCTTCTTGGCCTTTCGGGCGCAACGATACGTTGCAGTCGCAGCGCATAGAGCCTTGAGATAAATCACCGTCACAAATACCTAAATAGGTAACAATGCTGTGCATTTTTTTGAAATACGCGGCGGCTTCTTTGGCGGTGCGCATTTCTGGCTCAGAGACGATTTCTATTAGCGGTGTGCCGGCACGGTTAAGGTCGATGCCAGACATACCTGCAAACCCTTCGTGCACTGATTTACCGGCATCTTCTTCAAGGTGCGCACGGGTAACGTTAATGCGTTTGCTGACGCCGCCTTCAAGTTCGATGTCGATATGACCCATGCCCACAATAGGGTGATGCAGCTGGGTGGTCTGGTAGCCTTTCGGCGAGTCTGGGTAGAAATAGTTTTTACGGTCAAAAATCGATTTCAAGCCAATTTCAGCATCAATAGCGAGGCCGAATTTTACCGCCATGCGCAGGGCTTCTTCGTTAAATACAGGTAATACGCCCGGCAAGCCTAAATCAACGGCGTTTGCTTGGGTGTTGGCTTCGGCACCGTAGGCGGTCGACGAGCCTGAAAATATTTTAGATTTAGTGGCCAACTGAGCGTGAATCTCAAGGCCAATAACAACTTCCCATTCCATGTTCGAATCCTCTTACGCGATGCCGTTAGGTGCTTTTAAATGCCAGTCGGTCACTTGCTGGAACTGGTGTCCGGCATTCAGCAAACGCGCTTCATCAAAGTAATTACCAATTAATTGTAAGCCGACCGGAAGGCCGTTTACTTGCCCGCACGGAACCGACATACCCGGTAGGCCTGCAAGGTTAAGTGCGATGGTAAAAATATCTTCTAAATACATGGCGACAGGGTCGTTCGCATTTTCACCGAATTTAAATGCCGGTGTCGGTGTTACTGGGCTCATGATGATGTCGACATCATTAAAGGCGCTAACAAAGTCGTTTTTAATTAAACGACGTACTTGTTGTGCTTTTTTGTAGTAGGCATCGTAAAAACCAGCCGACAGTGCGTAAGCACCAATCATGATGCGGCGTTTTACTTCGTTACCAAAACCTTCACCGCGTGAACGCTTGTAGAGGTCTTCAATGTCTTTTGGATCTTCGCAACGATAGCCAAAACGTACGCCGTCCATACGCGACAGGTTGGCGGAGCATTCTGATGGTGCAATCACGTAATATGCGGGAATCGCTAAATGGGTATTTGGCAAAGAAATTTCTTTTACTTTGGCGCCCATTTTTTCGTATTCGGCAATGGCATTACGCACTTGCTGTTGCATGTCGGCGCTTAATGCGTCGCTGAAATATTCTTTCGGCAGGCCGATGGTCATGCCTTCGATGCTGTCGTTTAACGAGGCGGTGTAATCCGGCACGTCGCGTTGCACAGAGGTTGAGTCTTTGGCATCAAAACCGGCCATGACGTTGAGCATCATGGCGGAATCTTCGGCGTTACGAGTAATTGTACCGGCCTGATCCAAGCTGGAGGCGTAAGCGATCATGCCGTAACGCGAGACGCGCCCATAGGTTGGTTTTAGTCCGGTCAATCCGCAGAAAGCAGCAGGCTGGCGAATAGAACCGCCGGTATCCGATGCGGTCGCACCTGGAACTAAACGAGCGGCAACCGCAGCGGCAGAACCACCGGACGAACCACCAGGGACACGCTCGGTATCCCATGGATTTTTTACTGGGCCGTAAAACGAACTTTCGTTTGACGAGCCCATAGCAAATTCGTCCATGTTTAATTTGCCCAACGACACAGCACCGGCTTGGTTGAAGTTATCAACGATGGTGGCGTCGTAAGGCGCAATGAAATTGCTCAACATTTTTGAGCCACAAGTGGTTAAAACGCCGTTTGTGCAAAAAATATCTTTGTGTGCCATCGGCACGCCTGTCCAAGGGCTGGCATTGCCAGCGGCTCTGCAGGCATCTGCGGCGTTTGCTTGTGCAATTGCTTGCTCATCAGACACAGTAATAAAACTGTTATACGTGCTATCTTGTGCTTTGATGCGAGCGAGTAATTCTTGAGTGATTTCGGCGCTGGAGTATTCGCCTGCCGTTAAATCGCGAGAGATCTCGGCAATGGTTTTGTTATGCATAGTCATTTCAGTCCTTGGCGCCCATCACTCAACTACGCGAGGTACGAGGTAGTGGCCGTTTTCAACGGCTGGTGCGATTTTTTGAAAGTGTTCGCGCTGATTGGTTTCGGTTACCACGTCAGCACGCAGACGTTGAACAGCGTCTAGCGGGTGTGCCATCGGTTCTACGTCCGCGGTATCAACGGCAGATAGTTGATCCACTAGATGTAAAATGTTGCTGAGATTTGTCTGATATTCCGCGATTTGTGTCTCGTCGAGTTGTAAACGAGATAAGTCGGCAATGTCACGAACCTGATCTTGGTCCAGAGCCATGTGCATACTCCAGTGATGATGACTGTGAAGAAGCTGCGAGCGTAGCACAAATGCGCCTTGCCCTAAATCCCTGCCGTTGCTAGAGTTACAGCAATTTTTTGCCACCCGTTTACAGGAACATAATTGGATGTTTAAGAAGCTACGAGGTTTGTTTTCCAGCGATCTGTCGATCGACTTGGGTACAGCGAACACGCTTATCTATATGCGTGATAAAGGTATCGTATTAAATGAGCCTTCTGTCGTGGCCATCCGGATCCAACAAAACGGCAAAACCGTACAGGCGGTTGGCGCTGAAGCGAAGCGTATGTTGGGCCGTACTCCAGGCAATATTCAGGCAATTCGTCCGCTAAAAGATGGCGTTATCGCTGACTTCGAAGTGACGGAAAAAATGTTGCAGTACTTTATCAAACAAGTACACGAGAGCAGTTTTTTACCACCAAGCCCTCGTGTTGTGGTGTGTGTGCCGTTCCAAGCAACTAAAGTTGAGCGTAAAGCGATTCGCGATTCGGTGATGAATGCCGGCGCTAGTCGTGCGTATTTGATTTATGAGCCGATGGCAGCGGCTATTGGTGCTGGCTTGCCGGTTGATGAAGCACGCGGCTCTATGGTGGTGGATATCGGTGGTGGCACTACTGAAATCGCCATTATCTCTTTGAGTGGCGTAGTTTACGCTGAGTCGGTAAAAATCGGCGGCGACCGTTTCGACGAAGCGATTGTGGCGTATGTGCGTCGTCACTACGGCAGCCTTATTGGTGAAGCAACGGCTGAGCGTATCAAACAAGAAATTGGCACGGCTTACCCAGGTGGCGAAGTGCGCGAGATTGATGTGCGCGGACGTAACCTCGCCGAAGGTATTCCACGTAGCTTTACGTTGAACTCGAACGAAATTCTAGAAGCTCTACAAGAATCTTTAGCCGCAATCGTACAAGCGGTGAAGGGTGCGCTAGAACAAGCGCCACCAGAATTGGCTTCTGATGTGGCTGAGCGCGGTATGGTACTCACCGGTGGCGGTGCTTTGTTGCGTGACTTAGATAAGTTGCTGAGCGAAGAAACTGGCTTGCCAGTAATCGTTGCCGACGATCCATTAACGTGTGTTGCTCGCGGCGGCGGTAAGTTCTTAGAAACAGCAACAGAACAGCAATTGGAAATGTTAGCGCTGGATTGACCCTTCGTTACCATTTTCTACAAAGCGTATTTGTATTTTGATTCGGCCTCGATATTTATCGGGGCCGAATCATTTCTGTGCTGAAGATTTCCCCCCAAAGCTTATGCCAGTAGGCTTACGTGCTGGTTCCTCGGCGGCGCAAACGGTATAGTTGATCCTTTTAGAGTTTACTCAGGGTAGAGCGCCATTAAATCGCAATTTCAGATTCCGCCTTATCAAGGGCAGCGGGTCTTGTTGATCGTCGTGTTGTCGATGGCCTTAATGTGGGTTGATAGTCATTTTCAGTGGTTACAACCGGTACGTTATGGCGTTGGTTTTATTGTTGCTCCTGCACAGCAGGCGGCGACCGTGCCTTTGGCTATGGCAGAATGGTTTGGCGATTCGGCGACCTTGCGTCGTGAATTGCTGAGCGAGAACAAACAACTATCCGCTCGCAATTTTATCCTTGAGCGCCGTGCTCAGCGCATGGCGTATCTTGAAGCCGAAAATATTGAGCTGCGTGAATTACTCAGTGCGTCAGAGCAGGTTGATGACCGTGTTCTTGTTGCGTCGATCACATCTGTAGATCCAGATCCGTTTACCCAGCAAATTATTATTAATAAGGGCGGTGAAGACGGCGTCTTTATTGGTCAGCCAGTACTGGATGCTTATGGTTTATTGGGGCAAGTGATTGATGTCCTGCCACTCACCAGTCGTGTGTTGATGATTGCGGATTCAAACCATGCGATTCCGGTTCAGGTGAATCGCAATGGCGTGAGGGCAATCGCAACGGGAACGGGTTCGTTAAGTGAACTTGAATTGATCTACGTGCCAAACACCGCCGACATTAAAGTTGGCGATATGCTGGTGAGCTCTGGTTTAGGTGGGCGTTACCCGCGTGGCTATCCGGTTGCTACGGTGAACAAGGTCGAGAATATTCCGGGTAAACCTTTTGCCAGCGTGACAGCGACGCCTACTGCGCAACTGGATCGTAGCCGTCACTTTTTATTGGTATTTTCCAATGAGGCTGGTCGCGTACCGCCCGCAGCATTGTGGCAGGAGAACCCATGAGCGCCCGCGCGATTTTCTTCTCGTTTTTTATGATTTTTATTGCCTTCGTACTGGAACATTTGCCACTACCTGTGGTGGTGGATTGGTTTCAACCGGCATGGGTAATGTTGTGTATTACAGCCTTGGTTTTATTTGCCCCCAATGTTTTTGGTTTATGGTTAGCCATACCGCTAGGGCTGATGATGGATGTCGAGCAAGGGACATTATTGGGGTTGCATGTGGTGATGGTGACAGTACATATTTTGATGCTGCAAATTTTGTATCGCCGCATGTTTCTATTTAACGTGCTGCAGCAAGCCATTGTCATTATGTTGCTAATTGCGATGCAGCAGCTGATTCATTACTGGGGCTTGCTGATGATTAATGGCGATAGCCGCCCAGTACTCTTGTGGATGCCTGCGTTTATGTCAGCAATTCTGTGGCCTTGGGTTTATACCGTAGGCTACAAAAGCTTGCGTCGGATGCAGCACTGATGTTGATTTTAGCTTCGGGCTCTCCACGTCGTCGTGAATTGTTGGCGCAAATCGGTGTCCGATTTGAAGTAGATGTCGCGGATATTGATGAAACGCCCGAAGCCAGCGAAGTTGCTCAGGCTTACGTTGAGCGTTTAGCGTTAGAGAAAGCGCGCGTCGTTGCTGCACGACACTCAGATGCAGTGGTTTTGGGGGCCGATACTTCGGTCATCATTGATGGCGAAATTTTAGGAAAACCATTAGACGAAGCCGATGCGGCAACGATGTTGGCACGCTTAGCGGGTCGAAAGCATCAAGTGCTTACGGCGGTGGCCTTAGTTAATGGCGAACGTGCGTTGGTGCGCAGCATAATTACTCAGGTGCATTTCCGCAGCCTGAGCGAAGAAGAAATTCAATGCTATGTCGCTACGGGTGAACCCAGCGATAAAGCGGGTAGCTACGGAATTCAGGGCTTTGGAGCCATTCTCGTAGATGCCATCGAAGGAAGTTATAGCAATGTGGTCGGGCTGCCATTAACAGAGACAGCCGCCATGCTTAAAGAATTTAACGTACCTGTGTGGCAGGTCGGGTGAGTTTCGTGAACGCAGAAATTTTAATGAACGTCACCCCCACGGAAACGCGTGTGGCGGTGGTTGAAAATGGCGTACTGCAGGAAATCTATATAGAGCGGACGAACCATCGTGGTTTAGTCGGCAATATCTACAAAGGTAAGGTTGTTCGGGTTTTGCCGGGTATGCAGGCCGCGTTTGTGGATATCGGCTTAGAGCGTGCAGCGTTTATTCATGCCGCTGAAGTCGGTAAAGGCGATGCTAATGCGCCAATTAACCAGTTGCTGCACGAAGGGCAGTCGCTGGTGGTGCAAGTCACTAAAGATCCGATCAGTACTAAAGGTGCGCGCCTAACCACTCAGCTCGCGATTCCTTCGCGCTACTTGGTGTACATGCCGGGAGTTGACCACGTTGGTGTGTCACAGCGTATTGAAGAAGAAGGTGAACGCGACCGCCTGAAAGAATTAGTTAATAACTGTATGGAAGCCGAAGGCCTAACCGGCGAAGCAGGTTTTATTCTGCGCACCGCTGCGGAAGGCGTTGGCGAAGATGAAATCCTTGCCGATACTCGCTATCTACGTCGCTTATGGCGCAAGTTGGAAGAACGTATCAAAGATAATAAAGCGCCAAGTTTAGTCTATGATGAGCTGCCGCTATCCTTACGTACTATTCGTGATCTATCACGCCCAGAGGTCAGCAAGATTCTGATCGACTCGCGCGAAACCTTCCAAAAAATAGAGCACTTTACGCAGCAGTACGTTCCTGAAGTTAGCGAGCGTGTTGAATACTATCCTGGTCCGCGTCCTATTTTTGAGTTGTATAGTGTCGAAGATGAAATACAACGAGCGTTAGAGCGCAAAGTTCCGCTCAAGTCTGGCGGTTATCTGGTGGTGGATCAAACCGAAGCTATGACCACCATTGATGTGAACACCGGTGGTTTTGTTGGCCGTCGCAATTTAGAAGAAACCATCTATAAAACCAATCTGGAAGCAGCAACTGCGATTGGTCGCCAAGTCCGTTTGCGTAATCTAGGTGGCATTATCATTCTCGATTTTATTGATATGACCGAGCCTGAGCATCAGCGTCAGGTGTTGCGCATGTTAGAGAAAATGCTCGAGAAAGATCATACCAAGAGCAAAATTAGCGGCGTGTCAGAATTAGGTTTAGTGGAAATGACGCGCAAGCGTACCCGTGAAAGCCTTGAACATATGTTGATGGAGCCTTGTAAGGCGTGTGATGGACGCGGTTCGGTAAAAACCGCCGAAACCATTTGCTACGAAATATTCCGTGAAATTCTGCGGGAGGAACGAGCTTACGAAGCGGGTACGTATTCTGTGCTCGCCAGTCAGCAAGTTGTCGACCGCCTGTTAGATGAAGATAGCCACGGATTGGCTGACCTTGAAGCATTTATTGGCAAGGCCATTAAATTGCAGGTTGAGAGCCAATACACTCAAGATCAATACGACATCATCCTGCAATAGGGCGAAACATGAATCGTTTTCGCTCTATTTGGACCCAAATCTGGATCACCATCGTTGTGGCAATGGTGGCGCTTGCCTTATATACCAGTCTTGGTCGTCAACTAATCCCTCTGATAGAAACCTTCAAGCCGGACCTCGAACGAGTACTCAGCGAGCAATTAAAGCAACCAGTAACCATTCGACAATTGCGCGGCGATTGGAATTTATTGTCGCCGGTCGTGCATGTCGATGATCTCAGCATTGGCGATGAGAACGATGGTTTGGTGGTGACGAGCATTGAAGCTGAACTCGATTTAAGTGCCACGGCTTTTTATCGTTTACCTGTGTTTAAGCGCATTAATATCGACGGTGCGAGTGCGGCCATTCGTCAAACTGACGATGGCGCTTGGTTTATAGGAGAGCGCTGGCAGATCGTATCTGCAGCTACGGATGAACAGGCGACTCCGGATGAAGAATCCAAAAAGAATAACTCAGTCAGTAAGCTAGTGGATTGGTTAGAGTTGCAACAGTCGGTAATTTTATCCAACTGGTCGCTGCAAAGTCATAGCCTTGAACATGACGAGCAATTAGAGATTAAACAGCTCGTTTGGCGTAACCAAGGCCAAGATCATGCATTAGAAGGAACGATTGCTTGGGGGCGCGAGCAGCTTGCCGATATCTTTGTTAGTGCGGCTCTAGAAGGGCCGCTATGGCCATGGGGTGAGCAGCACGGTGAAGTATATTTACGTGTTGATAACCAAGAATGGACACGTTGGATTCCGAATGAGTTGCCGCAAAATCTCCATGTTTCGCGTTTTGAGGGCGGTGCCGAGGGTTGGCTCAGCATTCGTGATGGCGATTTAAATGCCATATATGTCGCTGCAAAAATTCCTGCATTGCACGTTGAAACCGGTGCAAAACCCCTGAATTTGAACAACGGCTCAGTGCTCGCCAGTGGTATCCGTACTGGTAGCGATTGGCATGTACGTGTTTTACCTGAATTCGATGAACCGCTGCCGTTCTCGCAATTACGTGTTAGTTCGGTGTCCTTGGCTCAGCAAAAAGGGTTTCAGATTGCCATCCCCGATATCGATATTCGTAAAACCGGCGACTTTATTTTACGCCATGATTTATTGCCGGAACGCTTTAGCCAATATGTCGACAACATTGCACCAGAAGGTAAGGCCAGTGATGTGCGTGTGGCTGTTTTACCAAGCTTAGTCGGAGGAGAACCGTGGAAGGTTGATATTCGCGCCAACCTTGCAGGTTTAAGCACGCAGCCATTTCATGGCATTCCTTCGTTTGATAACGCAGAAGGTAAATTACATCTGCAACCCAACGCGGGTGTAGTGGCGATTAGCGATCCGACGTTAACTATGCATCTGCCGGATATTTATCAATCGCCGTGGGATTTAACGGACGTATCGGCTAATTTTTATTGGAAAATTGAGCCTGAGTTTTTCCGTTTAAAGCTGGATAAGTTACGCGCAAATCTTGAAGGAACACCCGTGCACGGTGACTTAGCCATGCGTATACCACGTCGAGATACCGATGTTGAGTACAATATTGCGCTTATGTTGGGAGTTGCTAAAGCACCGCAAGAACTGCAAACGGCACTAGTGCCGGATATTCTTGATCCTGCCATTAATGAGTTTTTGGATAACGGTCTTGATGGGGGCACATTGCAAGATGTTGGCTTTGTATTAAATGGCCATGTGGGCAGTGATGTTCCGCACAACAGTTTAACAACCCAGCTTTATCTCGCAGCCGATGACGTCAAAGTAACCTATTTAGACGAGTGGCCAGCAATAGAACACGTGAGTGGTCGAGTCTTATTAGATGCCCCAAACGTTGATATTTGGATTGATCAAGGTCAAACCCTTGGTGGGGATTTATTAGCGAATAGCAGTCGTGTACGAATTCGCGACACTAAAGAAGGCACGCAGTTAAATGTCGTTGGCCAAATAGCGGGGGATGCGGGTGAGGGCATGCGCTATTTTACCGAGACACCCATTCAAACACTGGTTGATCATGCATTTGATCAGTGGCAAGCCAACGGCCAAATCGAGAGTAGCTTACGTTTACAGATGCTATTGGGTAAGCCGGATAGTAGCCCTAGTGTGCAATTAGACAGCCAATTAACCAATGCGCGTTTGCGCTTAGGTGAGCTGGACTTAGAGTTAGCACCCGTAAACGGAACCATTCATTTCAGCACAGAAGAAGGCTTGAGCTCGAAAGGCCTAACGGCCGGTTTACTCGGTGGCTCGTTCGCAGCCACTATGAAATCGACTGTGGTGGATGGCGGTTTTGATATTCACCTTGATGGTTCTGGCAAAGCCACGTGGCAGGATTTTAAACAGTGGATGCCCGTATTTATGCTTGATCCTATTAGCGGCGAACTAAATTATCAGGCCAGTTTAGATGTTCGTCCTGCGAGTCGCGGTGGTGTGCAACTGGACGTCGAGTCGGATCTCGTTGGAACCTTGGTTGATCTACCATTTCCTGCAGGTAAGTTAACGGACACCCCTCGTTCACTTATTGCTCAGATTAAACCTAGCGATATCACCAGCATTACGTTGAATTACGATGATTTTTTACGAGCAGAGTTAGGGCTTGGCAAGGATGGTGTCGATCGTGGTCATGTGACATTGGATGGCACCGAGCCTGTCATGCCGGATAATTCGGGCATTATTATCAGTGGCACCATTGATGAAACCTTAGATGCTGAACCTTGGTTTGATGTTTGGAATCATATGATGGCGTTGCTGGATGCCGAGCCAGCACCAAAGAAAGGACCGAATGGACGTACCGTTGAGGCTGCACCTAACCCGGTCGAAAGCATCGACATTACTTTGTCAGGCTTGAATGCTTGGGATATTCCCATGGGCATTACTCGTATTGCCGGACGCCAAGATGCTAACGACTGGACGCTGCAAGTTGATAGCGACGTAACGCGTGGTACCGTCGTTATTCATCCTGGTGATGCGCCTATAGTGATGTTGCTCGACTATATCCACATGCCTGAAGAAGAAGCGGTTGTTGTTGCCGAGGGTGATGATATTCCTGAGACTGTTGATCCACTACAAGATCTCGATCCCGCGGTGTTACCTGCCTTGGATATGACCTTGCAGGAATTGTATGTCGGTACTCGCAACTATGGTCGCTGGCAAATTACCAGTCGCCCGAGCAAGCAAGGATTAACGGTTAATATTCTTGATAGCGACATGAAGGGATTAAACGTTAGCGGAAAGATGGATTGGAATTATACCGACGGTATTCATGATACTCGCCTCTATGATATGACGATTAAAGGCTCTGACATCGGCAAAGTGCAACGTGCATTCCGTCAGTCGGCAGCGATCGAAGGCAAAGATCTACAATCAACGCTGGCGCTTAATTGGCAGGGGTCGCCGCTGGGTTTCGATACCGAGACCTTGCAGGGAGATGTTAGTGTGCGAATCAAAGATGGATCGTTGCAAGCGGAAGGCACCGGCGCTTTACGTGCGTTTGGAGCGCTGAATTTTAATTCGATAGCGCGGCGTTTGCGCCTCGATTTTTCTGATATTTATCAATCAGGTTTGGCATTCGATACGTTAAAGGGTAAAGCAAAAATAGAGGCTGGTTTACTGACTTTATCAGAACCGCTAAGTGTTGAAGGCCCCGGCGGGAAGTTCCTGACCTCAGGAGCGACCAATCTGAATACTGGCGAATTGGATATGAAGTTGGCGGTCACATTCCCAGTTACGAGTACGCTCCCTTTAGTTGCTGTATTAGCGGGTTTCGCGCCACCGATTGCTGCATCGGTTTATGTTACTGAAAAATTAATTGGTGACGAATTAGAACGCTTTACCAGTGCCAGTTACGACATTAAAGGCACTTGGCAGCAGCCAACCATGGAAATTAATCAAGCTTTCGACAACCAAGTCGATGGTAAGAAGAAACGCGGAATTAAAAGTCGTATTTTCAGCGTGTTTAATATCTTTAATATCTTTGGTTCGGATGACGAATAATTATGAATCAGATAGCCGTAGTGCAGAATAATGCCGGTAGCGATATTGAAGCGAATAAAGCACAACTGGCGATTTTAATAGCCGATGCGGCAAGCACTGGCGCTAAAGTTATTTTGTTACCGGAAATGTGTTTATGCATGGATGGCAGTCAATATCATCACATCGCTGAAAATACCGAATATACCGCTTGGTTTGCGCACCAAGCGCAGCATTACGGTGTTTGGTTATTGGTAGGGGCAATTCCTCAACTATGTCCAGACGGTGATCCACGCGTGCGTTCTGCGTTATTGGTATTGAATGAGCAGGGTGAGCAGGTTAGTCGCTACGATAAAATTCATTTATTCGACGTTAACGTTGGCGATAGCCAAGGGCGTTACGCAGAGTCAGAACGCTTCGCCCCCGGCAGTGAATTACTGGTGGTTGATAGCCCTGCGGGGAAAATAGGTTTAGCGATTTGTTTTGACCTACGTTTCCCTGAACATTTTCAAGCGTTACGAGATTTAGGTGCTGAAATTTTCGTCGTGCCTGCAGCATTCACCTACACCACCGGCGAAGTACATTGGCAAACCTTATTGCGCGCTCGCGCGATAGAACAGCAATGCTACGTCGTTGCCGCTAACCAATGTGGCTGGCACGATACTAAACGGCAAACATGGGGGCATTCGCAGATCATTGATCCTTGGGGCAAGGTTATGACCGAGCTTGACCATGATATGGGCGTTACAAGTGCCGAGATTGATTTGCAAAGAGTGCAGGATGTACGTGAGAAAATGCCGTTATTGCGCGGGTGATTTTTCGTTTTTGTGATTGTAGGAGCGGATCTTATCCGCGAAAGCCCATACCGCTTAGGTAATGTTTCAATTTGCACCACCTTCGCGAAAAAGTTTCGCTCCTACGGTACAGAATAAGCATCGATTGTAAGAGCGATCCGGGCGGCGATCCGCTTATCCGCGAAAGGTCTTTACCCCATCTGGGTGCGAATAAACTGAAACAACTTCTTAAAATTTGTCCCTGGCTTTGGCGGTTCGCTGCTCATTTCTTTTTGTGCATTACGCACTAAGTTTCGCAGTTGCTGACGATCAACATCCGGATATTCTTCGATAAAATCATTCAAGCCATTGGCGTCATCGAGTAAGCGTGAACGCCATTGTTCTTGCTGTTTGATCAAACGACCGTGCAGTTCGCTCGACGGGTCGAGTTTGTCTACCGCGGTTTGAATGGCGTCGAGGTCTTCGTCGCGCATGATTTTACCGATGTATTGAAAATGACGACGACGGGCTTCATGTTTAGTGATGCGTCGACTTTCTACTAAGGCATTTTTCAGCGTTTCGCTAATTGGGAGGGTATCCCATTTTGCAGGCGCCAAGTTGCTTAGGGTTTCGCCTAAAGCTTGGAAACGGTGCATGTCGCGCTTTAATTGTGATTTGCTGATTTCGCCATCGTCAAAATCATCGTCGTCGTAATACTTGCTCATAAAATCGGGATACCGGGTTACAGGTAGAACAGGGTTGCCAGCCCTAAGAATGTCATAAAGCCAACAACGTCGGTGACGGTTGTGAGGATAACGCCGCCCGCTAGTGCTGGGTCGATTCCTCGTGCTTTTAATATTAACGGCAATGCGGCGCCAGTGATGGCGGCGACTAACAGGTTAATGATAATCGAACTGCCGATAATCAGGGCAATTTTTATGTCGTGAAACCATGCAAATGTCACAATGGCAATTACGACAGCCCATAATATCCCGTTGATTCCAGCGACAATGAGTTCACGATTGAAGAGCCAGCGGAAGTTGGCGCCGCTGAGGTGCCCTAGTGCTTGGCCGCGAATAACCAGTGTCAGTACTTGGCTGCCTGCAATACCGCCCATGCTGGCGACAATCGGCATTAGCACGGCTAAGGCAACGACCTGCTCGATGGTTTTATCGAATAATCCAATCACGGCCGAGGCGGCTAGGGCGGTGATTAAGTTGATCCCTAGCCACACCGCGCGTCGGCGACTGGTTTTTAGTGCCGGTGCGAAAGTATCTTCGTCTTCATCCAAACCAGCCATACTCATCAACGAGTGGTCGGCGGTTTCGCGGATAACGTCAACCACGTCATCGATGGTGATTCGACCGATGAGCACGCCTGCGGCGTCTACAACCGGTGCAGAAACTAAGTCGTGACGTTCGAACAGCTTGGCCACGTCAGTGTCGTGCATGGTCGCCGGAATGATTTTAGCGTCCGTGGTCATGACTTCACGCACAGTTTGTTGTGGGTCACTGACCAGTAGTTTACTGACGGGTAACAAACCGATGAATTCGTTTTGTCGGTTTACCACCAAAAGATTATCGGTCATGGCCGGCAATGATTTATGCCGACGTAAATAGCGCAACACAACGTCCAAAGTAATCTCTGGGCGAATCGTCACGGTATCCGTGTTCATCAAGCCACCGGCGCTGTCTTCTGGATAGCCTAAGATGGCCTCCACTCGCGCTCGATCGACTTGGTCCATCGAATCTAGAACTTCTTGAGTCACACGCTCAGGAAGTTGTTGCAACATGTCGGCCACGTCATCGGTGTCGAGGTCGGCGGTCATGTCGACAACTTCAGCCGCGCTCATATCCGATAAGAAATGGCTTTGTAGTTCTTCGCTGAGGTATTGAAGAACTTCACCCTCGAGCTCTTTATCAACTAACTCCCATAAAATTTTACGGGCCTTAGGCGGAGAGGATTCGATTAAATGGGCGACGTCTACGGGTGCTAAACCCGAATTTAGGATGCGCTGAACCTTGGCCAAAGCACCACTCTCTAGGGCGGCGTTAAGGCTATGCAGTTTGGCTTTTGCCTTTTCCGTATGTTGTCCCATGGGATGGCTCTGGTTGCGCAGGAGTTGACCAGAATTCTAGCCTGAATAGCGCCTATATACCATGAAAGTACTCGCAGTATTAGCGCTAATTTGCTGTTTTATAGCGGATTATTCACCTTCGTCGAAGAAACGATTGATAAGGTCTTGGAGCGCGGTAATGGCTTCTGCTTCGTCACTACCTTCGGCTTGAAGTTGGATCTCGGTACCTTTGCTCGCGGCCAACATCATGACGGCCATAATGCTTTTGCCATCAACCAACCGGCCGGGATAACCGACTTTTACTTGGCTAGAAAAAGCAGACGCTGTAGAGACTAATTTGGCCGCTGCACGGGCATGTAGACCCAGTTTATTGATAATTGTTATTTGGGTACTGATCATGAATTAATGGCCTGTCGATTCGGAAAGCCGCGCGAGTTCACGGTGACGAACTTGCACGTTGGGATAATATTGCTGGAATTCTGCTGTCAGTTGCTCTGCCATATACACAGATCTATGTTGACCACCTGTGCAGCCAATGGCGATGGTCATGTAGCTGCGGTTGGCATCAACAAAACGCGGCATCCAGCGTTGCATAAATTCACTAATACTTTGTTGCATATCTTTGACGTCATCGTACTGACTCAAAAACGCTTGTACCGGCTGCTCTAACCCCGTGTGGTGCCGCAAACTTTCATCCCAGTAGGGGTTAGGTAGATGGCGGACATCGAATACATAGTCGGCATCGATGGGAATACCGTGCTTAAAGCCAAAGGATTCAAACAGGATCGACATATCGCCGTCGCGTTTATCGGCTACACGTAATCGAATTAAGCTGCGCAGCTCATGTACCGACATATGCGTGGTATCGAGCGTTAAATCGGCCATGTTAGCCAGCGGATCGAGCAGTTCTTTTTCTTGCTCAATGGCTTCTGCTAGTGAGATCTTCTTACTGGTAAGAGGGTGTTTTCGGCGCGTGGCGCTAAATCGTTGCAATAAGACTTTTTCACTGGCATCGAGATAAACCACATCGAGCTTGTAATGGTCGTGCGGGAGGTCGCGTAACACTAATTCGATGCGGTCAACCGCATGAGCAAGATTGCGAGCATCAACGCTTACGGCAATTTGGGTGAGCTTTTCATTGCCGTTGGCTTGTTCGGCAAGGGCGGGAAGTAGACCAATGGGTAGGTTGTCGATGCAATAAAATCCGAGATCTTCCAGTACATGCAGTGCACTGGACTTACCTGAGCCGGATCGGCCGCTAATCACTACCAAACGCATGGGCCTACATTCCTTGTGGTATTAAGTTCCGGCGGCTGCGCGCTGGAATAGTTGACGATTGTCCGGAGCGCAACGTAATGCACTGCGATACGACTCTTCATTGAAATTACGGGCCAACATTGCCAATACCTGCAAATGTTCTTCCGTTGCTTCTTCTGGTACTAAGAGTGCGAACACCAAATCTACTGGTTTGCCGTCAATGGCGTCGAAGTCGATTGGCTCGGCAAGGCGTAATAGCACGCCAAAGGCCTGTTCACACTGAGGCAACCGACAATGGGGAATGGCAATGCCTTCCCCTATGCCGGTACTACCCAGACGTTCGCGTCCGAGTAGTCGCTCATAGATTTCATCCGCTGAGCTATCGCTGATGGATTCAGCGACCAATCCTGCTAGGAATTCCAGCAACTTTTTTTTGCTGGATACCTCTGCGTCCACCAAGGTGTGTGTTGGTGAGAGGATATCGTCAATGCGAAGTGTCATGGAGTTAGCCTTGTCCGTGTAGCCGCGCGACTGTTTTTTCTTTGTGTTTTAACACTTGTCGATCGAGCTTGTCAGTCATTAAGTCAATGGCAGCATACATATCATCATGCTCTGACTTGGCATGGATATCTGTACCTGTAACGTGAATGGTTGCTTCCGCTACTTGGCGGCCCTTTTCAACGGTCAGAGTAACCTGTCCGGTAGTGATGTTGTCAAAGTGACGTGTCAGCTTTGACATCTTTTCCTCAACGTATCCCTGCATTGCTTCGGTTACATCTACGTGGTGACCACTGATATTGATTTGCATGCCCAGTCTCCTTTTTGTCTACTGGCTCGTTGTTGATCGTCAGATAAGCTGTTTGCGCTCGTTAGAGGGCGGAATCATCATGGCCTCGCGGTACTTAGCAACGGTACGGCGCGCGACCTGGATGCCTTTGTCGCCTAGTAATGCCGCGATTTTATTGTCGCTTAATGGCTTACGGGCATTTTCTTCAGAAATTAGTTTTTTGATCATGGCACGAATTGCGGTAGATGAACATTCACCACCGCTATCGGTACTGACGTGGCTTGAGAAGAAATATTTCAGCTCAAAAATACCACGAGGGGTGTGCATAAATTTCTGCGTGGTAACACGAGAAATTGTCGATTCATGCATGCCCACGGCTTCGGCAATGTCGTGCAGAACCAGTGGTTTCATTTTTTCTTCGCCTTCTTCGAAGAACTCGATCTGATATTCGACGATCTTAGTTGCCACCTTGAGTAGGGTTTCATTGCGGCTTTGTAAGCTTTTAATGAACCAGCGAGCTTCTTGCAGGTGGTCTTTGAGGAAAGCGTTGTCGGTGCTGTTATCGGAACGGCGAACTAAGGACGCATAATCGGCATTGACGCGCAGACGCGGTGCGATTTCGGGGTTGAGTTCGACTCGCCATTCGTCACGAATATTACGCACTAAAACATCGGGAATGACATATTCAGATTGATCAGGAGAGATGCCTGAGCCCGGTTTTGGATTGAGTTCTTTAATTAAGCGCAGCACATCTTTGAGCGCTTCTTCTTTTAATTTTGCTTTACGCATCAGCGTTGGATAATCACGACTGCCGAGTAACTCGATGTGTTCACGAATCACGAGTTTGGCTTCTGCTAACCAAGGCGTTGCTTCTGGTAGCTGCTGCAATTGTAGTAACAGGCATTCACGCAAGTCGACACAGAACACACCGGCAGGATCAAATTGCTGCAGACGATGCAGCACTGCCATGATTTCGTCTTCTTCAACTTCTAATGCTGGATCAAGGCTGGTGAGAATATCGTCGACAGTGGTGTGTAAGTAGCCATCGTCGTCGGTGCCATCAATCAGCATTAAGGCGATTTCGCGATCGGTATCACTCATCGGAGTGAGATTAAGCTGCCACAAAAGATGGTCTTGTAGGCTATCGGTGGTGGCATGACGAGAGTCGTAATCGAAATCGTCGTTTATTGCGCCACTACTACCACTGCTGGAGGAAACGCTGGCAGTGGTTTGGTAGGTATCTTCCCATTCGCTGTCGTTGGGTAGATCTTCTGGAATTTTATCGTCAGACCATTGTTCATCGAGCGTGTGATTGTCTTCAGAACGCTCTCGGGCTTCGTGATCTATTTCGTTTTGTTCTTGTTCAGTTTTTTCACCACGGTGTGCTTCTACCTCAGGATTCGGATCGTCGTACTCATCCGTTTCTAACATCGGATTGGAGTCGAGCGCCTCCTGAATCTCCTGCTGTAAGTCCAAGGTGGACAGCTGGAGTAGGCGGATGGCTTGTTGCAACTGAGGGGTCATGGTCAGTTGCTGACCCATCTTTAACTGGAGAGACGCTTTCATGGAAACTTAACGATTACCTATCTACGGCAGAAAAATAGTGTTTATGCATTATAGGCTAAGCCTGTGCTTATGGAATCTATCTTGCAAGCACGAAACCCGATTGATTCGATCATAGCCTGATGAGGGGGCTAGAATCAAAGGCGGAAATCGTTACCCAAGTAAACTTTTCGCACTTGTTCGTTCGCTAAAACTTCTTCTGCGGTGCCTTCCGCAATGATATGGCCCCCACCGACAATATAGGCTTTTTCACAGATGGCGAGGGTCTCACGCACATTGTGGTCGGTGATCAGTACGCCGATGCCGCGGTTTTTCAGCTGCCGAATAATATCCATGATGTCGGATACGGAAATGGGGTCAACCCCTGCGAATGGCTCATCCAGTAGGATGAAAGATGGCTCTGCAGCTAATGCGCGAGCTATCTCTACGCGTCGACGTTCGCCTCCTGATAACGACATGCCTAAGCTTGCGCGGATGTGCTGAATGTGGAACTCATCGAGCAATCCTTCAAGGCGCTCTAATCGTTGTTTGCGATTTAGATCCTTACGCGTTTCTAAAATTGCGAGGATATTGTCGGCCACGCTGAGCTTACGAAAAATCGAGGCTTCTTGGGGTAAGTAACCGATTCCTCGTTGCGCGCGCCCATGCATAGGCAGGTGGCTCAGGTCTTCGTCGTCGATCTTGATACGTCCTTTGTCGGCTTGCACAAGATTAACGATCATATAAAAACAGGTCGTTTTGCCTGCCCCGTTAGGGCCAAGCAAACCAACAATTTGACCGCTGTGTACCGACATGGATACATCTTTTACCACTTCACGGCCGTTGTAACTTTTCGCTAGGTGTTCAGCTTTCAGCGTTTTCATCAGTGGCCTGTTGCGGTTGGATAATAACTTTAATACGACGATCGCCAGAAGAGCCGCTGTCTGGCGTAGCTTGGCTGTCGTTGCGTGTGCCGCCGTCGGCTTTGACGGTTTCTTTGTCCATGTCGTAGACGATATGCTCGCCACTAAATAGGTTGCCATCTTGTTCTAATTGCGAGTCGCCGGTCAGTGTAACTTGGCGGCGCGCGGCAAAATAGTCAATCCGATCACCATGAGCGCGAGTCATAGGTTTACCAGCGGTCACTTGTTGTTGATAGCGCGCTGGTTCCCCATTATTGCCTTCGGCTACGGCTTTTTCGAGCGTGTTGCCGCTACGTAAAATCATCAATCGGTCGGATTCAATACGCAACGTGCCTTGAGTCAGAATGACGTTACCTTCGTAGATAACCGTACCCGCTTTGCGGTCGATTTCTGCGCGGTCGGATAATATGGTCATTTCTTGTTGCCAGTCATCGGGTAGCGCAAGTGCTAGCTGACTGATGCTGCTCACGGCCAAAATAAATAACGCACGGGCGCTGTTTTTCATAGTGTTGGTGTGCTTATTGTTCGGGTACATAAATAGTCTTTACCCCGGTTTTCAGTTCCATGCGCTGGCGGTTAACATCCAGAGTCATGCCTGTTGCGGTCGCGCGGCTACCCGGCCCTGTCATGGTGACCAGTAAATCGGTCGCTGCAATTTGCTCACGAATATCGTAGGTTAATGCTTCGGTTTCAATCAGCATGGCATCGGTTGTTTGTTCGCCAGTATTTATGGGCTCGATCCGTACTGTCTGGTTAAAACGAATAACTTGCTCGTCGTCTTTTAGCGACCCTTCTTTGGCGGTGACTTGCCAGATTTGGCCACGATCATCTCGCGTGGTAATCATAGGTGCGAAAAAACGGGTCACGCCTATTAGGGGATAGTGATCTGAACGCTGGGCTCGAAAGGTCTGCCCAAGTTTACCATCCACACCATAGTGCCAGTTGAGTAGCGTCTCTCCATAGTAATCGGCTTCGTTACTTTGCTGTTCACTCAAGGGCTGATTTAGCTCTTGGGTGTAGCGATCAACCGCGATTAAGGCTAAGCCAAATATCAAGGTTAACAGTAGCAGCAAGTAACGTTTACGCATTAGATAACGCCTGCGCGTAGCATATCGTGCATGGTGACAACGCCCACAGTACGTTGTTCATCTTTTACTACTAAGGCGTTAATTTTATTGTCTTCCATGATTTTCAATGCTTCAGCTGCCAAGATGCCCTGCGTCGTTGTTTTACAATTAGCCGTCATTATATCGCTCATTGAGCAGGCACGGATGTCTACGCCTTGGTCGATAGCACGACGTAAATCGCCATCGGTAAAAATACCGGCTAAACCGCCATTGTCATCTTGTACTGTGGTCATGCCCAAACCTTTCGATGTGACTACCAATAGTGCTTCGGATAAACGTGTGCTGGTATTCACGACGGGTAATTGGTCGCCACTGTGCATAATATCTTCGACTTTCAGCAGCAAACGACGACCTAGGCTACCGCCGGGATGTGAAAAGGCGAAGTCTTCAGCGGTAAATCCTTTCGCCTCTAACAAGGCAATGGCTAGTGCATCACCCATGACCAATGCAGCGGTGGTCGATGATGTTGGTGCTAAATCCAGCGGGCAAGCTTCTTGTTCAACACCGGTATAAAGGTGGCTGTTGGCCGCTTTTGCTAATGTTGAAGAAGGATTGCCGGTCATGCTGATTAGTGGTGTTCCCATGCGCTTGAGCAACGGCAACATGCTAGTCACTTCGTTTGTTTCGCCTGAGTTTGATAGCGCTATTACGACGTCGGCGGCGGTGATCATACCCATGTCGCCGTGACTGGCTTCACCTGGGTGAACGAAGAAGGCGGGGGTGCCGGTACTGGCTAAGGTGGCAGCAATTTTATTGCCGATATGTCCAGACTTGCCCATGCCAGTGACTACCACGCGACCACGACATTGAATAATCATTTGGCAGGCGCGAGTGAAATGCTCATCCAAATAATCCGCTAAGCGCGCAACCGCTTGCTGTTCGAGTTTGATCGTACGCTCTGCGGAGGAAATAAAATTAAATAATTGTGCAGTCGTCATAAATAATTAAGCCGTATAGAAAAGTGAAACAAGGTAAACAATATAGGCGGATATCATGAGTAGACCCGATACGCGCCCCATAGTGCCCTTACGGTAGTTAAGTGCGAATAAGGCAATGAGCATAATTGTTGCACCCATCATGACCATATAGTCGCGTTCGAATGCCATGGGCTCTACCGCCGTGACGGCTAACAAACCTGGAATAGGCATGACGGCTAGCATGTTAAAAATGTTGGAGCCAATCACGTTACCGATGGCGATATCGTGATGCCCCTTTAGCGCGCTGGCTACTGAAGCTGCTAGCTCTGGCAGACTCGTGCCGATGGCAACGATGGTTAAACCGATCACTAAATCACTCACACCAAAGGCCTGAGCAATGCCGGTCGAGCCCCAAACCAATAGTTTAGAACTCACCATCAGTGCTGCTAAGCCAATGACTAGCCAAAACATGGCTGATTTCATGCTGGTGTTTTCGATTTCAGCCGCTTCATCTTCATCGACAACCGCTTCGCCGCTTTCGCTGGAATCAAGAAACATTAAGTACAAGGCGATGATAAGAGCCACGATCAGGATGGCCGCATCAATGAGATTTAGTTCTAGATCCATCAGCGTGAGACCGCCGATGATGCTTACCAATAGTAGTAGTGGTAGTTCTTTCTTTAATAATGAGCGCTGCAGAGCAATCGGGGCGATCAGTGCCGTGACCCCGAGAACCAGCAGAATATTGGTAATGTTTGAGCCGAGTGCATTGCCGATGGCTAGGTTACCTGCGCCATCAATAGCGGCCATTGCCGAAACGAACATTTCCGGTGCCGAAGTACCAATCGAAACAATGGTAAGGCCAACCAGTAATGGTGACATGCCAAGATGACGAGCAGTGGCTGCTGCGCCAATCACGAATTTGTCGGCGCTCCACACTAAAACAATTAAACCAAGCAGTACGGCGCCATATTCAGCATACATAATCGGGTAGTGCTCCTGTAGGAGTGAGTAAGACGTCGTAGCGACCGACTTGTGAAATTAGCTGGCCATTGTACCCGAGGGAATTCTGCACGCAATTGCAACTCAGCGTTCAAGGTGACTGTATGGGTAGGGCGCGGGATAAGCATTGGTCTGCTAGATACAATCAGCTATGCTAGCCACAGATTTTTACAGGTTTCTAGCGCATGTCAGACCAGCAACCATATGTGTCCATTCGTGGGTTGTCATTCAGTCGAGGAGATCGGCTGATATATGACAATCTCGATGTGGATTTTCCGAAAGGCAAAATCACCGCCATCATGGGGCCCAGTGGCACAGGTAAGACGACTCTGTTGCGTTTAATCGGTGGTCAGTTGAAGCCAGATAGCGGAACTGTAGTGGTGGACGGTCAGGATGTTACTCAGTTAAAACGCACAGAATTACTTGATTTACGTAAGCGTAAGATGGGTATGTTGTTTCAAACCAGCGGTTTGTTTACTGATTTAAGTGTGTTTGAAAACGTCGCTTTTCCGTTACGTGTTCACACCGACTTACCAGAGTCTATGATTCGCGACTTAGTACTAATGAAGCTTGAAGCGGTCGGCTTACGTGGTGCTCGCGATTTATCGCCTGCTGAATTATCGGGTGGCATGATTCGTCGAGTGGCGTTAGCGCGTTCGATTGCGATGGACCCTGAAATTATTATGTACGACGAGCCGTTTACCGGTCTTGATCCCATTTCTATGGGAATGATTGTACGTTTGATTCGCGGTTTAAACGAAGCGCTTGGGTTAACCAGTTTGTTGGTGTCGCATGATGTTGATGAATCGTGTTCGATTGCCGACTACTTATGCTTGTTGTCGGGTGGCAAAGTGATTGGCTTTGGTTCGCCTGAAGAGCTACGTCAAAGCGGTAACGCAGAAGTACGACAATTCTTAAATGGTGATCCTGATGGCCCTGTGCCGTTCCATTATCCTGCACCAGACTACCGTCATGATTTACTTTCAGGAGGCCAGTGATGCTGAATAAATTGCAGTCGCTGGGCCAGTCGGGTGTGTCGACTATCGAGTCGCTAGGGCGTGCCACGCTGCTATTTTTGAACTCGTTAGGCTGGGGTGGCCCCGGTAGTGCGGGCTTTTCTGATCTTATTCGCCAGATTTATTCGGTTGGCGTGCGTTCGTTAAGCATTATTGCCGTGGCCGGCTTTTTTGTTGGTATGGTGCTGAGTTTGCAGGGGTACACCATTTTAGTGAAATTTGGCTCTGACTCAGCCTTGGGTACTTTGGTATCGCTAACCTTGTTGCGTGAACTCGGTCCTGTGATTGCCGCATTATTATTTGCTGGGCGTGCCGGATCGGCATTAACTGCCGAAATTGGTTTGATGAAAGCCACCGAGCAGTTGTCGGCCATGGAAATGATGGGTGTTGATCCGCTCAAGCGAGTAATTACGCCGCGTTTGTGGGCTGGCATGATTGCTATGCCGATATTAGCTCTTATCTTTAGTACGGTTGGTATTTGGGGTGGTGCTTTTGTTGCGGTCGATTTACTGGGCATTGATGGCGGCAGCTACTGGGGCAACATGCAGGCTTCTGTCGTTTTCTACGAAGACGTTATAAAAGGATTAATTAAATCCTGTGTGTTCGGCATGGTGATTACTTGGATTGCGGTATATCAGGGCTACGACTCTGTACCGACATCAGAAGGTATTGGTAAAGCAACCACTCAAACGGTGGTTATTTCTTCATTGGCCGTTCTCGGGCTGGATTTCGTTTTGACTGCGGTCATGTTAGGAGGCATTTAATTATGCGTATGCGTTATATCGAATTGGCCGTTGGTGCTTTCATGATTATGGGTGTTATTGCTCTGGTGTTGATGGCATTGCGCGTTAGCGGATTGTCCATGCAGTCGACAGGTGATACCTACACGCTAAAGGCGCATTTTGAGAACCTAGGTGGTTTGAAAGAACGTGCAAAAGTATCCATGGCGGGTGTGAATATTGGCCAAGTGACAAAGATCTATCTTGATGCTGAGCGTTATTCAGCGGTGGTCGAGATGGAAATTAATAAAAGCATGAGCACCTTGTCGACGGATAGCTCCGCTGCGATTTTGACCTCAGGCTTACTGGGTGAGAAGTACATTGGCCTGACAGTAGGCGCAGAAATGGAGTATCTGAAACAAGGTGATTGGATTGATGACACTCAATCTGCGTTAGTGCTTGAAGAGCTGATTGGTCGCTTCTTATTTAATAAAGCAGAAGGTTAAGGCAATGGCGGTGGCAAAACTGCAGTCGGAATCCAATCAGCACGCTTATCTTAATGGCGACTTAAATAGCTCCACTGTGACAGCCTTAGCTCGCCAAGGCGCTGAGCTGATACGCAACAGTGGTGGTAAGTGGAGTGTTGATATGAGTGCTGTTGAGCAAGCCAGCAGTGCGGGCGTTGCGCTTTTATTGGAGTGGATGCGTGTTGCTGATGCCAGTGGGGTTACATTGAGTATTGAGCACTTACCCGATCATATGCGTCCTATTTTGACGGTGAGTGATCTTGATGAAGTATTCGAGCCACTGCTGGCCTAGCCTGTTCGTACTTAGGGCTGTACCAAAAGTTACGGTCTAATCCACGGGTATCACTTCGCCCTGATCAAGAAATCCGCTATGATTGCCGGCTTTGCAAGTATTAAGTGGTAGAGCGGTCATGTCTCCAGCAGAAATTTTAGAAGTTTTACAATCTGAAGCGCCAGAAGTTACTTGGTCCGTCGTAGATGGCTACGTTAAGGAAATAATGGGCGTAGGTGAAGCCTTTGAAGGCCTGAATGCTGTCAAACGCCAGCAGTACGTGTACAAAATCCTGAATCCTTATATTGTTGATGGCAGCTTACACGCTGTGTCTATCCGCACCTTTACGCCAGCCGAAAAGGCCGATGCATAAGAGCCCCGTATGGAAAAATTAAGAATCGAAGGCGGCCACCGTCTAGACGGTGAGATCCGTATTTCGGGCGCCAAAAACTCAGCCCTGCCTATTTTGGCAGCTACCTTGCTCGCAGAAGGCGTGATGCAGGTCGGTAACTTACCGCACCTACACGACATCACTACCATGCTAGAGCTATTGGGATGCATGGGCGTGCAAGTCGCAATTAATGAAGACATGTCGGTTGAAACTGACTGTGCCGAAATGAAAAGCTGCGTTGCTCCATATGATTTAGTACGCACTATGCGTGCTTCTATCTTGGTATTAGGTCCGCTATTGGCTCGCTATGGCGAAGCAGAAGTCTCTTTGCCGGGTGGTTGTGCGATTGGCAGTCGCCCCGTCGACTTGCACTTACGCGGTATGGAAGCCTTGGGCGCTGAAGTTGAAGTGCTTGATGGTTACATCAAAGCACATGTACCGGGTGGCCGTTTAAAAGGCGCTGAATTCTTTTGCGATACCGTGACGGTAACCGGCACTGAAAATATTCTGATGGCCGCAGTATTAGCCGAGGGTCGTTCGGTTATTAAAAACGCCGCGCGCGAACCGGAAGTCGTCGACTTGGCCAATTGTTTGATTGCCATGGGCGCGAAGATTGAAGGTGCTGGCACAGATACTCTTGTGATTGATGGCGTTGAAAAACTTCACGGCTGTCATTTCGATGTTCTGCCTGACCGTATTGAAACCGGCACCTATTTAGTGGCTGCTGCTGTGACTGGTGGTCGCGTAAAGTGCAAAGATACGGATCCTTTATTGCTTGAAGCCGTATTGGATAAATTGCGTGAATGCGGAGCCGAAATTACCACGGGCAAAGATTGGATCGAGCTGAACATGCACGGTCGTCGTCCTAAAGCCGTTAATATCCGTACTGCACCGCACCCTGCATTCCCAACGGACATGCAGGCGCAATTTGTAGTATTAAATGCGATTGCCGAAGGTGTCGGTACAGTGATCGAAACCGTTTTCGAAAATCGCTTTATGCACGCCCAAGAATTGGTGCGCATGGGTGCGGATATTCATGTTGAAGGCAACACGGCCATCGTCACCGGAAAAGAAGGTCTAAGCGCTGCGCCAGTGATGGCAACCGACTTACGTGCTTCTGCCTCTTTAGTGATTGCCGCGTTAGTTGCCGTTGGTGAAACCGACGTGAACCGCATTTATCATATTGATCGCGGTTATGAATGTATTGAAGAAAAATTCCAAATGCTGGGCGCGAATATTCGCCGCGTACAGTAATTATCGGACGCTGACAGAACAGAGAGGATCAGCCATACCATGACTCAGCCACTGACAATCGCCCTATCGAAGGGACGTATTCTCGATGATACCTTACCGTTATTAGCGGAAGCGGGTATTCATCCGGCCGAAGATATTCAAAAGAGTCGTAAGCTGATTTTTGATACCAATCATGAGCATATTAAGCTGGTGGTTATTCGTGCTACCGACGTACCAACCTATGTTGAATACGGTGCGGCGGATTTAGGTGTTGCTGGTAAAGACGTATTAATGGAATACAACAGCGACAATTTATGCGAGCCGTTGGATTTAAACATCGCGACCTGCCGTCTGATGACCGCAGCGTTAAAAGATGTCGAAATGCCTGCAGGCCGTTTAAAAGTTGCGACTAAGTTTGTGAATATCGCTAAGCGTTATTTTGCTGAGCAAGGGCGTCAGGTTGATATCATTAAGCTTTATGGCGGTATGGAATTAGCACCAATCATGGGCTTGGCCGATTTAATCGTCGATATTGTTGATACGGGTAATACGCTGAAAGCTAACGGTTTAGAAGCACGTGATTTAATTGCGCCGATCAGTTCGCGTTTGGTGGCTAGCCGTGCCTCTATGAAAGTAAAGCATGCCCAAATCCAACCGATTATTGATCAAATGGCTGCTGCCGTTGAGCGCCAACGAAATATTAACGCCTAATTAGAGAGGAAGTAATTATGACTATTTCTATTCGTCGTTTTCGTTCTGATCAGGCTGATTTTGCAGCACAAATGGATGCCTTGCTGTCTTGGGAATCTGTGTCAGATACTGGTGTACAGCAGATCGTCACCGACATCGTTAATGATGTTCGTAAGCGCGGCGATATGGCATTAATTGAATACACTAATCGTTTCGACCGCATGAATGTTGATTCAATGGCGCAGCTAGAACTGAGCCAAGAACAACTGCAAACAGCACTCGACGGTTTACCTGATGCACAGCGCGCGGCGTTAACAACTGCGGCAGAGCGCGTGCGTAGTTACCACGAAAAACAAAAAACTGACTCTTGGCAATACACTGAAGCTGATGGCACTGTCCTAGGCCAAAAAGTAACGCCGATGGATCGCGTGGGAATTTATGTTCCCGGTGGTAAAGCAGCGTATCCATCATCAGTATTGATGAATGCGATTCCTGCGCACGTTGCCGGTGTTTCTGAAATTATTATGGTGGTGCCAACCCCGGATGGTGAGTTAAATCAATTGGTGCTGGCTGCTGCTGCGGCTGCTGGTGTTTCTCGCGTATTTACCGTAGGTGGTGCGCAGGCTGTTGCGGCTTTGGCGTATGGCACCGCAACCGTTCCTCAAGTCGATAAAATTGTGGGTCCAGGTAACATCTTTGTTGCTACCGCTAAGCGTATGGTTTTCGGTGTTGTTGGTATTGATATGATCGCTGGTCCATCCGAAATTTTGGTGGTGTGCGATGGCGATACCAATCCTGACTGGATTGCGATGGATTTATTCTCGCAAGCTGAGCACGATGAAGATGCGCAGTCGATTTTAGTATCGACCGATCCCGACTTTTTAGATGCGGTTGCCGCAAGCATTGAAAAATTACTACCGACAATGGAACGTGCGGATATTATTCGTACCTCGCTTACTGAGCGTGGTGCATTAATTCATGCAGCGGATAAAGCCGATGCGTTGAATTTAATTAATCGCATTGCGCCCGAGCACTTAGAGTTATCGGTTGCAGATCCTGAAGCTTGGTTGCCCGAAATTCGCCATGCCGGTGCTATTTTTATGGGCCGTTATACGGCAGAGGCCTTGGGCGATTATTGCGCTGGGCCAAACCACGTATTACCAACATCGGGCACCGCGCGTTTCTCTTCGCCATTAGGTGTGTACGATTTCCAGAAGCGTTCATCGTTAATTCAATGTTCGGCGGATGGTGCATCGGAGCTGGGTAAGGTCGCTTCGATCTTAGCCCGTGGTGAGCATTTAACTGCGCACGCACGTTCGGCGGAATACCGTATTAAAGATTAAGAAAATAGTTTTTTATCGTACTGGCTAACCACTCGCAGACTCGCCGTGAATCCATCCATGGAGGCTCGACTGCACCATCCATGGTGCAGACGGTCTGCTTAGCGGTTAGTCAGTACGGTTTTAAATGCTGACGTAATTGCGAAGTTATTGCTGAGCAGATAGTTATTGAAGTATTTGTTCGGCGCCTTGATGGAATAACTACACGCAGACTAAAGATGCCTCTGAGTAGCTATTCCATCAAAATTCCCATCGGTTTTTCTAAGAGTTAATTTCATGTCCATCGAACAAAAAATTACGCAATTAATTCGTTCTGAAATTCGCGCCTTGCATGCGTATCCCGTCGGCGATGCTAGCGGCATGATTAAATTAGATGCCATGGAAAACCCTTATCAATGGCCAGCGGATATGGTGCAAGAGTGGCAGGGGATTTTGGCCAATTGCGCTCTAAACCGTTATCCGCATCCAACTGCTCCCGAAGTGACTGCTGGGCTGCGTGAGGTTATGAAAGTACCTGCCCAGTACGATATTTTATTGGGTAATGGTTCTGATGAAATAATTCAGCTCTTGGCTATGGCGGTGTCGAATCCGGGGGCGACGATTCTGGCACCGGAGCCGGGCTTTGTAATGTACAAAATGATCGCCACTTTCGTCGGTTTAAACTACGTTGGCGTACCATTAAATGAAGACTTCTCGCTGGATGTTGACGGTATGTTGGCGGTTATTGCACAACAACAGCCGCAACTTATCTTCTTAGCTCAACCTAATAACCCAACGGGCAACTTGTGGGCAGAAGCCGATTTAACGGCAATTGTTGAAGCCTCAGATGGTTTGGTGGTGTTAGACGAAGCGTATTTGCCGTTTTCTAGTCGCAATCACTTAGATTGGCTAGACCGCTACGACAATGTTTTGGTTATGCGTACATTATCAAAAGTTGGTTTGGCGGGTTTGCGTTTGGGTATGTTGTTTGGTCGCCCTGAATGGTTGAACGAAATTAACAAAATTCGCATGCCTTACAATATTAACGTGTTAACTCAAGCATCTGCTGCATTTGCGTTAAAGCACTTTGATGTGCTCGATCAGCAATGTGCTGAGTTAAAGCAGCAGCGTGAATGGTTGTTTGAAGAATTATTAGCGCTTGGTTTTTCTGCTTATAAATCCGAAGCTAACTTTATTCTTGCGCGTGTTAAAACTGATAATGCGCGTGAGATTTTTGAAGCATTAAAAACGCATAAAATTTTAATTAAATGCATGGATGGTGCGCATCCTCTGCTGGCGCAGTGCTTGCGCTTTACGGTTGGTAAGGCAGGGGAAAATCAGGCGTTAATTACCGCTTTGAAGGCGATTCTTTAACGGTTTTATGTACTGCTTCTGATCGGCAGGTCATGAAAAAAGGCGTCTATTTAGACGCCTTTTTTATATTATTCCTTACTGCCTTTTTGCTGTCGTTGACCAGCGATAGCTCGCGTTGATTGGGTTTCGCCACTGCGTATATATTCAATATCAATCCGATCTCCCGGACGGAGTGCAGCAATAATATTCATGGCATTGCGGGCATCACTAGTATTTTTCCCGTTAATGCCCACTAAAATATCCCCTGCGGCTAAGCCTGCTTGCTCCGCTGGGCCATCAGGAAATATACCGGTAACAATTAATCCGGTTAACTCCTTTGGTAAACCTAAAACATCAATTAGGGCAGGGGTAGCCTCTTGAACTTCGATTCCTAGCCAACCGCGAATAGTGGTGCCGTGGGTAGCGATATCCATCAAACTCCGAGTTGCCACTTCTGATGGAATGGCAAAGCCGATGCCTTCGCTGCCACCCGACTGTGAAAATATCGCAGTATTTAATCCCACTAACTCACCATAAGCATTCACCAAAGCACCACCCGAGTTGCCTGGGTTAATGGCGGCATCAGTTTGAATGTAGTCTTCATAGGTATTTAAACCGAGCTGATTGCGCCCAGTCGCGGAGACAATACCCATAGTTACCGTTTGACCAACGCCAAATGGATTACCAATCGCGAGCACAACATCACCAACGGCAAGACTGCGTTCTGACGCCACGCGAATATGCGGAATGTTGTCGAGTTCGATTCTTAGTACTGCCAGATCGGCTTCAGGATCGGTACCGACAACCGTCGCTGAGGCATCACGGCCATCGCGTAAAGAAACAACGATTTCGTCGGCACCATCAATGACATGGTTATTGGTTAGGATGTAGCCATTGCCCGCCATGATGACGCCGGAACCTAGGCTAGATTGCATGCGCTCACTCGATTCTGGGCTGTTGCGGAAAAAACGCTTAAAGTAAGGATCGTTGAGCATGGGGTGAGTTTTACGTTGCACTATTTTGCGCGTATAAATATTCACAACTGCAGGTGCTGCTATATCAACCGCATCGGCATAGCTTACCGGACCTTGTGCGCGCATGGTGTCTGCTTGTGGTTCGGCATTGATGACGGTTGGGGCGTCGAAAATCGGTTGCGGTGTTTGTGGAATCACCCACTCAGGCGCCCAAAGTAAAATACTGAGTGCAGCGATAACCCCAATCGCCGATGGCAAAAGAATACGATGAACAATTGTACTGGATGTCGACATTTGCTGAGGTTCCCTAAAAACCCATAAACTGGGTGTGTACTGTAACAAACTTAACTGCGAGCGGCCTATGATCACTGATCGCCAAGAAATATTGAAGCATCTAGATGCACTCTTACAGAGTGCGAAAATTCGCGATTACTGCCCCAATGGCTTGCAGGTTGCGGGGAGAAAAAATGTACAGCATATCATTACGGGTGTTACCGCGAGCCAAGCGCTCATTGATATCGCGATAGAGCGTGGCGCGGATACTATCTTGGTACATCACGGCTATTTTTGGAAGGGCGAGGATGAACGCATCGTCGGGATTAAGAAAGAGCGCTTAAAAGCTCTGCTAACCCACGACATCAATTTAATTGCTTACCACTTGCCATTAGATATGCATCCAATTTATGGCAATAACGCTCAGTTGGCCGATGTATTGGGATTGCAGGTCGATGGTTTGTTGGATGAGTCCGATCCATCCGTTCCGGGAAATATTGGTCGCTTGCCGCGCGCTATGAGTGGTAAAGAGTTCCGCGCTTGGTTAGGAGAGTGCTTAAAGCGTGAGCCTCTGCATATTGGCGAAGACAACGATACTATCGAAACCATCGCTTGGTGTACTGGTGGTGCTCAAGGTTATTTACAGCGAGCGATTGATGCCGGTGTTGATGCCTATTTAACGGGAGAAATTAATGAGCCAGCGGTGCATCTAGCGCGCGAAACCGGCACACATTTCTTCAGTGCAGGTCATCATGCGACTGAACGCTATGGCGTAAAAGCGCTCGGTGAATATTTGGCGGATGAGTTTGGCCTTAACGTTGAATTTGTTGATATTGATAATCCGGTATAACGGTGGGCTGTTGTCAGTGTTCGTTCTTTAGAATGAGGAAATTTTCCCTTTTCTCGTTCTAATTTCTTATATGTTTTTCTGCAATAAAAACTCAGACGTATATCTCCGAAAAAACGACGGCTGTCTATTTTCTAGTGTTCTAATGTCAACTATATTTAGGTTTTGTGGGCAAGTGAACCAATATTGACAAATTTTTCATTATTGACTTGGCATTCTCTAAAACTGGGACTAATCTGGCTGAACAATAAAAATAATATCAGATGATTTGACGACTTGCTGTGCCATCACAGCGATGGGTTGTTAATGATTTGATGCTTTGTGACAGGAGGTCACAATGACAGCCGAGTTCCGAGTTAATCAACCCTTATACATACTGTTCCTGTTAGGTCTTTCCTTTAGTTCTAACTCTATGGAGTCTATCTCTGATGAAGAGCTTAGTAACTATTCGGGACAGGCATTCATAACGATAGACGCTTCCAGCTATAGCGATGGCGCTGGCGACTTTTCTGGAAACTATGAATTTACTAAAGTGAATTTTGGTGTCGATGTAGAAACATTAATTAACGTTGATGAGTTGCGCATAGGAGAATTTGAGCGCAGTTATAATGATGGTGATGTTGGTGCACTCGAATATGTTGCTAACCCGAACTTTGATGACACTGACCCTAATAGTAGCCCTTATATTCCTGTAACCGATGCCGATGGCAATGTACCTGTCCCCGATGCTGATATTATTATTCAGAATTTCGCTTTAGGGCGAGTTGATAATTATAATTATAAAGAAGTGGGTGATGATGAGCCTGTCATTGTTCCTTTTAAAATACGTGATCCCTATATTGAACTTGCTTATAAAATGGACACTAACGGTATTCGTAGAATTGCCGGTCTACGACTAGGGTTTGGTGCGGCTATGGGAGACTTGTCGGGTGATTTATTAACGTTGACAGGGAATTTAGAAGGAAGAATTGATGGCGTTGCGAGTACGGCTCTTGATGAGTTAGATTGTACTGTAGAATGGTTTTTATGCGGTGTGTCAGCTTTAGATAGTGGTTTGAAAATTTATGGTCCTGTGCAATTTGTTGATCCCGAGACGGGCGAGGGAACTCGAGGTGGCACTTACATTAAACGCGCTACTTATATGGGGGTTGCCGAAGGCGCGCAACTTTCCAGTGATGATCTCGCTTTAGGTTTTTTGCCAGCAGACTGGTTGGTGGAGTATTTATCATCTTCTGAAAATTGCAAAACATTCGGTCTAGGTGGTTGTTTTAAACTCACTAACTATCAAAGTGTTTACATTGGTAATAAAAATGCAAACTCGTTCGAGGAAGGGGCGGCAGAAGGTGCTTTCATTTCTTTGCAAAATGAAGCGGTACCTTGGGAAAATTTGTCGGGTGTTGGTGAGGATAGAATTTTGGCTGAGCGAGGAGCATTTTTGAATATTACGAAGTTTAAGGACAGCAGTGGCAATATTCATTACCCTATTTATTTAGATCTTTATAATGCCTTGACCGGTGAGCCACGCGTTGCGACTTGCATCGGCAGGACGAAAGGCTGTTGAGGTTCGGCATATTTACAGTAGAATTGTTGATAACTAATGACGAATGTCACTGTTTGTTGAATTCCTAAAAACGTAGTGTGAGTGTGAAATAGCACAGGCATTAGCAAGGAGATTTTCTTTTGCCTTATTAGACAATGGAGATTCCTTTGTTCACACTACGGAAAAAATTCTTACCTTATATTTTTATTGTTTTTCATATTCCTTCCGTCATGTCGATGGAAATTGTCGATGATGAAGAACTGCGCCTGTATGATGGTCAAGCATTTATAACCATTGATGCTACTTCATATAATCAAGGCGTTGGTGATTTTTCTGGTGATTATGAATTTACCAAAGTTAATTTTGGTTTCGACATCGAAACATTAGTTAACGCGGATGAATTAAGAATAGGCGAGTTCCCTCGTGAATACTCGGATGGTGATGTAGGCGCGTTAGAATATTACGAAAATCCGAATTTCAATGAAGGCGATGTGGATAGTAAGCGTTATTTGCCGGGTACTGATTCAGAGGGTAATGTTCTCATCCCTGACGCGGATATTATTATTCGTAATTTCGGTTTAGGGCGGGTTGATGATTACAATGGTAGTGATCCCACGATAGTTCCCTTCAAAATCAAAGATCCCTATATAGAGCTAGCCTATAAATTGGACGGGCAAGGCATCCGTAGAGTTGTTGGCTTTCGCTACGGATTTGGTGCTGCCAAAGGTGATTTTTCTGGTGATTTGATGTCAATTACTGGCAATTTGGAAGGAGAAATTAGAGGCCCAGCAAGTGTTGCTTTAGAACAATTGGATTGTACTCAAGAATGGTTCTTTTGTATCGCAGCGGGTATTGATTCAGACTGGAAATCTATGGGCCGGTCGTTTTTATTGATCCGGAGACAGGTGAAGGGGCTAGAGAAGGCACTTATATCAAGCGCGCTACATGGATGGGCGTCGCAGAGGGCGCAGAATTAACGACATCCCAAGATTTCTTAGGATTATTTCCAGGCGACTGGCTGGTTGAGTTTTTGTCATCATCTGAAAACTGTAAAACATTCGGCTTAGCTGGCTGCTTTCGACTATCAAGTTATCAAAGTATTTATATTGGTGATCCTACGACAGATGATTTTGAGGCCGGAGCCGCTAAAGGTGCATTTATTAGCCTTCAGGCAGAATCAGTACCGTGGCAGGACTACTCTGGGCTAAGTGATGGCCGGATTTTGGCTGAGAAAGGTGCATATTTAAATATTGCGCGTTTTAAGGATGCAGTGGCAATATTCATTACCCTATTTATTTAGATCTTTATAATGCCTTGACCGGTGAGCCACGCGTTGCGACTTGCATCGGCAGGACGAAAGGCTGTTAATTTTTCTACTCAGTGGCCAGTTCATCGGCCACTGATTTTTTTATACAAGCTGAATAGGGCAACTAGTATTGCGCCAGTGATTACGCCTGTAGCCATATCGAAATTCAAACCTGCGACGGGTGCTAGTATATGGCCTGCAATCATCTCTTCGACGGCATGAATGACATCGTGACTAAGCTCACTAAGAACTGGAACGCCATGCACTATGATGCCGCCGCCCACCATGAACATAGCGGCAGTTCCCACCACCGATAGCAACCTCATTAATTTCGGCGCTAACGTTAGCAATGAGTGGCCTAATATTTTTTGCATTTTTCCGAGTAGTGTTGGCTTAGCTTTTTCAATTAAATACAAACCGGCATCATCCATTTTCACAATGCCAGCGACGAGTCCGTAAACCCCGAAGGTAAATGCGATCGCCAACAGGGATACGACCAGCACTTGGGTAATAAAAGGAGCAGAACTGATAGAGCCTAAAGTTATAACAATAATCTCGGCCGATAAAATAAAGTCGGTACGGATGGCACCGCTGATTTTATCCTTCTCGAATTCAACCATATCGACCTTGCCATCGGCGAGCGCATTATGCAGTACCGCTTTCTCTCCATCCGAAGTCTTGTGGAACCAAGAGTGAACCAGTTTTTCTACGCCTTCAAAGCATAAATAAGCACCACCTAACATCAGTAGCCAAATAATTGCCCATGGGGCAAAGGCACTTATAAGTAATGCTGACGGCACTAGAATCAGTTTATTTTTTAACGAGCCTTTGGTCACCGCCCAAACAACCGGTAGCTCTCGTTCTGCCCGAATCCCAGATACCTGCTGAGCATTTAGCGCAAGATCATCACCGAGTACGCCAGTGGTTTTCTTGGCCGCCATTTTAGACATAAGGGCAACGTCGTCGAGAACGGTTGCTATGTCATCCAGTAACGCGAGTAAGCTGCCAGCGGCCATGAAGGTTCCTATTACAGATATAAATTTATAAATTAATTAAGCTATTTTTGCAGTCGCGATACGCCAACCATCACCAGCGCCATACCAGCGACCGTCATCCAGCCAAACGGCTCACCTAAAAATACCACCGCCATTATGGTGGTCATCACTGGGCCTATGGTTCCACTAACGCTGGTTTTTGCCGGGCCAATGCGTTTGATCGCTTCGCTCACCATAAAAGAGGGCACAACCGTGGCAAATATTGCCATGATCACAGTACCGATCCAACGTTCAGTGTTCATGTCTGGCATGACAATACCGTGTATCACACCGTAATGAATAAAGGTCGCAACGGATGCTGATGCCATCGCCACGCTGGTGAATAGTAAGCTGCCCAGAGCGCCAATCGCCTTCTTACTGAACAAAATATACAGCGCAAACGACAGGGCGCTGGCCAAGATCAACAAGGTGCCGGTCGTTATCTCAGAAACTGCGTTGCTACTGCCATCGGTAAGGAGTGAGGCATTCGTTAAATCGTGCCCATACATCACCAGTAGGCCGACGTAAGTCAGCACCAGAGCCGGAATGAATGAGCGCTTAAACGGCTGACCAAAAAATAACGCACCTAAGACCACGACCAGAGTCGGATAGGCATACAGCATTAAACGCTCAAGCTGTGCACTGACATGCTCTAACCCGACTAAGTCAAGGTACGAGGCCAAGTAGTAGCCAAGCAAGCCAATACCGGCGGCCTGTGTCATTTGAGACAGGCTTGGCTTAACGGCTAAGCGCTTCCAGCTGAAATAGCCGACTACAATATACACCGGCATTGCCAGCATAAGGCGCAACCACATCAGTGGTAGGGCAGTCATTCCTTGTTCATACAGCCATTTGATGATGATGGGCTTAGTAGAAAACAAGAAAGCCGCACTCAGTGCCAGTATTAGCCCGAAGCGTGCAGTAGGGGTAGAAGCTTGTTCCGATGGCGCAGCCATAATGTTCAGTCCTTAGCTATTTAGCGTTGGTTGTATTGAGGCTGCGAGAAATGCTGAGGTGTTTGCTGGAGACAAGGCCACGACTGCAAGTGATCGCAGCCGTTGACTGAAGGGTAGGAGTTACCGCTTCTGGTCAGCCACGCAAGATGCACCGAGCCACCATTTACAGGTAACGCTAAGTAAGCATTTTGCGGTTGTAGGCATTGCCAAAAGTGTAAACATCACAAACCAGTTTGTTCAGGATATGAAAGACATGAGCCTAACAGACGTAAAAAGCGAAGAAAAGCATCGAATGAATTTACCCAGTAGGCCGATTCTGGTAACCTGCCCTCCCATCTTGAGTGAGGGTTCTAACGGCGGCTCGAAACGCGACCGTCAAGGCCAGAACTCTCCAGATTATACTTATTTATCTCTGCTCGCGGACCTTCTATGACACGTTTTATCTTTGTCACGGGTGGTGTTGTTTCTTCTTTGGGGAAAGGCATCGCTTCTGCATCTCTGGCAGCCATTTTGGAAGCCCGTGGCCTAAAGGTCACTATGCTAAAGCTAGACCCGTACATCAACGTGGATCCGGGCACTATGAGCCCGTTCCAGCACGGTGAAGTGTTCGTTACCAACGATGGTGCGGAAACGGATCTAGACCTTGGTCACTACGAACGCTTTATTCGTACCACTATGTCTCGTCGCAACAACTTTACTACCGGTCGTATTTACACCGACGTACTGGCGAAAGAGCGTCGCGGCGATTACTTGGGCGGCACTGTTCAGGTAATTCCACACATCACCGACGAAATTAAACGTCGTGTGTTTGAAGGTGCTGAAGGCTCGGATGTCGCCTTGGTAGAAATCGGTGGCACTGTTGGTGATATCGAATCTCAGCCGTTTTTAGAAGCCGTGCGTCAAATGAAAGTCGAGCTAGGTTCTAAACGAGCTTTGTCTATTCACTTGACCTTAGTGCCATACATCGCCACCGCTGGCGAAACCAAAACCAAGCCGACTCAGCATTCAGTTAAAGAGATGCGCACTATCGGCCTGCAGCCAGACATCTTAATTTGTCGCTCAGATCACAAAATTGAAGCCTCAGCGTTGCGCAAGATCGCCTTGTTCACCAACGTCGAAGAGCGCGCAGTTATCCCACTAGAAGACGCCGAAACTATCTACATGATTCCGCGCAAACTGCACGATGCGCATTTAGATGATTTGATCGTCGAAAAATTTGATCTTACCTGCCGCGAAGCAGACTTATCTGAGTGGGATGCTGTGGCGGATGCCAAGCTGAACCCAGAAAAAGAAGTCACTATTGCCATGGTGGGTAAGTACATGGACTTGCTCGATGCCTATAAGTCATTGATCGAAGCCATTGACCATGCCGGTATCACGCACCGCGCGAAAGTTAAAATTCGCTACATTGATGCAGAAGATGTCGAGCGCAAAGGCATTGAAGTATTAGCGGGCGTTGACGCCATCCTAGTACCGGGTGGCTTTGGTAATCGCGGTGTGGAAGGTAAAATTCGCACGGTGCAGCATGCTCGTGAAAATAAAATTCCATACCTAGGTATTTGTTTAGGTATGCAGGTTGCTGTTATCGAATACGCCCGTAACGTTGTGGGTTGGAAAGATGCACAATCAACCGAATTTACTCACGATACTACACACCCAGTGGTTGGCTTGATTACCGAATGGACAACGGCCGAAGGTACAACCGAAGTGCGTTCAGCAGAGTCTGATTTGGGCGGTACCATGCGCTTAGGTGGTCAGGAATGTCGTTTGACACCTGATTCATTTACCGCAAAAGCTTACGGTAAAGACATTATTACAGAGCGTCATCGTCATCGTTACGAAGTGAACTCATCACTCGTTCCTGGTTTAGAAGAAGCCGGTTTACGTATTGCTGGTCGCTCGATGGATGGTGAATTGGTAGAGGTTGTTGAAGTTCCGGATCACCCATGGTTTGTGGGCTGTCAGTTCCATCCGGAATTTACCTCCACTCCGCGTGATGGTCATGGTTTATTCTCGGCGTTTATTGCAGCCGCGTTAGATCACAAAAAATAGACCACAAAAAATTTAATTAATAAGACTTAAGCCTCTAATTATTGGAGACACGCATGGCCAAGATTATCGATATTAAAGCACGCGAAGTGCTGGATTCACGCGGCAACCCAACGGTTGAAGCAGACGTTACCCTCGAAGGCGGTTTTTTTGGAACGGCTTGTGCACCATCTGGCGCATCGACCGGTACTCGTGAAGCACTCGAACTGCGTGACGGCGATAAAAGCCGTTACCTAGGCAAAGGCGTATTAAAAGCCGTTAGCAACATCAACGGTTCAATCAAAGGCGCCTTGCTCGGTCTGGACGGCTTAGATCAGCGTGCACTTGATACCGTCATGCTCGAACTCGATGGCACCGACAACAAATCTAAGCTGGGCGCTAACGCCATTCTTGCCGTGTCTTTAGCCGCTGCCAAAGCCGCTGCCAAAGCCAAAGGCGTAGAGTTGTATGAGCACATTGCCGACATCAACGGCACGCCTGGCCAATACTCAATGCCAGTACCTATGATGAACATCATCAACGGTGGTGAGCACGCGGATAACAACGTCGATATTCAAGAATTTATGGTGCAGCCAGTAGGCGCGCCAACGTTCGCTGAAGCATTACGTGCCGGCGCAGAAATCTTCCACAGCCTGAAAAAAGTATTAAGTGCACAAGGCTTAAATACTGCTGTGGGTGACGAAGGTGGTTTTGCTCCTAACCTAGCCTCTAACGCTGATGCACTTGCCGCAATTAAAACGGCAGTTGCCGATGCCGGTTATGAACTGGGTAAAAACATTACCCTAGCGTTGGATTGCGCATCATCTGAATTCTACAAAGATGGCAAGTACGACCTAAAAGGCGAAGGCAAAGTATTCACTGCCGAAGAATTCTCCGACTACCTGTCTGAATTGTGCGACCAATACCCGATTGTCTCCATCGAAGATGGCCAAGACGAATCAGATTGGGCTGGCTGGAAATACCAAACCGAAAAACTGGGCAAGCGCGTTCAATTAGTAGGTGACGACCTGTTCGTAACCAACACTAAGATCTTGGCTGAAGGTATCGAAAAAGATATCGCCAACTCTATCCTTATTAAGTTCAACCAGATTGGCTCACTAACCGAAACGTTAGAAGCCATCAAAATGGCGAAAGACGCAGGCTACACTGCTGTTATCTCTCACCGTTCTGGCGAAACTGAAGACACCACCATTGCCGACCTAGCCGTTGGTACATGCGCAGGCCAAATCAAGACTGGCTCACTATGCCGCTCAGACCGTGTTGCTAAGTACAACCGCCTGCTGCGCATTGAAGAGCAGTTGGGTGCTAAGGCTCCGTATAATGGTTTGAAAGAGATTAAAGGGCAGTAATTGCTACTGTGACCTTTTGATTATTAAAGCGCACTTCGGTGCGCTTTTTTGTGGGCGGAAGTGCGCACACTATATTTTTGTACTTTTATAATGACGCTATTTGGGGTGGCGCAACCTTAGTTACCTCTGCCGAAGATTATTCTAATGCGGCAGAAATTACGCTTGAAATTCAATACCGTGATGCAAGCAACGAGCTTGTTTATAAACGCTTGACTAAAACCCTAGCCGATCTCGTCGTGCAGGGTGAAGATCAGATTAAGTCAGCTGCAGCGGTTACTACTTTGGCATACTTGATATCAGGCCAAGCGTCCTGTGATGATGTATTGGCTTCAGGTCTGTATGCTGATGAAGTGGATCAGTCCTTATTTATGGCTTACAAAACGCATATTGCTCATTATTGCAGCTTGTAGATCCCACTCGTTACGAGTGATGATATTGCTTTGCAAGTTTTTGATTATTGAACTGAGGTTATTATATCTGTTAACTTGTAACGCCCGTTATGCAGTAGCTATCGAACGATAGCTACTTGTGCAAGCTCGACTCTTTGATTTAAAGGATTATTTATGCTGTCAGAAAAGGATTCAGAAGAGCTTATCTTCAACTTTAGAAAATCATTAAATAAGCATATTTCGAGTAAAAAAAATCCAGATGCTCGTAATGCTTGTATTATGAATATCACCCGTAACGATGGCAAAGAGTTGCTGTTTTTTGCTTATTCAAGTGCTGCGGGATTAAGCCAAAAAGAGCTATCTGCCATTGCTGCTGATGGTTTTGAGTTAGTCCCTGACGTAAGTTTAGAGCACCTTAGAAGTCTTTATGCTTGTCGAGGAATGGGGCAATGGCATACAGAACCTAGGCTCATTAACTTCTTGAATTGTAGCCCTGGTTATATTGAAAATGTTGCTAACGTATTAATTATCTCTGAAATTGACTGTTGTGCCACGTGCTTGAAATACACGATAGAAGTATTTCGTGCTGCCAATGGTGCAATTGATGTTTATACCGATGAATACGGAAAAGTACCTAGTCGCGGCATAAGTCCAAACTTTAAATTTCATTAGGCTAGAATCAATGCCAATCTTGTTTGAAGTTGAGCTAATAAAAAGATCAGTTTATGCAGTCGAATGTGTCCAAATTTGGTCGCTGGTAATGCGTTGGGTGTATCGGGCTGTAGACCTAGACTGAGAGTGGTGATTTTTTGAGAAAAATAATTATTTTCGGTAATTCAGGCTCAGGAAAGTCTACATTAGCCAAAAAACTAACGGAAGGGGGATTGGCTCATCTCGATTTAGATCCTCTAGCTTGGCTTCCTACTATTCCTCCCGAGAGGCGTGCCATCGCGCAGGTGCATGAACAAATTAGGGCTTTCATTAGTGAAAATGGCGAGTGGGTTGTGGAAGGTTGTTACGCAGATTTACTTGAATTAGTGAAGCCGTTCGCTAATGAAGCTATTTTTATGAATTTACCGACTTGGCTATGTCAAGAAAATGCTAAGAACAGGCCGTGGGAACCCCATAAATACCAATCTAAAGAAGCTCAAGACGATAATCTACCCATGCTTTTAGATTGGATTGCAGGATATATGGATCGGGATGACTCTCTTTCATACACTGCGCATCGTGATCTTTTTCAAGGTTTTCAGGGTAAAAAGACCGAAATCAAATCTAATGAATAATGACACATTTAACGCTACCTTGCGGTTGATGTCGCCGAATGCGCTAGCATTAGCGCTATGGTTACCGTAAATAGTGTAAGTTAACTTTATTCCTTGTCGTAGTTTGATAGTGTTTATAGGTTCAGATAAAAGCTGGACTGTCCCCCTGATGATCATGGAGTTGATTATGAAAAATCTATCGAATAAACATTTACTAATATTACCGAGTCTTTTTCTCTCAGCTGCTGTTATGGCAGGTGCAGACAGTAATGATGTGTATCTGCATGTGAATGGTTTAACAGACTGCTCCTATGCGGTATCGGCATATGATGTCTCGAAGAATAAAGATTATGACGGTACCTCGGCCAAGGTTGAAGACGGTAAGTGCAAGATCACGGTTAAAGCGGATCGTCATAAGACCGAGCAAGTTGCAGAGTGGTTTGCGGATCATGTCGGCACGGGTAGTGCTATTGCCTGTGATTCTAGTGGCCCCATGCCGGACGAACTCAACTTTGCGGTAGAGGGCACTCTGGTACTTACCCAAGGGGATAAGGTTACTACTTGTGCTGACTTAATTTTAGCGCAGGGCAATATCACTGCGGCATTTACTAACAATTGGTGGCTGGGAAGCCCTAATGTGAAAAGTGGAGGTGTACCCTATATAGGACCTTTACTTCAAAATTGTTCGTCTGGAGGAATCCTCCCGCAAATCGTCACTTATTCGCCACCGCAGCCATGTGTTAATAACTTTAGCCTTGTTGTCGAGTAGTACTTGGTTTTTATAAGAATAGCCCCCCGAATTAGATAGCTCTTTAGGGTGCGTATTTTTCGGGTAGAGGGCATCGATTTTTTTGGTAACGCTTATAAAATCCTCAATAAAAAAGGCCCCGAACGGGCCTTTTTATTTGTGTCGATTACTTTTAGCCGAATGCGTCAGCTGATTCTTCTAAAGCGTTTAGTTTAAGAAATTGTTGTAGGATCAGTCGTAAATGGCTGACCAAGTTGGAAAATACTGTTGCCCAGTTGACCCCAATTGTTGTTACCCCAACAACTAACCGTGCCATCGGTTTTCAAAACACAGGTATGCACATTGCCAGTAGTAACGGAGGCTAGATCGCCTGAATCTAGTACGGTGACCGGTGTATAGGAAGTGGTTGAATTTTTATTTTCAGAAGAAGTGTAAATGGTAGGTTTTTTTTAGGGTGAGTATGAAAATTTCCTAACGATTATTTTAAATATAATTAATTTTTTCGGATTTTAAGCCTAGGCATAAAGGCTTTAATACTTCCCGTTATTGGCAGTGATTGATGTCGTTAACAAATATAACGCATGCGATGCGGGCCAGGCTCGTCAATTTCTGGCGAAAAGCTGATAGTGCCAGTGCTCATGAGTGGAGTTTCTTCTCTACGTAAATAAAGCGGTTCCCGGCCATCCGCCGCAAGGTAGGTTCCATTGGTGCTTTTGTCGACCAACACAAACTTTCCGCGTCGGTAATCAATGGTGCAATGACTACGCGATGCCATATTGCACTCGATGGTTAAATCGACATCCGCTCCACGCCCGATGGTAAATGGCACATCATTTTTACTGAGCGTGATATTTTGATCTTCATATTCTATTTGTAAGCTGCGAGCTTCAATCGCGGCGGCGATTTCGGTATTAACGGCCGCCATGAACATAGTCGCGTTGGATTCTTGATCGTCTTCCCATTCGGCAATATAAATAACGGCAGTTTTTTTGCCACCTTTTAAGCGAATTTTATCAAATACTTCGAGTTTATCTTGTGATTCAGGTGGCAACGCCTGACGCGTTTGCTCGCTGGTTATAATCTGGCCGCCCTTGGCGATTTTTACTAAGTCGGCTGCATCATTAACCGCCTCACCGTAAACATCGCCAGCTTCTTCAATGATAGGGCCGAAGTGAAAACCAATGCGAATTGTTAGGGGGGCTCCGTAATATCGCGTGTCGATATCTTTTTGAATATCTGTCGCAGCATTTAATGCGGCTTGAGCCGTTGGAAATGAAGCCATTACCTCGTCGCCAATGGTTTTAATCACAGTGCCATTTTGTGCTTGGGTCTTGTCCATCATCATGGAGACGACTTTCGAGATGATTGCTCGCGCTTCGGCATCGCCCACTTCTTTGAACAAGCGTGAGCTACCCGAGACGTCAGAGAACATGATGGCTGCAGATTCATTCGACATAGGCGGAGATTCCTTGATGTAGCGTCGCGAATAACATTGGCTTCCATACCGGCATCTTGATGGGGCTGTCAAAACCAACATGTTTTATGCTGATGGAGCTGATCTTGGATATAGAAGTGAACTTTAACCGATTTTATACTTTGCTGGTGATTTTAGGGAAATAAATGAGACTTTCTTAGGGAGAATGGGCCAAAATTGGAAAATGTGGGACATTGGTGGAGCAAATGAGCCAATTTTAGAATAGATGAGGCTGGATTAATGAAGGCTAGACCAGCGTAGAGTATGTGTGATGGTTAGTAGTCGCTCTAGCTCTAACCTATGGTAGCGATGATATCATCCATCCCATGGCGCGATATTTTTACTCAGAAATTATTTGATAGGAAACGTTATGTCAAAGAAGACAGTAAAATTTGAATACGAGAAAGAAACGAAAAACAGTGTGCGTTATCAGGAGGTTCCTGAGGATGGAATGGCTCCAATAATGGGGACTTTGTACATTCAAAAATGGTTTGCTGGTAATAGTAAAACCATTGAAATTACAGTTGAGAAGAAGGACTAACCTCAGTCTTATTTGTAAAGCTTAAGGTATTTGCGTTCTGCCGTAATGCTTTTTCGATGTAGGATTGCTTTGGACATTCAATTCGGTAAACTACGCACCAATTGGACACTCTATGCAAAGGACGCAGCATGACCTCATCTCCCGACTTTTCTAGTTTTCTTTCTTATTACAATAGCGACGCCGGTCGAAAAGTGTACATCGATCCAGAGTTGATCTTGCCTTTCGCTGAGTATGTCAAGCCAGCAACCGATTCAGGCAATTTAATTGCAAGCGAAATTATGCAGCGACTTTCTTCGGTGGCAGATGGTAAAGATGCTGGGCAAGCTGAAGGCAAGCCAGATTTGTATTACATGGATTTCGGAAAGGTTACTGGGCATTGCGTTCGTTTATTTTATAAAATTTTTCAGGATAATGCGGGGGGGCTAAGCCGAGGGCCTGGGGTCTACATTTATAATCTACGCGGATTCGCGCACAATCCAAACAATGTCGGTGCCGGGTTGTTTCATATGCGTTACACCGATGGAAGTTGGGAAGGGACGAAAGCTTCTGGTCGTGAAATTAAGAATAAGATTTTTCGTATTGGCTCAGCACAAGATGAAAAGGGTATTTTAGATCTGAACAAGCTTTCAGAAATAATGTTGAAATCGTCTGACCAGGCGATGCATAAAACCGATTTTGATCTTTACCATAGTCCGTTGGCTGTGATTGTAGGCGATCAAAAGTACACATCACCTGAAGGTCGAGGGAAAATCGCTAATCCACAAGAGTTAGCTGATATCCTTGTTGGGACGGCAACAGCGAATGAATGGGCAGGGCAGCTATACGATAAATATACTGTTTATGTTTATGATGAATCGGCTAAGCTTTTAACCGACGCTTTGCGATTGGTTAAAGGTTCTAATCAAGTATTAAAAAAATTCGAGTTTCGTTTATTAGATCCACATGCGCCATTTTCTGTAGTGGAGAAGCTTGCAAACGGATTTGGTGCATCGGCGGTGTTAGATAAGAACGTAAGAACACCCTTCTCATCAAGCTATCAGATGCTCGACCCTGCGTCATACGACGATAGTAACAGTAAGGTTTATGCTAAGTTTCAGCAGCAAATTCAAAACAAAGCGAATATTAGTTTTTTTGAAATGTGGCGAAATATGAAATCGGATACGAATCTTCTTAGTTAATCATGATGATTTATTAGTTTCGATTAGGAGATTTGTATGGATACAAATATTAAAAAAGAGTGGGATAATATGGCGAATATCGCCGTCTATTGTTTCGATATAAATGAGTTCAGAATTCAAGTTCCCTGTAGCGACAAGGCTAGGCACGAGCCTTTGTACCAATATTCGTTTTCTTCTAGCGACTTAGGGGTAAGAGCCAATCCCGATTGTACCGGAGAGATTTCGCCTATTTGGGGATATTTAGATATTTTTAATAAGTCGTTGAATGAAGAGACTTCGAGCAGATACTCTTCGTATTCATTGAAGATTTGGCCAAAATCCGATCTAGGAATAGCCGCTGGGTTCTGGAACTCCTCAGAAAAAATTCAAGCCGGCATGTTTGATATATATGGCGGTGGTAAGCCTCGCCCAGATTTTCATTCTAAAGATTATAGTTACCCGAAACATGCCTCGGACATAGAGGTTCTTACAATCAATAATCGATTGTGGGGATATTTGTCGTTTGGAAACTTTGATCGTATTGATCGTTTTTGCACAGAACTAACCGAGCACCTAATCATCATGGTCGATTTCGATGCTTCCGCTTGTTGGCCAAATGATACTCCACCACCGGCAGACATTAAATCCCATGTCATGGCGTTTTTCTTAGATTACTTAAATCACTTCGATATTATCACTCGCGGCTCTGTGCCGGATGAGGAATTACCGCCGCTGGGGTTCTATCCTTCAAGACGCGATGAAAAAGAAATTGATGCGGAAGGCAAAACGATTGAGTCTAGGTCTGAGGCTTATGCGTCGGAATCTTTGCTTAAGTGGTAGGTCGATAGCCTTAGAATTGTTCTAAGGCTTATTTTTTATCGCTGCAGCAAGCAACCACCACTTTATTGCGCCCAGTTTCTTTCGCTTCGTACAGAGCTTTATCAGCGGTTTTCAGTAGATCGCCCATACCGCTGACTCCATCGGATGGATAGCAGGCGACACCAAAGCTCGCAGTCACTTTTATGATCTCTCCATCGACCATGACCTGAGTTTCACTGATTTTAACTCTTAGTCTTTCGGCAATGCGCTCCGCCGTTTTTATATTGGTGTTTGGTAGTAGTATTGCGAATTCTTCACCGCCATAACGGCCGACTTCGTCATTTCTGCGGGCGTTATTCATCATGATTTTGGAAGCAGCAACCAGTACTTCGTCGCCTGCGTGGTGGCCCCATTGATCGTTAATTCGCTTAAAATGATCTAAGTCGATCATAATGCAGGCTAACGGCGACATTGGATGAGCATGCTGCTTTTGTGCGCGCTCTATTTCTTCCTCACCACGGTTAATGAAAAAGTTTCGGTTGGAAAGTCGGGTTAAGCCATCAATGGTCGACATTTCTTGATACAGGCTTTCTCGCTCGGTCCAGCGTTTCATAGCGAGAATGCATAGGTAAATTAAAAGCGTGAGGATGAAAACGATCAGCCCACGAACGATTAACCATCCAAGCACTGGGTGCCCATCCGGTAATATCGGTGGTTTTTCTAACAGAATGGCGTAAGGCACGCTCGGTATGAAATCGGCAATACCCATCACCAACAGTGTTGGCATAACCAGCCAGTAACAAAATCGTATTTTATTAACATTCGCTAACGTACAAGTAATGTTTACGCCTAAGAATATGAGTAGTAATCCTTCGGTGAAGTGGCTACCGGTAAGGTAACCACTGATCAATATCACGACGATGTAGCTGCCAATAATGAAGCTTTCAAAGAAGGGCCAGTCATCGGCATAGTGTCGTCGGTGGAAGGCTTCAACGATAAACCCAATTAACACAAGAATATGAATGCCATACATCCATAACATGTAGGGTACTAATGACTGATTTAAGTATTCTGGGGCTAATACGTTGGTAACCCATAAGGATATGCCAAAACAGGCAGGGGCTAAAAATACGAGAGCAGATAGAAGAATATAGCGGTCGATGGCGCGCCAATCCATTGGGTTAGGGATCGATCCGCTGCGCAGTCGATGTACGATGCCAGCTATGCTACCTAGATTCATATCGCATTTTTCTCAATGGCCATATTAAATTTGTTATGTCGATGCTCTAAACGCATATGTTTGATGTTCTTATCAATAGATGGTTTGAGTATAGCCACTCTGACGTAACTTGGGCTGAATTCAATCGGATAGTCATTTGGTCGCAGCCTTAGTCTGGTTTATCATGTGCAGCGAAATTTCTGCTTCGACCACTCAAAAACCCACTATCAAGACGAGCAATGGGCCATGGCGATTAGCCTGAAGTACATTTGGACCACAGTTGCAGTGCTTTTGCTGCTGCTTCTTCAGTATCGCCTGTGGTTTGATGACAGCGGTGTTGTGGCGAGTAACGAGCTACGACAGCTAACCGATACTATGGAGAGTAATAATCTTCATCAGCAGCAAGTGAATCGCGATCTCATGGCTGAAGTTCACGACCTAAAAACCGGTACTGCTCTGCTCGAAGAAACCGCCCGTGAAGACCTAGGTCTTATTCGCGATGGTGAGACCTTTATACTCTTCGTTGATCCCAAATAATGGCAGCTACCCGCTAATGTCACGTTATTGGCCAATCCTTCCAGCAGCGGGAGTTGGGCGTCGCATGATGGCGGATCGTCCAAAGCAGTATCTGCTACTGCAACAGCGCTTCTTACTCGACCATACTTTAGAATGCATGCTCAGCTACCCTGATTTTGAGCAGGTAGTGATGGTGTTATCGGAAGATGACCCTTACTGGCCACAAAGTGATTTTGCGAATGATCCCCGTATTCTTCGTGCGAATGGTGGTGCTGAGCGCTGTCATTCTGTGTTGAATGGTTTGGCGGCGCTGGATGGGTTAGCGACTGACGATGATTGGGTGGTGGTGCATGATGTGGCTCGCCCCTGTTTACGCCACAGTGATCTCGACAAGTTATTTTCCGTATTGGTAGCTCCCGGTGCGATATTAGCGACACCGACTCGCGATACAATGAAGCGCGGGGTGATCGTCGATAGCAGTGGTAAAGTGCGCATAGACCATACCGTTGATCGAGTGCAGCTTTGGCACGCGCTAACGCCACAAGTATTTCGCTATGCTGAATTACGTGATGCATTAACAACTTGTTTAGCGCAGGGCTATGAAGTGACGGATGAGGCCTCAGCTATGGAATACTGTCAGCAATTTCCGTTACTGGTGGAAGGTCGAGCCGATAATATCAAGGTCACGCGTCCAGAAGATTTGGCGCTGGCTGAATTGTTTTTAACCCAAGATAGATAAATTCGCTTAGGAGTGTGTATGCGTATTGGTCATGGTTTTGATGTTCATGCGTTTGAAGACGGCGACTTTATTACATTGGGTGGGGTACAGATTCCGCATAGTCATGGATTAAAGGCTCACTCCGATGGTGACGTTGCCTTACATGCTTTAGCGGATGCGTTATTAGGCGCAGCGGCTCTGGGTGATATAGGCAAGCATTTCCCGGATACCGAAGAGCAGTGGGCTGGTGCTGATAGTCGCGGCTTACTGCGGCATGTGGTTAGCCTGATTGATAACAAAGGCTACCGCGTAGGTAACGTTGATATCACTATTATTGCTCAAGCGCCGAAAATGGCGCCACACATTGAAGACATGCGCTCGGCGATTGCGGCTGATTTATGCGTACGTATCGACGACGTAAATGTTAAAGCGACAACTACAGAAAAGCTCGGCTATGTCGGGCGTAAAGAGGGCATTGCTGTGCATGCAGTGGCCTTACTACTGGACTCTCGGGTGCGTTAAACCCGAGCGTCAACACAGAGATTAATTGCAGTGACAGAAACTTTATTGCCTAGCTGGCCTAACGCCTATCCAGAAACCGGTGCACATGGCTGGCTGAAACTTGAGAATGCCGATTTTCGGGTTGATGAAATTCCTCAAGAAATCCCAGCAGGTGAAGGTGAGCACGTTTGGCTGCATATTGAAAAGGACGGCGCTAACACGGCATGGATTGCGGGCCGACTAGCCGAATTTGCCGGTGTGCGGGATATGGACGTTGGCTACGCGGGTATGAAAGATCGCAATGCGATTACGCGTCAGTGGTTCAGCTTATACCTACCACGCGTTCAAGAGCCGGATTTCTCTTCGCTAAATAACGAAGAGATGACCGTGCTAAGCCAAACCCGTCATGCACGAAAATTACGTCGCGGTGACTTACTTGGCAATCGTTTTACGCTGGTGGTGCGCAAGGTCGAAGGTGATCGTGCCTTACTTGAAGCTAACCTCGAAGCGATTAAAGAGCACGGTGTCCCCAATTATTTTGGTGAGCAACGTTTTGGTTATGGCGGTGGCAATATTGAATCGGGCCGCGCCATGCTGGCTGGCGATTTACGCGTTCGTAATCGTAATAAAAAAAGTATTTATCTATCCGCTGTAAGGTCACTCGTTTTCAACGACGTGCTGGCTGAACGCATTCGACTTGGCTTATGGGGTAAAACCTTAGCTGGTGATTTGTTGGATGATACGGGTGCGGTTACTGGCCCTTTATGGGGACGTGGGCGTTTAACCTCCACCGAGGAAGCGCTGGCACTAGAAACCTCGATTGCTCAGCAGCACGCGGATCTCTGCGATGGTATGGAACATGCGGGTTTAAACCAAGAGCGTCGTGCGCTTTCGGCAAAACCCGATGGTATGCGCTGGGAATGGCATGACAATGATCACGGTACTGTTGATTTAACACTCACCTTTTCGTTGGCTGCCGGTTATTATGCGACCTCTCTTATTCGAGAGCTCATGCAAGTGGATGAGCCAGAAAGAAGATCGTTCGATGAACCGAGTCCTGACTCCGCAGAATCATGAGTAAATTTTATAAGCAGGTTTGCCAATGACATTGATGCTAGCGAATGATGATGGCGTTCACGCATTAGGTTTACGAACGCTAGCCGACGCCTTGACGGCAATCGGCCATGAAGTGTGCGTGGTTGCACCTGATCGCGATCGTAGCGGCGCGAGTAACTCGCTAACGCTTGATCGTCCGCTTCATCCGGTTCATCTCGAAAATGGCTTTATTAGCTTAAATGGTACGCCAACCGATTGCGTTCATTTGGGCGTGAATACTTTCTTTGTTGATCGCTGCGAGCGGGTTATTTCGGGTATCAATAGCGGTGCTAATTTAGGCGATGACGTCTTATATTCGGGTACGGTTGCTGCGGCGATGGAAGGACGTTTTTTAGCGAAAACGCCGATTGCAGTGTCATTAACCGGCCGCACCCACTTTGCGACAGCAGCGCGTGTATTGATCGAGCTACTGCCGAAATTAGAAAGCCTAGCGTTACCGACGAATTCGATTATTAACATCAATGTACCTGATCGTCTTTACGACGATTTGAACGGTATTGAAGTTACTCGTTTGGGTCACCGCTTAAGTTCTGATAACCCAGTATTAACCACCAATCCACGTGGTAAAGAATGCTATTGGATCTCTGCGGCAGGAGCGGCTGCTGATGCAGGGCCAGGCACAGATTTTTACGCCATTGAACAAGGACGTGTATCCATCACCCCGATTCAAATGGATATGACACTGCACAGTGCCATCGACACATTGAGTACGCAGTTGCGTTAATAGGAATAGGCGTGAACGAACAGCAGTTAACAGGTATTGGTATGACGTCGCAGCGCACGCGCAATCGCTTGGTTCAGCGTTTGCGTGATGCCGGCATTCAAAGCGAAGCTGTACTGAGTGTGATTGCGACGACACCGCGACATCTTTTTGTTGATGAAGCCTTGGCCCATCGAGCTTACGAAGATACAGCTTTGCCCATTGGCAATAATCAAACCATTAGCCAACCATATACCGTTGCTCGCATGACCGAAGTCTTGCTGGCGGCAGGGCCGTTAAATCGAGTGTTAGAAATCGGTACTGGCTCGGGTTATCAAACGGCGGTACTCAGCCCCTTAGTTAAGCAGCTTTATAGTGTCGAGCGCATCGAGCCTTTGCACTTACGTGCAGTGGAGCGTTTGCAGAGGTTAGGATACGACAACGTACGATTGTCTATGTCTGACGGCACTTGGGGTTGGCCCGAACATGGCCCTTACGACGGTATATTGGCTGCTGCTGCGCCAGAAGAAGTGCCAGAGTCATTACTTGAGCAATTAGTGGACGGCGGACGTTTGGTATTACCGGTTGGTGGTGCAGAGCAAAAGCTAGTATTGATTACTCGTCATGGCGACCATTTTTCGCGTAAATCGTTAGAGCCAGTGCGATTCGTGCCCTTTTTGCCGGGTGTGCAGCGTTAGTTTTTATTCAATTGCTAGGACGCGCTTTTGCGTCCTTTTTTACGCCTAGTTAAATCGATGTAATAGAGGAGTGTCACGGAGTGAACATGTCAGCGGTATGGTTATTTTTAAAAGGTGTCGCGATGGGCGCTGCGGATGTTGTACCAGGAGTGTCTGGTGGCACCATCGCTTTTATTACAGGTATTTATGGCGAGTTACTCGATTCGATTCGCAGTATTAATCTTAATGCACTAAAGACATTATTTCGCGACGGCCCTCAAGCCGCATGGAAAGCCATCAACGGCACATTTTTACTGACATTAGGAAGTGGTATTTTATTAGCGCTGGTGTCACTGGCTCGCGTTCTACACCATTTATTACTCCATTATCCCGTTTTACTGTGGGCATTTTTCTTTGGATTGATCATTGCGTCATGCTGGCATATGGGTAAAACCATCGCGCAATGGCGCTGGCAAGAGTTGCTTGCGCTTGTCAGCGGTGCAGTAATTGCGGCATTTATCAGCTTGGCTTCGCCAACGTCGATAGAACCAACCACGCTAATTATCTTTGGGGCGGGCAGTATTGCCATCTGCGCCATGATTTTACCGGGGATTTCAGGTAGTTTTATTCTTCTACTGATGGGCTTATACGAACCTGTTTTGGGCGCTGTTCGCTCTGGAGATATCGTTCTTCTGGGTACGTTTGCTGCGGGCGCTGGGCTAGGCCTTATGTTGTTTTCAAGAGTGTTGAGTTGGCTACTGCACCACTACGAACACACATTAATGGCATTACTGACGGGATTTATGGCGGGATCTTTGGTCAAAGTGTGGCCTTGGAAAGAAACCATTAGCACGCGAGTGAACAGTAAAGGTGAAATTATCCCCTTTATTCAGCAAAATAGTTTGCCTGTTGTCGATGATATGTTCGCGGTGGCAGTGGTTTTGATGGTGATTGGAGCGCTTGTTGTGCTCATTATGGAGCGAGTAGCGGTCTCTCATAAATAACAAAGAGGACATTAAGCTCAGCACAAGATCACCAAAGCGGCCACCTCGATGGCCGCTTTTTTTGTTACACCCTAGTAAGTTCCTGTATACAGTGACTAATATGAAAAAATTCCTATATTTTTTAGATTGTTTAGGAATAAGTAATTAATTTTAAAGTTCAAAAAGTTAGTTTTTGACATAACTTTTCAACATTGTAAAAAACCGTCATTTTGCAGTGTCAAAAAACAACCACATACGGACAACCATGAAACTAGCGGCCACTGTCATATTAGTCACATTAGTAACACTCGTCTCAGGGTGCCTTTCTAGTCGCGAATTTGTCTCAGTTGAAGAGAAGTTCAATAAAGGAGAAAGGGCGTCAGGTTTCCATCAGGTTCGCCGTGGTGACACACTGTTTTCCATTGCGTGGCGTTATGGATTGGACTATAGGGAGTTGGCGAGTGCTAACTCCATCTCTAGCCCTTATGTTATCTACCCTGGTCAAAAAATTGACATCTCGTATCCACCATCTCAAGTACGTCAAGGCGTCGTCGCAAGCGTCGAAAAACCGTCAAAAGTACCATCGGTCAAGGAAAGTGCGTCTAAACCTAACACTCAAAAAAGTCATAACGCGCCGGTTTTGCCGCCATCTAATGCGGAAACTGACTGGAAATGGCCGACAAATGGACGTCTGATTGGTTACTTTTCAGCCAAAAAGCCGGTGAGCAAGGGGATTGATATCGCCGGTTCTTTGGGTGAATCTGTGTTGGCAGCAGCGGCCGGATCCGTGGTTTATGCGGGAACCGGATTACGCGGTTATGGCAACTTAGTAATCATTCGACACAACGAAAAATTCCTAAGTGCTTATGCCCACGCTAGCCGCATTGTGGTTCGAGAGAACGAAAGTGTTAAAGCGGGGCAAAAAATTGCCGAAATAGGATCTACTGGTACCGACAAAGTGAAACTTCACTTTGAGATCCGAGAAAACGGCAAGCCGGTTGATCCGCTGAAATTCCTCCCCAAAACGGGTGGGGGCAGTGGATGAAAGTTAATCAATCGTTCTGGTACAAAATCTGTTTCGGTTCAGATTCAGGGCGATAACAATAAAGGCGGGAATGAACATGGCAGTACAACAACGGGAAATTCGTGAAGAAGACGTTTTCGATGATGTCGAAGCGATCGATGAGCAGATTGAAGAGGCAGCAGACGTTGAAGAGGTAGAAGAACGTTTTGCCGCTGACACTTCGCACAAAGCTCTTGATGCTACTCAGTTGTATCTCAATGAGATTGGGTTCTCGCCTTTGCTCTCAGCAGAAGAGGAAGTGCATTACGCTCGTTTAGCCCGTAAGGGTGACGAGATGGGCCGCCGTCGTATGATTGAGAGTAACCTACGACTGGTGGTGAAGATTTCACGCCGTTATGTAAACCGTGGGTTGTCGCTGCTAGATTTGATCGAAGAAGGCAATCTAGGCTTGATTCGCGCCGTGGAGAAGTTTGATCCGGAGCGTGGCTTCCGTTTCTCGACTTACGCTACTTGGTGGATTCGTCAAACGATTGAACGTGCCATTATGAATCAAACGCGTACTATCCGTTTGCCGATTCATGTGGTGAAAGAATTAAACGTATATCTACGTGCTGCTCGCGAGCTGACTCAAAAGTTGGATCACGAACCGACTGCTGAAGAAATTGCAGCCTTGCTAGAGAAGCCGGTAGAAGACGTAAAACGCATGCTTAAGTTAAATGAGCGTGTGACATCTGTAGACACTCCTTTAGGTCCCAATTCTGACAAGTCGATTTTAGATACCATCGCTGATGATCGTGTATCGGATCCTGGTGAAGAGTTACAACGCCAAGATATCCAATCGAACTTGGATCAGTGGATCGAAGAATTACCAGAAAAACAGCGTGAAGTCCTATCCCGTCGTTTTGGCTTGCGCGGTTATGAAACCAGCACCCTTGAAGATGTGGGCCGTGAGATTGGTTTGACGCGTGAGCGTGTACGTCAGATCCAAGTTGAAGCCCTGAAGCGTTTACGTGAAATCATGGAAAAACAAGGTCTGAACGCCATGACCCTGTTCGGTGAAGCGTAAGCAATTCGTAGTAAACATTCCTGATTAAATAAAAAACCCAGCAATTGCTGGGTTTTTTATTGGCCGCTAGTAAATACTAGCAGCGGAGCTAGCTCTCGATGAATTAGAACGGAATATCGTCGTCAAAATCATCAAAGTTATTGCTTGGCTGTGGCGCTTGAGCTGGCTGCTGATAACCACCTGGTGCCGGACGACCTTGCGGTGCGGCTTGCGGATGAGCGGGTTGCTGGTAGCCACTATGCTGTGGTGCTGCTTGTTGTGGCGCATACTGTGGAGCCTGTTGAGGAGCACGTTGCGGCGCTTGTTGTGGTGCGTGCTGAGGCGCTTGCATTGGTTGTTGGTAACCACCACCTTGCGGTGCATTCATACCTCCCATGCCGCCCATTGCTGCCGCTGCGTTACCTGCCATTGCCGGAGCGGAAGACATGCCGTCGCCGCGACCATCTAGCATCATCATATCGTTGGCAACAATTTCGGTGGTGTAGCGTTTTACGCCGTCTTTTTCCCACTCGCGAGTACGTAACTTACCTTCGAAATACGCTTTTGAGCCTTTCTTCAGATATTGCTGAATGATTTCGGCCAACTTTCCGTAAACGGTAATACGATGCCATTCAGTGGCTTCAACTTTTTGACCAGTTTGCTTATCGGTATAGCTTTCGTCGGTAGCCAGATTGACGTTGGCCACGGCATTGCCATTCGGCATGTAACGAACTTCTGGGTCACGACCCAGAGTACCAATAAGTGTCACTTTATTAACGCTGCGACCCATGATTATCTCCTGTGGAATGAATTATGGCAGAGGCCTGATTACGATCGAAGACGTCTGCGCTCACTTTTAAATAGACGGCGCACTCATCCGCTAGATGAAGTACTTCAGAAACGCCGGGTAATGACATTAAGCTGGCGAGCTGGAGCTCAGAACAGTTGCCGTCGGTCGTCAGGCGGACACTGGTTAGATGCTGCGGTGCCGAGGACTGTCCAATGACGATCGCCCAAAGTACCACCAAGACCCCTAGTCCGACAAATAATACGTTAACGCCATAGTTCTGTAGAACCCATCCACCAAGGCTTCCGCCGACGAACGCGCCCATAAACTGCATACTGGAATAAATGCCCATTGCACTGCCTTTTGCGCCGGCTGGTGCTATCTTGCTCAGCCAAGATGGCAAGCTGGCTTCCATCAAATTAAAGCCCCAGAAATAGAGCAACAATAGGCCAATCCAATGCCATAGTTGGTGTGCTTGGCTCATACCGATTAAGGCAGCGGCGATAATAAGGGCCGCAATGAGTACTACGTTTTTCATTTGCCGTTTCTTCTCGGCAATGATGATCAGAGGCACCATCAAAACAAAGGCAACGCCTAAAACTGGAAGGTAGAGCCAGCTATGATGATCTGGAGTCAGTCCTGATAGGGTTAGCTGACCTGGAATTGCTACAAAAATGGCGACCATCAGAGCGTGTAGTAGGAAAATCCCGAGATTTAGAGGCCACAAACGTAAGTTACGCAATTGTTTGCCTACTTCGGCCATGACCGCGGTTGCATCGCGATGAGGTTGGGCTGGTGGATTAGGAATAACCCATAGCGTTACGAGTAGGCCACCGATGGCCAGTGCCGCGGTTAGGCCAAATATCAAACTTAAGCCGCCCATGCCAGCGAGCCATGGACCGAGAATTAAAGCGACTGAAAATGATAAGCCGATGCTGGCGCCAATAGAAGCCATCGCTTTCATGCGATGCTCTTCACGCGTTAAGTCGGTTACCAAGGCCATGATCGCACTTGCAATCGCGCCACAGCCTTGAAGTGCTCGACCAAAGATGACGCCGTATACCGAATCAGCGCTGGCCGCGATAATGCTGCCTAATGCAAATATGACTAAGCCGCCAATGATCACAGGTTTACGACCGATACGGTCAGATAATGCGCCTGCTGGGATTTGCAGCAAGGCTTGGGTTAGTCCATAAACTCCCATCGCTAAGCCTAGTAGTTGCGGGGTTGCACCTGATAACGACTGGCCATGAATCATCATAACCGGTAGAACCATAAATAAGCCGAGCATGCGTAGTGCATACAAGGAAGCTAATGAGGCGACGGCACGTTGTTCGGTGCGAGTGGTGGCAGACATATTCATTGCTTGCTGTATTGTCCGAGTATCGTCAAAAAGGGCGACAGTTTAGCAGTATTGTCTGCGCTTGATTAGATCATGCGCCAGATAGATTTGATTTCGACCAGTTAAACTGACGATATGGCGTAAATAGATCAGAAAATAAATTACACACGGTTACAAAAATAAGAAAAAAAATAGTAAGTAGAGTGGCATTTTAAGCCGGAATGCGTACACTCAAGACAGGGCTTAATAAGCCTTCATGGATGAAAAAAAGACATAAAGGAGCTATGTTATGAGTAAATCAATTGATGTCGCCGATCGTCGCGTAATCTTGTTTGGCCAACAAAATCTGCAAAATTCCATTCTTATCGGATTTATTCATCAGCGCACTCGCGTCGATTGCCAATTGGTGAGCGTACCTGAGTGGCGTGGTGAGTGGACCGGCAACGCCGGTCAAACTCTTGCGCTTATCGATGCCGACAGTGCTCGCACTGATCGAATTCAGGAGTTACTTGAGCAAGTGCATGATCAAGAGGCTGATATCTCGGTCGCTTTCTTTAATACCAGTCGTAATCATCCTGTTGAACGCATGATAGTTTGGCCTATGGTTAATGGCTTGTTCTACCGCGAAACTTCGCAGCAACAACTGAGCAAAGGTATTCTTGGGATTTTCGACGGAGAATACTGGTTGCCTCGTCATTTGATGGCGCAGTACTTAGAACGCAATCGCCATAAGCCAAAGCGGTTAACCGCATTCAATGGCTTGTTAACCAAACGCGAGAAGCAAATTCTGCAACTTACCGCTACCGGTGCGACCAATACTGAGATTGCGACGTCGTTGAGCGTCAGTATGCACACAGTAAAAACACACATCTATAACTTGTTTAAAAAGATCGGCGTGACCAATCGCATTCAAGCGGTGAACTGGGCGCAAGAGAATATGGATGAGTTGTTGCACGAGAGTATTGAATAAGCGGCTGAACCTGCGCCTCGCTTGCTCTACAATGGTGGCTTTCTTCTCATAAGCAGTGATCGCCATCTATGGATAAGATTCAGGTTCGCGGGGCCCGCACCCATAACCTTAAAAACATTGATATTGATATACCACGAGATCAGCTAGTCGTGATCACGGGCCTTAGTGGTTCGGGTAAATCATCGTTGGCGTTTGATACACTCTACGCAGAAGGCCAGCGTCGTTACGTTGAATCACTTTCAACGTATGCTCGCCAGTTTTTATCTATGATGGAAAAGCCTGATGTCGATTTGATCGAAGGCTTATCTCCAGCCATTTCGATTGAACAAAAGTCTACGTCGCACAACCCGCGTTCTACTGTGGGGACTGTGACAGAGATCTACGATTATCTACGATTATTGTTTGCTCGCGTCGGCATTCCACGCTGTCCAGATCACGATGTTCCCTTAGAAGCGCAAACCGTCAGTCAGATGGTTGATGCTATTGTCGCTTTGCCTGAAGACAGCAAGCGAATGATCTTGGCGCCCGTTATTCGCGATCGCAAAGGCGAGCACGTCCACGTTTTTGAAAGTTTACGTGCACAGGGATTTATACGCGTGCGTATCGACGGCACGGTATGCGATTTGGATGATACTCCTGACCTTGATAAACGTCGTAAGCATACGATTGAAGTCGTGGTTGATCGCTTCAAAGTTAAAGATGGCATTCAGCAGCGCTTGTCAGAGTCGATCGAAACTTGCTTAGAGTTAAGCGGTGGCTTGGTCATTGTGGCCTCTATGGATGATGAAAAAGCAGAGCCACTATTATTTTCATCGCAGTTCTCCTGTCCTCATTGTGGCTACAGCCTGTCGGAACTAGAACCGCGTTTGTTCTCGTTCAACAATCCTGCGGGCGCTTGTCAGAGTTGCGATGGTTTAGGGGTTAAGCAGTATTTTGATCCCGAATTAATCGTTCACAACGATAGCCTAACGATTGCAGAAGGCGCGATTCGTGGTTGGGATCGTCGCAGCATTTATTATTTCCAGATGCTAACGTCAGTTGCAGAGCATTATGGTTTCGATCTCAATCAAGCATTTGCCGATTTATCATCGGAACAGCAGTCTCTGCTATTAAATGGTACTGGCGAAGATGATGTTAAGTTCGTTTATGTGAATTCGCGCGGCGATCGGATGACGAAAGAGCACCCATTTGAAGGGGTTTTGCCGAATCTTGAGCGTCGCTATCGCGAAACGGATTCACAAATGGTGCGTGAAGAGCTAGCCAAATACTTAAGCGTGCAGCCTTGTCCTGTATGTGACGGTTCGCGTTTGCGTCGTGAAGCACGTAACGTCTTTATTGGCGACAAAACGATTCATGCTTGTACTTCATTGCCTATTGAAGATGCCTATAAGTATTTTTCTGGCCTGACCTTGGATGGCCACCGCGGAGAGATCGCGGAAAAAATTGTTAAAGAAATTCGCCAGCGTTTGCAGTTCTTAGTGAATGTGGGTTTAGAGTATTTAACCTTAAATCGTAGCTCCGATACCTTATCGGGTGGCGAAGCTCAGCGTATTCGTTTGGCCTCACAAATTGGCGCAGGTTTAGTTGGTGTTATGTATATTCTTGATGAACCATCTATCGGTTTGCATCAACGGGATAATGATCGCCTACTTAAAACCTTGTTTCATCTTCGCGATCTTGGCAATACCGTTATCGTTGTTGAGCACGACGAGGACGCCATCCGCAGTGCGGACTATTTAATCGATATTGGCCCTGGTGCTGGGGTCCATGGTGGGCAGATTATTTCGCAAGGTTTACCGAACGATGTGATTAATGATCCCGCGTCAGTAACAGGACAGTTTTTATCGGGTAAACGCCGAATTGAAGTGCCGAAAAAGCGTACTGAATTCGATCCGAAAAAAGTGCTTAAATTAACCGGCGCTCGTGGCAATAATTTAAATAATGTTGATTTAACCATTCCACTAGGTGTGATGACCTGTGTGACGGGTGTTTCTGGTTCAGGTAAGTCGACACTTATTAATCGTACTCTATACCCGTTGGCGGCGACGGCGCTCAACGGTGCTACGACATTAAAAGCAGCGGAATATGATGAAGTAACGGGATTAAACAAACTCGATAAAGTGGTCGATATTGATCAGTCGCCTATTGGTCGTACTCCTCGTTCTAATCCTGCAACCTATACTGGCATATTTACTCCAGTACGTGATTTATTCGCTGGTACACAAGAGGCGCGGTCACGTGGCTACAAGGCTGGACGTTTTTCTTTCAACGTCAAAGGTGGTCGTTGTGAAGCTTGCCAAGGTGATGGTGTTATTAAAGTGGAAATGCACTTCTTGGCTGACATCTACGTGCCTTGCGATGTCTGTAAAGGTAAGCGTTATAATCGCGAAACGTTAGATATTCGTTATAAAGGTAAGAATATCCACGAAGTTTTGGATATGACAGTTGAAGATGCCCGCGATTACTTTGAAGCGATTCCAGCGGTCTCGCGCAAGCTGCAAACTCTAATGGATGTCGGTTTGAGCTACATAAAATTAGGTCAGGCCGCGACGACTTTATCTGGTGGTGAAGCTCAGCGGGTTAAATTAGCGAAAGAATTATCTAAACGTGATACCGGTAGTACCTTGTATATTTTGGACGAGCCAACCACGGGTTTACATTTTCATGATATTGAGCAACTGCTGGTGGTTTTGCATCGATTGCGTGATCACGGCAATACGGTTGTGGTCATCGAACATAACTTGGATGTTATTAAAACTGCAGACTGGATTATCGATCTTGGCCCTGAAGGTGGCTCGAAAGGTGGCTATATTGTCGCTGAAGGAACACCGGAAGATGTGGTTAAAGTAAAAGAATCGCACACAGGTCATTTCTTAAAGCCGTTGCTAAAACAGCGGTAATTAAAGGCTTTCGCCGCCGTTTAGCATAGGTAAATGTTTACCCAGGGATGGTTGTGTTGCAAAAATAAATTTTAAAATAAAAACGCCGAACAAATCGGCGTTTTTATTTGAATATATTTACTTAAAAACTATAAATTACTTTTACAGAACTATCGACAGCCGAGCTGTCAATATAACCAATGAGATTGGGATTGTTGGCTACCAGTGCTTTTACATCTGCATCGCCACCGCTTTCTTTTGGCGGTGTACCTTTGCCAGTAAAAATCAAGCGAGACCAATACGCTTTTAGCTGACTTGAACTTTTACCCAGTACCTTTTCGTTAAAACTTTCGCGCGCCACCGCGCCCTCAGTTTGATCGACGGGAATCGCTTGATTGCCATCCGGGAAGTTTGAAGTTTTACCTAAAAATATTCGTGATAAGGTATCTGTATCAATAGTGGTATTGGAATTTTTAGCGCTTACGATAACAGCGACTTCAGCATAGGTATTCGTCCCTAAAAATACACAAAGACACAGTAAGAAACGAGCTATTAAATTAAATTGCATCATATTTCTCCTTAAAATACTAAGTCAATTGCTGCTGAGTACAACATACCCGATTCACCATCGGTGCCTTGAACGGTTTTTTCATCTTGGTATTGAAGTTCAAACTTAAAGGCTGTACCTGTGTCGTAATCATAGCGCGCGCCCAATATGTAGGCTTGTTTATGTAATTGAGCCATCTTTTTTAAGTTTTTTTGGATGGCATCACCTTCGATTAAATCACGTTTTGATGTGTATGTGGCATGCACGGTTGTGGTTCCAAACCGTTTTGCACCGGTTAGCAAGAAGGCATTATCGTCTAAAACGGATTCAGTTTCTTGGCGTAATGCGGTGTATTCGGCCACAAAAGCATATTCACCGTTATCCCAAGTGCCAGCAGCTCCCATGAACTGTGCAGTTTGTCCTGAGATATCAAAGTCATCGCCTCGGCCATACGAGGTTGCTGCCGCCAGTAAAGAGTCTAGAGTTCTACTGCCCGCAGGATCTAAATCAGCATAAAGATCAGTACGATGGTACGACAGGCGCGTACCAAAATTACCACGGTTAAGATTTAATACGATCCCGCTGATGTTTTTAGCTTCAAACTCATACTTTTCGTCACCAATGGTATACGGAGCATTAACACGGCCAAAATAGGTTTGCACTGAGCCGTCGGTCGATCCCATGCTAAAACGATGAGTAACATCAATCCCATTCACGGAAGAGAATGCGTCTAAACGATAGACTTCTTCCGGCGGCCGCACCCAGTTATAAGCATAGCCTACTTCCAGAAAGTCAGAATAATAAAAGAATGGCGTACGTAGACGGCCAACGCGGACGTCGGTGTCATTATTGATTGCGTAAGAAATGTATGCCCAAGTTGCATTGGTATCATATTCTTCACTGCCTCGTGATACTAACTGAGTCGTTGCTGATGTTGTTTCATTGATTTGTTTACTGATTTGCAATGCAATGACGGTGTCGGTAGAGAAGTTTGCATCGGTATCAAACCCAGATACAGCGATATCATCTGTAGATAACATACCTACGCCGACAGACATAAAACCGTTGATGCGTAAATCATCGTCACTAGCGGAAGCCTGAGCGGAAGCCAGTACGGCTACTGCTAACAATGTGGGCTTAATTCTAAGCATGGACCTTATCCTTACTATGTTTAGTTGGTTCTTACTGAGATTAGTCAACAACTAAGGGAGGTCAAATCGTGATTGTCATATTTTTTTAATAAATAAAGAAATAAATGGGTGTCATGGATTTTATTTAGACATTTTCAGCCATGGAGGTGATGTGTGTGATTTGGCGCTGAATTAATGATTCATTTTTGTCAGGTAGTTTTTTTAACCAATAGGTACTTTGTTCACGACCGTGTAGATCAGACGCAATAGGGCCTTCGTGCCATTCAATACCTAAATTATTGTCGATATGTTCGGCTAGAGTGTGGCTCACTAAAATTCGCTCACTTTCGCTCTGGCTGGCAAGGTGAGACGCCCAATGAACGGTGTCGCCAATTAGGTTGCATTGGGTGTGGTTATCTTCTTGCAGTGGTGCCATTAATACCGGCCCCCAATGTGCCGCTATATGGAATTCGAGTGCCAGTAGCGGACTATCATGCTCGCGTAAATAATTGACCAATCCAGAAAATAAGCGTGCAGCATATAAACAATGTAGGGAGGCATTGCGATCGTTATTGGGTATACCAAACATCATCACCACGCCATCGCCAAGATAGCGGTCCACTTTACCGTTATAGAGCTTCGCCGCTTGGCTGAGCAGTCGGTGATATTGGTTAAGTGTTTGGGTTAATTCAGAGGCACTGAGGCGATTTTGCAAAATCTCGAGATCTTGGATTTCAATAAATAGCAGGGCAGCATCGTAATATTTAAGTGGATCAGGGTAGGGCGAGTCGCTGTTCGACATAAACTGACCTAGTGCTACATCCATTGCGCGCTTTTGGCTCTCACGGCGTGCGATTTTTTCTAGAGTTAGATGTAAGGCTAAGTTATCAGCATCACGAGGTTTCGTTGGTAGCGTTAGATCTTCTCCTTGTTGCCACAGCAGCATCTGTTGCTGTAAACGACGAGTATAATATGAGTGCCGTTCGCCAAACTGATAGGCGATTAGCGCACCAAGTAAGGCCAATACACTGCTAGCGATTAAGCCAATCGAAAAGTAACGTTGCGAAAGTTGAGTTGCGGTAGCTGTGTTAGCAAAGCTAATAATCAAACCAATGTTTTTTGCATCTTGCAGAACCGGAACGGATATTTTTTGACTGCCTGTTTGCTCTTGTCCGCGTTCGGCGAGAATTTGTTGCTCTGTATCTAAAACACGAATGCCATCAATTGCATTGCCACTGTCCCAGTCATTTAGAGTCAAATTCAAACTAATACGGTCTTGACGTAACAGGCTCGGCGTCAAGGCGACGCTGAGTTGTCTCAGTTGCCTCGTGCTGTCGTCAATGCTGGTAGTGCGCAGTTGCGAGCTCAGGTGACTATATGTGAGGCCACAGACGAGCAAGCCGGTAGCTAAGATCATTAGGGCTGCAGTGAGGCCGATAATCTGACTGGTGTTCAGTTTTTGTTGACGTAAGCGTCTTAACAGCATGATACGACCTAAAGAATCGAAGATTTCCATAACTTTAATGGTATTATATGCGCCGCCTGCAGTAACGCCAGCGCCCAACGGGCAAACTTGAGCGGTGTTACACGATATAAACGGTTAATTTGTATGGGGAAACACCATGAGTGATGTGAAGCAGTCTCTTCAAGATAAACTTCAGCAACTGGAAAAAGGCCTGTTCCTGATGAGTCTTGACCGCGTACGTGCACTGTCTGTGCATGAGACAGTCGAGCTGATCGAAGATTTGCGTGCCGTAGTGGCCGCTGCAAAAGCAGATGCCAACAAGCTGTAATAGTTAACAATCGAGATTGATACAGGTGAAGTCCGTGACGGAATTGGTTCTAATCCGTGTGACTGGGGCCGATAAGCCCGGGTTAACCTCAAGCATCAGTGCCATATTGGCGCAGTATGATGTAACGATTCTCGATATTGGTCAGGCCGAAATCCACGACACCTTGTCGCTCGGTATTTTGGCCGCCATCCCTTCCCGGGCTGAATCAGCACCGGTGTTGAAGGATGTATTGTTTAAGGTGCACGAGCTAGGGTTAGACGTTAGCTTTGCACCAGTAACCCCTGAAAGTTACGATCAATGGGTATCTGGCCAAGGTAAGGCGCGTCATATCATTACCTTGTTAGCCCGAGCTATCGAAGCTGAGGCTATTTCGCGTATTACCGCGATTGTTGCCGAGCACGGTTTAAACATCGATCAAATTAACCGCCTGTCTGGGCGTGTTCCATTAGATAAGCGTTCTGAAACGACTCGGGCATGCGTTGAGTTCTCAGTGCGTGGTGTCGCAGATCAGAAAGCCATGCGCGCGCAATTTCTAGAAGTTGCCAATGACCTTGGTGTTGATATCGCCTTCCAAGAAGACGATGTTTATCGTCGTACCCGCCGCTTGGTGTGTTTCGACATGGACTCAACGTTGATTGAAACAGAAGTAATCGATGAATTAGCACATGCCGCTGGTGTCGGTGAGCAAGTGGCAGAGATTACTGAGCGGGCGATGCAAGGTGAGTTAGATTTCACCGAGAGCTTTCAGCAGCGCGTTGCATTGCTGAAAGGTTTGAGTGGCGACGTTTTGCAAGGTATTGCTGAGCGTTTACCGGTGACCGAAGGTGCTGAGCGTTTGATCAGTAACTTAAAAGCCTTAGGTTATAAAACTGCGATTTTATCGGGCGGATTCAACTATTTTGGCCACTATTTACAGCAAAAATTAGGTATTGATTACGTCTTTGCCAACGAGCTGGAAATGGAAGGTAATGTTGTCACTGGGCGAGTCACTGGACGCGTTGTCGACGGTCAGCGCAAAGCTGAGCTACTGCGCGAGCTGGCCGAACGTGAAGGAATCCGCTTAGAGCAGACGATTGCCGTTGGTGATGGTGCTAATGATTTGCCAATGCTTAGTATTGCCGGTTTGGGTATTGCATTCCGTGCTAAGCCTCTTGTACGTGAAAATGCTAAACATGCAATTTCTACCTTGGGCCTAGACGGGATTTTATACCTGTTGGGTTATCACGACCGCGATATTAATTGATCACTCAATGACTAAGCTTCTGTAGTCAGAGGCTTAGTCATTATTCTCTATTCGGCTGTTGAAGCCTCATCACTGAAGTCGTACGTCATACCTGCTTGCGGGCCTTGTACGTAGTAGCCTTGAATGAAATGCACACCCATCTGCCAGATGGATGAAACTGATGCTGCGCTTTCGACGAGCGGCACAATGCTGATCTTTCCGGCAGAGTGAATGTCCGCTAGCAGTGCTTTAAGTTGTTTTTGTGCGCCTGAATTTTGCGCTAACTCTTGAGTGAAGGAACCATCGACTTTTACATAATCAACGTCGATATGCTCAAGAGTTTGCATTGGTACTAAAGCGCAACCAAAGCGACTAATCGCAGTCAGCATGCCGTGGCGACGTACGCCGTAAGCGAAGCGTTTCGCTTGGGCTAAGTGCTGGCCAGCATCATCCTCATTGAATTGGAATATGACGGATCCAGAAGCCAAACCTGCGGCTTTCATCGCCACGACTATCCAGTTAGCCAAAGTATCATCACGCAATGATGCTGCGGATATATTGATAAATACTCGGGTTTTATGCCCTTTGCGATGATGCTCGGAGAGTAATTTTGTGGTGTGAATAATGACCCAACGGTCGATTTTACGTTTTAGTTCATCACTGATGTGTGGTGTGTTGAGGAACTCGCCTGCTGAAATATCCTCACCGGAATTAGTCGGTAAGCGCAGCAAAGCTTCATAGTGCTCAAGGTCTTCACCACGTAAGCTAATCAGTGGCTGGAACAATAAGCGCAGGTGGTTTGCTTTTAGAGCCGAAGCTAACTGTTGCTCTAACTGTGGAGGTCCGGCTGGGGTCACATCTTCACGTAACATGAACAAGCTAACCCCATTGCCGTGTTCGTGTCCTGCTTGCTGGCGCACGGCATCCGCCGCAACGTGTGCTTGTTGCAGGGCGTCTTCAGGACTAGGGCTATTGCTGTTAATCAGTGTGATACCGATGCTGGTGGTGACTTGGACTGTTCGGTTGTCGACTTCGATTAGCCGTTCTGCAATGGCGTGACATAGTTCCTGCGACAGTTTTTGCGCAGCTTCTGGATTTGATATGGGCGTTAACCAACCGAATACGTCCTCGCCAATGCGAGCGACGACATCATCGTCGGTCATATATTCCTTTAAGCAGTTAGCAACCGCGCATACGACATCATCAGAATGTTGAATACCAATATCACGCTTCACTCGTCCAAAGCCGTCGACATTAATGTAAAGCAGAGCACTGCTTTCATTGAGCATGACGGCGCGGTCGATTACTGAGGCTAATCTATCGGCAAAATGAGGCTTATTATATAGACCTGTCATTATGTCGCGGATGCGCAGCTCATCAATTTCTGCTTCGAGTACTTCGTGTTTTTCTTCTTGTTGAATAAGGACCTGAGTGCACATTTCGTCGGCATACATTGCCGCACTGAATGTCATTCCCATAGGGAACTCTAGCCCGTTAGGGTCAATACCAGTAGTGTGTAGCTCGCTGTTGTTTAGCGGATCGGTCTGATAACTTTTTAAGAAGCTTTTGAAGGTCTTTTGTTCATTGCCTGCAACCATGTCCATAATGGGCATGCCTTCCAGCTCTTCGACAGAGTCATAGCCAAATAACTCTAGATAGGCTGTGTTAGCGTAGACATGCATGCCGTCGTACACATAGGCGATGGCATCTTTCGAACTTTCGAGCAGGTTTCTGCAGCGTTTTTCTGTTTCGCGTAAGCGCACCTGAAGGATGCGTAAGTCGCGACGACACATCAAATTATTAAGCTCGCGTTGAATCGTGAGCATGATGATATTACTTTCTTCAAACGGCACGACCGCCGCTGCACCGCGTTGTAAGGCTGTTTCTAATTGCATCGGATCGGCATCACGAGGAATCAAAATGAGCGGTAGATCTTTGTTCAGGCGCTGAATCTGGGTCAATAATTCTTCATAGGTGATACCGCAAGCACTTGGCTCTGCGACAACGATATCCCAGTTTTTTTCCTGAATCATTCCAGCAAAATCAGCGAGAGAGGTAATGCTTTGAGCACGGGTGGCACTGCCGCTGTTGCGGATCAAACTAACCAAACTTTCAGCATCATTTTGCGTGTTGGTTAGTAGCAACAAATGCAGTGTGTCGCGACTTAGTGCCATGAAAACCTCAGAATTCTAAAACGCCAATTATAGAGCTCGACCAGAAAAATAAAATGTCTGAAGTTGACAAAAATGGTCAGTAGGCAAATTAGAATTACAAAACCTCTCCAATGAGAGGCTATTTATTAGAGTTTATTCCAAATCGAGTCGAAATCGTCCTCGATCAATTCTGAACCCGCTTGACCAAAATTACCTGTATCCGATTTTCCCACACCCACTGAACGGAACTGAAATTGGCTAAAACTACTGGTCGAAGCTAAGCGGCGGGTCAGTTGAAAACGACCGCTCATTTCGGTGTGCAATAACTCGATTTTATTTCCTGTGCGAAATGGAATTCGAGGCAACAGCAGTGTTGCCGGTTGGGCGATCGCTTTAATTTCGGGTAATACTAGAGCGCGCATACGCGGGCCATTAGAGCCGGTTTTTTGCAGTAAGCGTGCAACACCGACCTCTGCTTTAGGTGCCAGTAGTTCAACACCTAACTGGGTGCCTTGATCGCGTAAGTGACGAATCCAACGAATAATGCCAACAGACCATAGCCTTACGCCGTTTTCTTGGATGCCGATAAGCTCACCCGCTTGGATGCTGGCTGGAATATCACCATGCCAATGTAAGCAGTACCCGCCAGGGCTAGTGTTAACCAAATCAACTTCATGGGCGTGATACTTACCGGGAACTGGTGCAGATACACTGGCTTGTTCACCTTTATGCTTATTGATAAATTCAATAGCATCTAAACTCATTCCCGCATTTTCTGGCATGCGTACACTGCCGGCATCAAACGCATCAGCCCAAACATCATCTTGCACAGGTCGGCCAGTATCAACAGTGTTGATCCCGCTATCACCATCCATAGCGCTTGGTTTCATGGTTAGGATCAGTTGTTCGAACTCACGCTGCCCAGCGGTAAAGTAATGCAGTGCAGACAAACCTATACACAGCCTCAGGTTGCCTTGCGATGACGCTCTACGGAAAGACCGTTGCCAATGAATTCCCCAAGACTGGATTGCATGGGACAGCAAGGTATCGCTGAGCTTCCCTGGGATAGTAATCGTGTGTTTATCGTTAGGGTTGGCTGCCCAATATTTTAATGCTTGAACCAGTTGTGTCGTGTTTAAGCTGCGGTAGGACGGCTTTTGCGCATCGCGTAAATGCTGACGGTACTGGCCTGGACGATCACGATGTAAGTTAATGATAAATAAAGCACTTTCATCGTCAGCTGCTGTTAAATCAACGTGCTCAGCCCACAACTCGCTTGCATCATAGAGCAATGCGAGATCTTGCTGGCGCAAGTTGTTTGGTTTTGCCGTTCCGAGCAAGTGAGCGCGCATGAATACATCTTTAATGGATGATTCTGATAAAAAGCGCGTTTCTGGGTTGTCCATGCGGTAATCCGCAAGCTTGTGCATTTCAGCTAATAAATACAGCTGATTTATCTCCAGCCACGCTCGTTCAGGGGGCTGACAATAAAGTTGAAATGCGCGAAGAATGGTTTGGCTTGTGTCGGTAATAGCGCGATGAATTGCCTGAGTTACAACTTTATTCGGCTTTTCGGTTGGCGCTAGTCTGGTAAGACTATGTGCTACAACCATTTTATAACCAGTTGCCAAGTGGCCTTGCAGTGCCTGACTTAAATTCGCAATTTTCAACTGCTTGTCATTTAACGAAATAGAAGACTGTAAAAAATGCTTATTAAGTAACTCACAAACTGAATATATGTACGGGCGTACTATTTCTAAAATTTGATAACGGAGTGCCGGAGCCACGTCGAATTGATTTAATTCGCGTATGGCCAGATACAACCGACGTGACGCTTCTCCTGTATTGGCCATAGGTAATTCTTTGGCCCACTTAGATACACCGTCAGCTGTTGCTGAGCAAAATGTCAGTTGGCTGATAGTTGTTGTCGGTATATGTAGTTTTATCGGCGTATTCGGGCTTTCCATGCGTTCCTGCTAATAAAAAATACTATTGATAGTTCTGTATAGACCCGATGGCGTGATTTTTCCACCCCAGCAACGCAATTTAAACGCGTATTTACAGTAAATGGAACATTGCACAGAAAGAAGGTGTGACCGACCCCCCAATATTGGCCTGTTATGGCGGACATATTGGTGACTTGTTGGCCTTTCCGGATAACTCTCTGACTAGCTTGGGTACCAAATATCCGGGCAGTCGTGCTAGCAGTTCTCGATATAACTGCTGAGCTTCATGCTCTGGAACGTCAAAATGGTGCGCCCCTTTTACTGGGTCAAGCAAGTGAAGGTAATAAGGTACGACATTAAATTCAAACAGTAGCTCACTTAAATCAGAAAGAACTATGAGTTTATCGTTAATATTTCGTAGTAAAACGGCTTGATTGAGAATCAGTACGCCTGCAAGTCGTAATTCTTTGAACCGATCGCGATGTAATTCAGACAGCTCACTTGGGTGATTGATATGCATTACTACTGAGGTGCTTAATCGAGAATCACCTAAACGCCTTATCAATTCTGCCGTTAAGCGCTGAGGGATAACAACTGGTAGACGAGAATGAATGCGCAGGCGTTTTACGTGAGGAATATTTTCTATTTCGACAATTAATTCGAATAACGCTGAATCTCGTAGCATTAGCGGATCCCCGCCACTTAAAATAACTTCGGTAATGCTTTTGTTTTGTCGCACATAGTCTAGTGCTTCTTTCCATTCTTCGCGGCTAATACGATTATCTTCGTAGGCGAAATGGCGACGAAAACAATAACGACAGTTGACCGCACAGCCAGAGGCTGCGAGAAGAAGCACGCGGCCATGATACTTGTGAATGATGCCGCGATTCACGTTGGCGTGTTTTTCCGCCAGCGGGTCGGTGATGTACCCATTAACGAGTTCAGTTTCTGCTGCGCGTGGTAGCACTTGTAGCAGGAGGGGATCATTAGGATCGCCAATCGTCATTTGCTGAAGAAAAGGCTCGGGCACTAAGATCGGAAAGTCGAGGGCTGCTCGTTGCTGCGCTGGCAGGTCTTCAGGACTGAGATTTAGGCGTTCTAGTAGCTCATTTAGATCTCGAATCGAACTCGATAGTATTCGGCGCCAGTCCTCCGGTTCGATTGAAGCGTCAGTTCGCGTTATGATACGCACCTTATTTTATATTCCTAAAGAAAGTGATTGGATATCTACATGGCAAATTATTCTACCAACGAATTCAAATCAGGTCTTAAAGTCATGCTAGACAATGAGCCCTGTTCGATTATCGAGAACGATTATGTGAAGCCAGGTAAGGGACAGGCCTTCAATCGCGTGAAGTTACGCAACTTACGCACTGGCCGTACCATTGATAAGACGTTCAAGTCGGGTGATTCGTTGGAAGGCGCGGATGTTATCGAGTTGGATATGGAATATCTCTATAACGATGGCGAGTTCTGGCACTTTATGGCAACTGATGGCTCGTTCGAGCAGCACGGCGCATCTGCCGAAGCTGTTGGTGACACGGTTAAGTGGTTGAAAGAACAAGAGAAATACGTGGTTGTGTTATACAACGGTGCGATTTTGACTGTTGCTCCACCAAACTTTATTGAGCTAGAAGTAACGGAAACCGATCCGGGTGTTAAAGGCGATACAGTGCAAGGTGTTTATAAGCCCGCAACGCTGTCAACCGGAGCTGTGGTTAAAGTGCCCTTGTTTATCAATATTGGTGAGATGCTGCGCATTGATACTCGTTCTGGCGAATACGTAAGCCGCGCTTAATTACAGGGTAACGATCAAGATGACGCTCTGGCAGCCATCCGCTTCGCGTACAGCGCTGTTAGCGCGTCAGTCACTCTACCAGACGATTCGTCGATATTTTGCCGAACAAGGCGTCTTAGAAGTTGATACGCCGATTTTAGGTCAGGCGCCTGTGTCAGATCCTAATATCGATGTGATGAGTATTGATCTTGTTCATACGGATACTCGGCGGTATCTACATACATCTCCAGAATACGCGATGAAACGCCTGTTATGTGCGGGCAGCGGCGATATTTATCAAATCTGTAAAGTGTTCCGTGCCGGAGAGGCAGGGCAGCGACATAATCCTGAATTTACTATGCTGGAATGGTATCGCCTTGGTTGGAGTCTTTCGCAGCTAATGGATGAGGTCGCTACGATTGTGCATCAATCTCTAGAAACTCGTTGGCCAAGGCTCCCGGTATTACACTTCAGTTATGCGGAAGCCATGCAACGCTTTGTTGATATTGATGTACATAGAGCAACCGACAGTGAGCTTGCTGTTATCGGCACGACTCTGGCGGGGCAGGATTTAGGACTAAGCCGCGATGGTTGGTTAGATATCATCATGAGTCATCAGGTTGAGCCTGCTTTGCCGTCGGATACACTCGTGTTTATTAACGATTTCCCAGCATCTCAAGCCGCCTTGGCGCAGGTAACGACAAATGTCGATGGCATCCCTGTGGCACAACGCTTCGAGCTATTCTTCAACGGCACGGAATTGGCTAATGGCTATTTTGAACTCACAGATCCTGCCGAGCAGCGCCAGCGTTTTCAGCAAGAGCGGGAGCGCGGCACGCTCGATTTGGAACGACCGTTAGACGAAAACCTATTAGCCGCTTTGGCCTCGGGTTTGCCTAGTTGTGTTGGTGTCGCAATGGGATTAGATCGCCTACTGATGCATCAACAGCAGGCGAGTGCAATTGCAGAAGTCCTGAGTTTTGATTGGACGCGCGCTTAAACTGCAATTGCGACAGCCGCTTTGTTCAAATACTTATAATGAGCCTAAACCAATACGACGATCATTTTTTGATCGCCACATAATAAATACTAATATAGGCCAGCTTAAAGCAGAGCTAATAACTTCAGTGAAAATGTAACTGTTTTCTACTTTCTGTCCGCGCAATCGTGCCAGTAAAGCGTCAAAGGTGTTGCCGCTCAGATTGGCAAAGTAAATAGCGTACAAATAAGCGTATATTTCTTTTACTTGTGCCTTAGAGTATACGGACTGCAAACGTGCTACTGCATCGCCTGATGGGCGTCCTTTGAATTCCGCGAAATGCTGTGCAAATAATATAGCGATTCCTTCTTGTTCGCCGCCCAATGGGTTGTCTGAGGATGCTAGTAAGGCATTCATTGCTTCAATATCGACACCATTTTTAAGTGCCAAGTGCGTGTGTGCCCATGCGCAATAACGACAATCATTTACCGATGTACAGGCTAGCATGACCTGTTCTCGTAACTGGGGAGAAGTCTTTGGTTTAATTAAAGCTGCCACAAGAATAGGCAGTCGTATAATCGCTTGGAATAGCATATTTAGGAACTGACCTAGCGTAAATACGCGCTTACGGAAAATGGGTTTCATCTATTGATTCCTGAGTTGTTATTTTGCTGTGTTAATATTTTTAGCGCTACGTGACGTGACCATGCAGAAATTGTCATTGATGGTGGAGTCCCAGGAGCTGCTGGCAAGGCACTCGCATCGGCAATAAATAAACCAGGGCTATCCCAAACCTCACCATTGCCATTAATAACGCCCTCATCTGGTGTGGCTGATAAACGTGCACCACCGAGTGGATGGACAGTTAGTGGATGGCGTTCGGTATAATAAATGGGTCGCTGACTGCGGCGCGCTATTTCGTCAAAATGGCGGCAGATACTTTTTAATATTGGATTATTTTGCCGTATGTAATGAATGCTTAGTTTGCCGTTATGCCACTCGACAACGCCATCGGCATTGTCAGAACCCATGCCAACGACAACTAAGTCTTGTTTTAAACGTCGACGTAAAAAGCTGGGCATCGGTAAATTGCCGATACCATTTAATCCATAGCTCGTCAGGTCGACTGGTAATAAATCGGGTAATATTTCTATATCACCTTTGCTATCGCGTAATGCAAAACGACCATGGCAGGGGATGCCTTGGGTGAAATCAGCTCCGGCTTCATTGACTGCCCAATACCCAGGTACATCACCATTGCCACCAAAGCCATGACCAAGGTTCTTGAGCCCTGTTAGGCCGCCTAGTGCGCGACTACGAAATAATAATCGTAAGGTATTCAATGTTCCTGCGGCTAATATGACGCGCTTAGCACTGAATTGTCGGATACGTTTAGCATTGTGATCCATCACCTCTAAACGATAGCCTTCATGAGTTTTCCAAATGCTTAAACATTCATGTAATGCCGCTATCTCCAATCCTTGTGCCTTTGCAGGAATCAACAGGATTCGATCAAGTGTTGCTTTCGCTCCATTCTCACTGCCGAAAAAACTATTATCACGATAATTTTCGGCATCGCCATTCATGGATACCGACATCGCAGGCTGACCGGTTTTATCGTTAGCGATGAAGTGTGGTGACGAAGCAAAACGCTCGCCGGTAAAATTAGGTATTTTATCGTCGATGTTAGGTTCTTTTGCGCTCATGGTTGAAATCATCCATTGATAATGTTCTTCCATGCTGGTGGCGGACAATTCGTTACTGCGGTGATTCCAATATTGATTGTTAGCTGGGCGAGTATTCATTGCACTATAGACATGACTGCCGCCGCCAACGCCATTCGAGCAAACGACGGTCATTTCGCTGCCGAAATGAATATCAAACAGACCATGGCGGTTTAACCGTTTTCCTGTCCCCTTGATTTTTGAATAGCCAACGCGATGTAATAGATCTAAATAAGAAGAATATCCTTTAGGTAGAGAGCTAGCGTTTTGTATTCCAGCAGCGCGGACAGCCGCGCTATCGCGCCAAGGACCGCGCTCAATTAACAGAACATTTTGTCCAGCACTCGATAGTGTACTCGCGGCAACAGAGCCGCCGAAACCACTACCAATAATTATGGTGTCGTAGCTCAGTTTCATGCATTTTCTTCCAGCGTAAAATACAGCAAAGTCGAAAGGCCTTTGCGTGATTTTAAACGCATGCGGGCAAGCCAAGTACCTTCTCGCAATAATCTAGCTTCACCGCGTATACATTTAAGTAAAGCCATATTGCGTTCGTGGTCATAATTTAGGCAAATGAAAGGCCGCCCTTTGTCGTCTTTCATTTGGGCCACATGGTAATACCCAAAAGTGGTTGAACCCTTTTTTGAAAATAAAATATTGGCGCCTTGCAGGGCATCGAATTTTTTGCCTTTCCAAGGATTAATCCACGTGCATAGCAGACGATAAACAATGGCATGCGCTGTGCGTGGCAGCGCATTAAAACCTTTGATGGCGAATAAGGTGCCGTGAGTAATTCCTTGTAGTTGCGCATCCTCAGGACAGCACAAGGTATCAAAAAGCTCATCAAGTTCTGTTTGTTTATGGTGAAAAAAAGATTGGGCTATGTGCTTGTCTGGTGAATCGCCAGACGAGAGCGAAATGATTTTACTCATGTGATGGCCTCTTATAGTGATACGCCACTATAGAAAGCCTTGAACTCGCCGACAAACGATAAAAAGTGTCGAGTCAGATTAGCTGTGCTTACTTGAATTTAAATCTACTGCTAGAGTTGGGCCAGTTTCACCTTCAGCCAGTCAATAAAGCTTCGAACGATTGGGTCAAATTTCCTTGCTGGAGAATACACCGCGTAGATGGCCTCCTCTAAAGGTCCTATCGGTGGATAGGGCGCCTCTAAACGTCCAGATTTAATAAGGTTGTTTTCTATGGGGGAGAGTGCTAAAGCGGCACCGAGTGATTCGGCCGCTTGAATTGCAGCAGGATAATCATCAACGTAAAATACAGCGCCAGTAAAACTATTATTCTCATCGTTCTGGCTACCAGACTGTTCGAACCAGCGCTCCCAACTTTTTGGGCGGCCAGTCATTTCTACGCGTGGAACATCGCAAATATTTTTGGAATTTTGTGTTAATTGATAGCGTTGGGTAAATCCGGGAGGACACACTACTTGTATACAAACATCGAGTAATTTTTCATGTTCAAGTTCATGCCATGGTGGGATGCCATAGCGTATAGCGATATCCGCAGTACCTTGTTGTAAATCGGCATAGCTTAATCCCGTTTCGATATGAAGTTCTAAGTCTGGGTGCTGTTGTTTGAAATCATTTAAATTGGGAAAAACGACCTGATGTGCAACTGGGGGCATGACGCTAACGGTTAGCCTCTGCACTCCGTGTTGCTGGCGTAATTGTGTGGTTGCATCTCGCAAGTTATTCAATTGTTGATTAACGTTTTTCCAATATTCTGCACCCGCTGAGGTAAATAATAGTAATCTATTTTTACGTTCGAATAACGCTACACCTAATTGAGATTCTAGTAACTGAATTTGTTGGCTAACCGCTGATGGTGTAACGCACAATTCTTCAGCTGCAAGTTTGAAACTCAGATGTTTTCCTGCTGCTTCAAACGTGCGCAGCAGGTTCAATGTTGGCAGTTTGTTTGTGCCTAACTGCCGAATCACGACATTACTCCATCGTCATCGCGATGGCTTCACCCATGCGTAGCGGAGCCCCCGCGGTCTGATTTTCCAACCAATGCATAGTGTCTTTCGGGAAGCATAAAATCACGGTTGACCCCAATAAGAAGCGTCCCATTTCATCACCTTTTTCAATGGTGATGTTTTCAGGAATACCATAACGAGCCACACGTTTTTCCCGTTTTGGCGGAGTTACTAAGCCGTGCCACACGGTTTCAATGGCTGCCACAATCATAGCGCCGACCAATACCATCGCCATAGGGCCACGAGCGGTATCAAAAATCGCGACTACGCGTTCATTGCGAGCAAATAAGCGTGGTACGTTTTCAGCCGTTGTTTGGTTTACCGAGAATAAATCACCCGGTACATAAATCATTTCACGTAGTGTGCCTGTGATCGGCATATGCACGCGGTGGTAATCTTTTGGCGATAGGTAAATGGTTGCGAATTCACCTTCTTGAAAGGGCTGTGCGCGTTCTTCATCGCCCCCCAGCAATTCTACTAGCGAGTAATCTTGGCCTTTAGCTTGAAATACCCGTCCGCCTTTAATTGGGCCTAATTGAGATACAGCACCATCGGCAGGAGAGGTGATGACATTGTCTTCTAGCGCAACGGTACGTGCGTCGGGTAATAACTCACGAGTAAAAAAATCGTTAAAACAGCTAAACTCTTCCGCTGTCTGGCGTTTTGCTTCAGCCATATTGACGTCGTACTGTTTAATGAATGCGCGAATTAATGGGTTTTTAATCCAGCTTACTTCGCAACCAGCAAGCCAGCCGACACAGCGAGAAAGTAAATGCTGTGGTAGTAAATGTTGGGTAGCGATAAATAATTTGTCGGTATTCACAGATAATTCCTTATGGCTTTTTGCCAGTGGTCACGGGAGTCGTGGTGTCACTTCCCCATTCAGCCCATGAGCCAGCATAAGCGCGCATGGTGAGACCTAAAATTTTTCCGACTAAATAGGTAAAGCCGGAGCGGTGATGCGTTTGGCAGTGAGTGGCAATAGTCTTGTTTTTATCCAATCCCATTTCAGCCAACTGCGTTTTAAATGTGTTTAGCTCTTTAATACGAAGTGCGCGGGATTTATCCATACCCAAGGTCCATTCGTAATTAACGGCGGTAGGAATATGTCCGCCGCGCGGCGAAATTGCTTTTTCGCCCGAGTATTCTGCCGGTGAACGTGCATCCCAGATGGCAAACTTAGATGAGCCTAAAGCGGCTTTTATTTGTTCTTTGGTAATGGATACGCTCTGGTCAATATAATCAACCACATATTCAGATGCTGTTGGTATGCTGGCACCTGACTCGGTCGGTAATCCTGCATCCAACCAAGCAACAATACCGCCGTTTAAATAGGAGTATTGTTTATGGCCAATGCTATCTAACACCCAAATTAAACGGCCTGCCCAACCGCCACCTTCATCATCGCTGCATACCACGTGAGTGTCTGGCGTTAGGCCTAGTTCACTGAATACCGCGCTTAAATCGGCGTTTGATGGCAGTGCGCCGGGCGTGGGTGCTATTCCTAATTGCAAGCGTTTGAAGTCGAGATGAACGGCGCCCGGAATGTGGTGCTCTAAAAAAGTCTCCGCTTTGCATTGGTCAATAATCAACACGCCATCTAGCGGCAGTAATTCCGCTAGATCTTCGGGCTCTAATAATAATGGCAAGGTATGAGAGGACGATGTCGGCATGGTAAGTCGCTTTGATCAGAAAACCGCAAGTGTATCTGAGCTGCTGGCGTCTGTCAGGTTCCGGATGAGCGGACGATTTGTGTGACCTCTACCTTTACTTGTTTAGTCTGATTTGCTCGCAGTGCCGCAAGGCTGCGGCTTGTCATGGTACATAACAGCCTAAACGCCTCGTACTGCTCTGCTTTGATCATGCCTTTGCCTTGTCTATTACAGGCTAGAACAATTCCGATAGGGGCATTGCCCGCTGAAATCGACATGATTGAAACTTGCAATGGAATCAGTTCGGCAATCGCTGTTGGCATACCTCTTAGATATTGTTCGCGATTCGATTCAGTTAGCCGCAAACAGGCATTCTTTTTGAGCAGTTGGCGGAATAAAGGCGCGCTGTCCAACGGAATTCGAACCTGAGCCAGCGCTCCCAGTGCTTCAAAGTTTTCGCTATATACCATACGCAAGCGTTGGCGGTCGCGATCAAGCAGCATGACACTGGCATGCTCTAAGCCGACGCCGCGGCAAATCCCCTTCAGTACTCCTTGCATTAAAGAATGCCAATCGCCAAAGCTACTAGGTTCTTGCTGCAGTTGACGCATTAACTTGGCCAAGTACGCCTGGCCGTGATCAGAGGTCTCTGTTTGCTTTGATTTCGAGGGAGTGAGCTCTGGTGTGGTGGTCGAGGTTGCCTTGATTCGTATCGGTTGTTTGGCCTCTGGCTCAATATTCGTCGTTGAGACGTCGGTTGGCATGGGAGTCGCAACTGCCACGGACGCCACTGATTTTTTAGGTGTTTGAACGACCAGCGATGGTAACGCATAAATAGGGTATTCGCGGCTGGTCGGCTGCGGACTCGCCAGTAGCGATAAACCTGTTGCCAAGCCGCAGTTCTGTTGATGACTGATGTCGACTTGGGCACGACGCGTGTCCTGTTGAACTTGTATTAGCGGTTTACCTAAGCCGTGACTGGCTAAAGCTAGCCAGCGTTCGGCATGTCGACTTTGGGGTGCCATGTGTAGATGCCAAGCCATAGAACTGGCAAGCATAGCTGTCATTGCCGGTGTTTGGCATTGATGAACGAGCGCTCGTTGTTTGTTGTCATCGCGAGGATCATGACGGCGTAACGATTGCCAGTCATGGGCATTGGGTAAGGCTTCTTGGCGGAACAAATCTAACGCCATGCGCGGTAATTGATAGCGCTTTGCAAGGCGCTGCCAGTTGTTGCTATCAGGCCCAAATATTACTTCGGTAGCCGGTATTAAATCGCATCCTGTGCTCACACAATGCAACCAATTGCGGGCATTGCCATGCAGTAATAGCCACGGCCAAAATACCGAGTGGGCGAGCATGGTGCTCCACTGCGCATAACCTGGGGCGCAGGTGCCCTTTTCTTTTGCCCATTGAGCCGCAAGATTCCCTGCAAGACAGGCGGTGATCAGCGCCTGTCGATAGAGGCGGTCGCCTTCATCTTCACTATCTTGAGCGACGACCTTCAAGTTTTTCACGAGTCTTACAAGTTCTTGCATCCCCAACAGCGACAGGCAGCTCAACGCCCCAGATAACTGCTCGCGGCAATCTGGGTTTTGTTGGGTGGCGGCTTGCAACAGGTGCCAGCACAGGGCTGGATCTCGATCCACTATGTGGATCAATTCATCAAAGCTCACTTGTGGATTTTTCAGATGCAGGCGCAGTTGTTCGCGTGTTTCCTGCAAGATTGGAAAGTCCGTAAAAGCGAGAACTTCTTCCCATTGACTGGCGCTCGGGTGCGTAAAGGTTGTCTGTGTCATGTCTAAGTTTGTGCAACTGCTGTTTGTGACCTTTACTTACTATAGTCGGGTTATGAGTTTTGCTTGGATGGATGTGTGACAATTTCGTCACTGCTGTTACCTAACGTTTCTATATCGTCAGATTTTGCTGCAAGGATCGTATTGAATGCTGTTTATTGTGGGGCTGTTCATTGTGTTCGGCAGTGTGATGTATGGCTTTGTGATGTCACATGGTCAGCTGCTGTCACTGTGGCAACCATTTGAAATTTTGATTATTTGTGGTGCGGCATTCGGCGCCTTCGTTTTGTCGAATCCGTTACATGTAATCCTTGAGTGTTTTCGTATGATGCCTCAAGTCATCATGGGCAGCCGCGTCAACAAAGCCATGTATATGGACGTGCTCGGATTAATTTACGACATCCTTAACAAGGCTCGCCGTGAAGGCATTATGGCGATTGAGAGCGATGTTGAAAGTCCATCGTCCAGTGCCTTGTTTTCGCGTTATCCCGCAATCCAAGGCAACCTTGAGTTATCCAATTTTATTGCTGATTACTTTCGTATTATTGCGGCGGGGAATTTAACCTCGTTTGAACTCGAGTCATTGATGGACCAAGAGATCGAAGCACGCCTGCACGAACTAGAACAACCGGGAATGGCGGTGGGCAAAGTTGCCGACGCATTGCCGGGGTTTGGTATTGTCGCCGCGGTTCTGGGTATCGTTATTACTATGGGAGCGATTGGTGGCGAAGTGAGTGAAATCGGTGGTCACGTTGCGGCAGCACTGGTTGGGACTTTTAGTGGTGTTTTCCTCGCCTACGGTATGGTCGGCCCGATATCGGCAACCATGAGACATCTCGCCGAGGATGAGATTAAGCTCTACGAAGCTACCCGTGCATGCATCATTGCTTCGTTGAACGGATTACCACCGCAACTCGCGGTTGAATTTGGTCGTAAGTCGCTCTTCACGCATGGCCGACCGAGTTTCGAAGAAGTAGAAAGTAAGGTGCGTGGACGCTAATGGAAAATCTTAGCCCCCATCAAAATATAATCGTTCGCCGTTATAAAAAAGGTAAGCACGAGGATCACGGCGGTGCTTGGAAAGTTGCCATGGCTGACTTTGCCTTGGCAATGATGGCGCTGTTTTTAGTGTTGTGGGTGATTAACTCTTCAAACGAACAACAATTGGCGTCAATTTCAGGTTATTTCCAAGATCCATTGGCGTTTGAGGAAGGGAAGAAAGTTCCATCAAAATACGTTATTGATCTCGGTGGCTCACCTTCTCAAGCCGATAATATTGCTACCTCTGAATCCATTGATCCCGAAAAGATACTGCAAGCTGATGAGATCGAAAGTCTCGCCGATGCGATTGAACAAAAACGCTTAGAAGAATTAAAAGCACAGATTGAACAACGTATTGATGCTAGCCCGACGCTGAGTCCATTTAAAAATCAATTATTGTTGGACATCACTACCGAAGGTCTACGTCTACAAATTGTCGATCAAACCAATCGTCCTATGTTTGATCCTGGAAGTGCACACCTAAAATATTATTCCGAAGATATTCTCTGGGAAATGGCGCCGATGCTGGCCACCTTAGATCACCGTTTATCCATTACCGGCCACACGGATTCATCGCGCTTAGGAGGGCAGCGTGATGAGGAGGACTTGAACTGGGCGCTATCCTCTTTACGTGCCGATGCTGCACGACGAGCGCTGATGGAAGCCGGTGTGCCAAAAGAACAAATTGCTCAAGTGATTGGTATGGGCGATACCGCACCACTGATTCCGGATGATCCATCGGCCTCTGTGAATCGTCGTATTGCCATTGTGATGTTGAACCGCACATCTGAGCACAACGTGCTTGAGCGCTCAGGGACAAAAGCTGATGTCGAATTTATTAACGATGCGCCACCGCCACCATCCGACGCACGTAAGCCCGTATTAAATAAAACCGGCAGTTTGATAGAAAGATTACAACAAGAGCGTGAGCGAGTAGACAACAGCTATGATAATCCACCGAATAAAGGTGAGGTGTTTTGGTGAGTGAAACAGCGGAAAAGTAATATGAAAAGGGAGCTAAGCTCCCTTTTTTTGTTGGCGATATTTCTCGCGCTTGTTTAAAGCTCAGTGAGCGTTTGCAAAATACGGCGGTAGCTTTGGAAGCGAGCTTCGCTAATTCGCCCAGCTTTTAACGCTCCGAGCATAGCGCAACCCGGTTCTTTTTCGTGTTTGCAATCACGGAATTTGCAATAACCTGCTTCCGGGCGAATCTCTCTGAAACCATAAAGCACTTCTTCAGGTGACATATGCCATAAACCAAATTCACGAATCCCCGGCGAGTCGATTAAATCGCCTCCTGCAGGGAAGTGATACAAGCGCGCAGTTGTCGTTGTATGTTTACCTTTACGAGTATTTTCTGACAGCGCACCAACGCGCAGTTCTTCGCCGGGTAGCAAGGTTCCGATTAGCGACGATTTACCAACACCCGATTGACCAACGAACACACTAATGCGCCCGTTTAAGAATTCTTTAAGTTCGCCTAGACTGCTGTCATCGTGACTACACACCCGCAGTGTGCGATAGCCCAGTTTTTCATAACTCGCGAGCAGGGCGGCGTAGCGTGGGCGGGTTTCTTCGGTGAGTAAATCGATTTTATTGAACAGAATGATGGGTTCGATTTCGCAGTTCTCAGCAGCCACCAAATAACGGTCGATCAAATTGGCATGAGCTTCTGGCTCGGGCGCAACCACCAGCACAATAAAGTCGATATTGGCAGCAACGGGTTTGATTTCGTTGTAGGGGTTTGGGCGTGATAACTCAGATGTGCGTGGCATTACCATCTCTACCACTCCTGTTTTAACCCCTTGGTTATCAGCGCCAGGGCGGAAGACCACGCGGTCTCCTGTAACTAACGAACCTAGGTTGGCACGTAAAAAACAGCGGTAACGGTCTTGAGATTGCTTATCCTCGACCTCGACTTGGCTACCAAAGTGCGCCATCACTTGGCCTTCGGATTCGTCGCCCAATTCTCCGGCAGTCAATTGCTCAGCAATGACATCTTCTTTTTGTGTGGCGCGTTTGGCTTTTTCTTGCTGAATTTTCTCGACCCGCCAAGCTTGGCGCTTATTCAGTTTGCGTTTTGACATGCGAATGCGTTACCGGATTTAAGACGTTTGCCATTGTCCGCGTTGGCCGTGCATTACACAAGTTGCTAGACTGCTCATATTTCCCAATGAGTAACCGTTATGAGCCAAAGCGATAACCTAGTGTGGATGGATCTAGAAATGACCGGCCTCGAGCCAGAGCGTGACGTCATTATCGAAATTGCTACCATAGTCACCGATGGCGATCTCAACATCATCGCTGAAGGCCCAGTATTTGCGGTTCATCAGCCGGACATTCTGCTAGATGGCATGGATGAATGGAACACCCGCACCCACGGTAACTCAGGGCTAACCCAGCGCGTGCGCGAGAGCAAAACCAATGCCCGCGCTGCTGAATTGGCCACGTTAGAATTTTTACGCGAACACGTAAAAGCTGGTGCCTCGCCATTGTGCGGCAATAGCATTCATCAAGATCGTCGCTTCTTAGTGAAATACATGCCCGAGCTAGAAGCATTCATGCACTATCGCAATGTTGATGTCAGCACCCTGAAAGAGCTGGCGAAACGCTGGAAGCCATCAGTGGTATCGTCGTTTGAGAAAAAAGGTACGCATCAAGCGTTGGATGATATCCGCGAGTCGATTGCTGAAATGCAGCATTATCGTCAGCATTTTTTGGCGGTGTAGCTTTTTAGTTGCTGCTGGCGCGGGTTCTTTTCCCGGGGGCTTCCCCCGGAGCCCCCTTTTTTTGTGCTTTCTGGCCTGAGATCCTTATTTACTCATACGGTTTACGGCCACGCGCAGATTCGCCATCCATGGCTCAAACTGCGCTGCTCGGGCATCCATGCCCGTGCGGCCTAACCGTATTCATTCATTGCGGCAGGCCCAGAGGCACGAGACGATATGCTTCAGAACACTGGATTCGAATTGCTTTGTGTTTGTAGGAGGGAGTCAACGAACGCTTTTTGTTCGTACTCCCGATAGTGGCTTAACCCCGTATTCGTTACTGCTCGCTGGCGCTCCCTGAGTAACTCCTACAAAAAACATACGTTTCGTTTGAATAAGGCGTTGCGGATATCCTTAGGCGGCGTCAGCCGCATAAACCTAAGACTGCCTCAACGCCCATTCAATATGCTCATCCACCAACGCCGATTCCCCCAGCCTAGCCCGTAAGGCTTGTTCAATCTCAATACTCTTTGGCGCATTCCCCAAGGCCACGGCGATGTTACGCCGCCAGTTTTCATAACCGGTACGGCGTATCGGCATGCCTTCTGTTTTGCTTAAAAATTCAGCTTCATCCCATGCCCATAGTTCCAGCAAAGTGGCTTTGTCGAGTTGGTGGCGGGGAGTGAAGTCGGTTTCGCTGGTGGCTTTGCTAAAGCGGTTCCACGGGCAGCCTATTTGGCAGTCGTCGCAGCCGAAGATGCGGTTGCCCATACCGGATCTTAGGTCTTCGGGAATCGGACCATTGAGCTCAATAGTAAGGTAGGAGATGCAGCGTCGCGCATCGAGCACGTGTGGCCCAACAAAGGCTTGGGTTGGGCAAATATCTAAGCAGGAAGTGCAGCGTCCGCAGTGGTCCGATTCTGGATTATTATCTGCCGGTAACGGCAGGTCGGTGAGGATTTCACCTAAAAAGAAATAGGATCCAGCTTTGCGGTTAATCAGCATAGTATTTTTGCCGATCCAGCCTAGTCCAGCTTGTTCTGCTAACGCCCGTTCGAGAACCGGAGCGCTATCGACGAAGGCTCTAAAACCCATTTGACCGGCTGCTTGTTCTATACGTTTGCCTAGCTCTGTTAAGCGTTTGCGAATCAGTTTGTGATAGTCGCGCCCTAGGGCGTAACGGGAAACGTAAGCTTTATTTGGATCGCCGAGTTGCTCGCGCATGTTGCCGTCGGGGGGCAGATAATCCATGCGCACGCTGATGACACTCAGTGTTCCGGGTAATAGCTCGGCTGGGCGGGAACGCATATTCCCGTGGCTGGCCATGTAGTCCATCTCGCCGTGGTAGCCGTTTTCAAGCCACTCTTGTAGCAAATCTTCATGCTCACCTAAGGCCACTCCTGCAATCCCAGCTTGCTGAAAGCCGAGTTCAGTTGCCCATTGGCGAATATCGTCACGTAAACGCGTTAACTGTTCGGCGGTTAAGGATGTGGTGGCGCTTTGATTCATGCAGTTTGATTCACGTCGAAAGAAGCTGTCGTTGCCATTAACTCCTTATGGCGTGGGACTTAGCGGCGGCTTCCTATATAATTTCGCTCAATGTATCACATTCTGAGACTTTCATTGTCTCAGTATCCTCGACTTACTATGGCAGACCCCTTGCGATGAACCGACCGTTTTCAGCCAAAGACCACTTGCCCGCACAGCTCTTCAGTGTGGCGCAAATCCGTGAGTTGGATCGCCAGACGATAGCAGCTCAGGGTGATGATGGTTTTACTTTGATGCATGAAGCGGCAACGTCGGCTTTGTCGGTATTGCAGCACCACTGGGTCGATGCCAGAAAGATTACTGTTATCGCCGGCCCTGGTAACAACGGCGGTGACGCATTTATTTTAGCGGCATTGGCATTTGAGTGTGGTATTCGGGTGCGCGTTTTTACTCTTGGGGATTTAACTAAGCAAACGTCGGCTGCGCAAAAAGCGTTAAATATGGCCGTGCAAACCGGCATTTCGATTGAGCGTTTGAGCACAGCAAGCGATCTTAGTGGTGATGTGTTGGTGGATGGCTTACTCGGTACTGGGTTAAGTAGCGAACCACGTGATGAGTTTGCGCAAGCGATTGCTGCTATCAATGCTGCGGATATTCCCGTGTTAGCGTTGGATGTTCCCTCGGGTTTAAATGCCGACTCCGGCGTGGTCTACGGGCCTGTGGTAAAGGCCGATGTTACTATCACCTTTATTGGGGTGAAGCGTGGCTTATTAACGGCATCTGGCCCTGATGTTTGTGGCGCACTTGAGTTGGCCGAATTATCGGTTATTGATAGTGCACACGCGAATATTGTTGCTGATGCGGAGCGAATTAGTTGGGCTCGTCTACATGACGAAATGCGAGGATTAGCACCGCGTCGCGGTAATGCTCACAAAGGTCATTTTGGTCATGTGTTAGTTATTGGCGGTGAGTCGGGTTTTGGCGGTGCTGCGATGATGGCTGTCGAAGCGGCGGGGCGCATTGGAGCGGGTTTAGTTAGCTGTGCAACGCGACCTGAACACGTACCAGCCCTATTAACACGCCGC